>CBHWEI010000193.1:0-7899 GCA_966112835.1 uncultured Acidimicrobiaceae bacterium
GGCGTCTATCGTGAAGGCTTCGGCGGCGTCCGAGTCGAAGATCTGGTGGTCGTCACCAGCGACGGATGCCGCGTCCTCACGACATCTCCGAAGGATTCACCGTGCCCGCCATCACCACCAACGACCTGAAGAACGGGATCACCCTCGAACTGGACGGCGTCCTGTTCCAGGTCGTCGAGTTCCAGCACGTCAAGCCCGGCAAGGGCGGCGCGTTCGTCCGTTCGAAGATCCGCAACCTGCGCACGGGCGCGGTCATCGACCGCACGTTCAACGCCGGGATCCGCGTCGAGCAGGCCATCCTGGAGCGCAAGGACATGCAGTTCCTGTACCGCGACGGCGACGAGTACGTGTTCATGGACCTCGAGAGCTACGACCAGCAGCACGTGTCGCCCGTCGCCCTCGGCGACGCCGCCGACTACATGGTCGAGAACTCGGTGGCCATCATCGCCTTCTACAACGGCGACATCGTCACCGTCGAGATCCCGGCGTCGGTCGAGCTCACCATCAGCGAGACCGAGCCCGGCATCCAGGGCGACCGCGTCAGCGGCGCCCGCAAGCCGGCCACGCTCGAGACGGGCAAGGTCATCCAGGTGCCGCTGTTCGTCAACATCGGCGACAAGGTCAAGGTCGACACCCGCTCCGGCGATTACATCACGCGGGTCTGACGATGGCGCGCAGAGCGTCGCGGCCGGCACGCCCGGTCGACGACGAACGCAGTGACGCCCGCGAGCGGGCGCTCATCCTGCTGTACGAGGCCGAGACCAAGGGCATCGCGCCCGCCGAGGTGCTCGCCGCGCAGATCTCGCCGCCCGACGAGCTCACCGTGGTGCTGGTCACCGGGGTCGAGCAGCACATGGAGCAGCTCGACGCCGCCATCGCCGCGCACGCCAAGGGCTGGACGCTGCAGCGCATGCCCGCCATCGACCGCAACGTCCTCCGCGTCGGTGCGTTCGAGCTGCTCGGGCGCCCCGAGGTGCCCGTGGCAGTGGTGCTCGACGAGGCCGTCGAGCTGGCCAAGCGCTTCAGCACCGACGACTCCGGTCGGTTCGTGAACGGCGTGCTCGCCGCACTGGTCCCGGTGCTGCGCGCGGCATGACCGTGCGCCCGCCTCGGCATCGACAAGACTGACCGGCCGTGGCGACGCTGCGCAGCTGGCGCGATCGGTTCGTCCGTCAGGTGTCCGACACGCACCCGGCGGCGTGGCTGACGTTCCTGGCCATCGTCGTGTTCGCGTCGCTCTTCGGTGCGCTCGGGGTGCAGAACCAGCGCAACTTCGGCACCTGGTCGTACGACATGGGCATCTACGACCAGGGCTTCTGGCTGCTGTCCCGTGGCGGCAGCACGTTCATGTCGGTGCGCGGGCTCGACTTCTGGGGTCACCACGTGAACCTCATCGGCTACGCGTTCGTGCCGTTCTACTGGCTGGGCGCCGGCCCGTCGTTCCTCTACGTGGCGCAGGCCATCGTGCTCGGCCTGGGCGCCGCGCCCATCTACCTCATCGCCCGCGACAAGTTCCGCAACCCGTGGATGGGCCTCTGCTTCGCGTTCGTGTTCCTCATGTACGCCCCGTTGCAGTGGATCAGCTGGGCGATGTTCCACCCCGAGGCACTCGTCATCACGCCGTTCCTCTACGCATGGTGGTTCGCCACCCGCGAGCGATGGGGGTGGTGCTACGCCATGGTGCTGCTGGCGTTGTCCACCCGCGAGGACACCGCGCTGGCCATCGTCATGATGGCCGTCGTCCTGGCCATCCACCTGCGCGCCGCGCCCGACTTCCGACGCGTGCTGCGTATGTGCGGCGGCCTGTTCCTGCTGGGCGGGTTCTGGTACCTGATCGCCACCAAGCTGGTGCTGCCGCACTTCAACGACGGCAACGAGCCGTTCTACATCACGTACTTCTACGGCAACTACGGCAAGAGCACGCCCGAGATCCTGGCCACCATCCTGCGCCACCCCGACCGCGTGGTCAGCGACGCGGTGCAGCACGACCGGCTCGAGTTCTACAAGCAGCTCGGCTGGCCGGTCGGCTGGGCGTTCGTGGCGAACCCGCTGGCGTTGCTCATGGCCCTGCCGCAGATGCTGGCCAGCGTCATCGGCCTCAGCCCCTACGCGCGCATCGCCCGCTACCAGTACACGTCCGTGATGATCGCGCCCATCTTCATCGCGTCCGTCCAGGGTGCGTTCGTGTTCTGGCGCTACCGCGTGGCGAAGATCCTGCTGCCGCTGTGGCTGGTCGGCTGCTCGTACATCAGCAACGTCGCCTGGTCGCCGTCGCCGCTGAACGAGACGAACTACCTCGTGTGGAGCACGCCGAACCCGCGTCACGAGTCGTTGCGGCGGGCCCTCGCCGTGGTCCCCGACAACGCCTCCGTCGCGGCCACGTACCAGCTCCTGCCGCACCTGTCGCATCGCCGTCACATCTACGACTGGCCGAACCCGTTCTGGGCGGCGGTGTGGGGCAACGACGACTGCGCCCACCTGCCCGACCCGACCACCGTCCGGTACGTGGTGCTCGACAAGTCGCAGATCGGCGCCAACAACATGGCCATCTACAACGCGATGCGGCTGCCCGGCGGTCCGTTCGAGGTGGTGTTCGAGGACGACAACGCGGTGACACTCAAGCGGGTGGGGACGTCACCGGAGGTCGACGTGCTACCGCAACGAGATTCTTGCCAGCAGTTGGCGTTCCGACATGCGCTTCGAGGAACCGGCTGACCGGCACCAGCACCCGGTCGTACAGGGCCGACGAGCCGGCGTCCAGCGTCGGCACGTCGAGCAGCCGGTACATCACGAAGTAGGGGAGCACGCCCAGCAGGTCCATGTACTCCAGGCGCTCCACCTGGAAGCCGGCCTCGGTGAGCACGTTCCGCAGCAGCGTGCGGTCGTAGCGGCGGAAGTGGCCCGACTTGAAGTCCAGGCTGCCGTACAACGCCGGCATCGCGGGCACGAACAATGCCAGCGTGCCGCCGGGCGCGAGCAGGCCGTAGGCGGTGCGCAGCTCGTCGACGTCGTCGCGGATGTGCTCGAGCACGCTCACGTAGACCACCGAGTCGAACGATCCTGCAGCCCCCGAGGCGAGAAGGTCCTGCGACGTCACCTTCATCGCGGTCAGACCCGCGCGGCCCGCCGTGCGGCGCTGCAGCTCGGGGAACACGTTGTCGGCCGGCTCGATGGCGGTCACCTGGTGACCAGCGGAGGCGAGCTTCTCGGCGATGGCGCCGACGCCCGCGCCCACCTCCAGCACCCGTTCGCCGAGCGCCGGTTCCAGCGTGTCGCTGATCCACGTCAGGAAGCGGTCGGCGTCGCTCAGGTGCGCCAGCTCCTGCGTGGCCCCGAACACCGACTCACCCGTCGCCGCCTGGGCCCGCAGACGAGGGTTGCGTTGCGCCCACAGCGCCTGGTTGCCGCGCATCTCGCGTCGGATGTCGTGCACGTGGCGGCGCACCGCGGGAAGGCTGGCGGCGAACTCCTTCACGTCGTGCTGGTCCGGCTCGCCCACGCCGGAGTAGCGGGGACGGAACGTGATGGGCGCCTCGTCCACGGCGAAGCCGTGTGCCTGGATGACGGCCACCATCGCACTGAAGAAGCCGTACGTCTCGGTCGGCAGGTCCTCGTCGAGCAGCAGCCGGGCCACGTCGGGGGAGTACACCCGGAACGACGTGGTCGAATCGCTCACGCCGCGGGCGCCCGTGAACGCCTTCACCACGGCATTGCCGGAGCGGCTGAGCAACGTCCGGGCCGCGCCCGTGCCAGGCGACGAGCCACCCCGGATCCACCGTGACCCGATGGTGAGGCCACTGCCTCGGGCACGGTGGCTGCGCACCAGGTCGGGGATCTGCCGCGCGTCGTGCTGGCCGTCGGCGTCGAGCGAGACGATGGCGTCGGCATCCTCGTCGAGCGCGCGGCGGAACCCGTCGAGCAGTGCGGTGGCGAAGCTCGTCGTGTCCACGGGCAACATCTCCAGCGGCAGGCCCATGGTGGCCGCGGCGTCGGCGACGGCCGGCGCGTCACGCGGCATGCCCAGCAGGGTGGCGACGATGCGGATGCCGCTGGGTGCCAGCGCCCGGCGGGCCTCGTCGAGCTCGGCGAGCACGGGGTCGGCAGCCACGAAGCCGTGTTGGCTGGCCAAGAGCACCCGGACGAGCATCGCGGGCACGCTACACGCGGCGCGGTGCCGGGAGCCGGGAGCCTCCATCGGCAAGACTGCGGTCATGACCGCGGTGCCGGCCGATCGCGCCGACGACGAACCCATCGACGACGAGCCCATCGACGACGAGCCCATCGACGACGACGCCGGCGACGAGTCCGTCGACCGCGACGCTGACGACGACAACGCCGGCGACCCTGAACCGGTCGACACGGAGCCGGGGGAGCGGGCGCCGCTCCCTGTCCGCACCCGCGAGGCGCTGGTCCGGCGGGCGCGCGGCGTCACGCCGTGGCAGGTGCTGTTCGTCGCCGCGGTGACGGCGTACGTCTGGTACTTCACGGCGGTCTCGCTCGACTACCACCACGGGCTCGGCACCTCGGCGTACGACTTCGGCCTGTACGACCAGGGCACGTGGCTGCTCTCGCGGTTCAAAGCGCCCTACGTCACGCTCATGGGGCGCAACCTGTTCGGCGACCACGCCTCGTTCATCATGGTGTTCCTGGCGCCGTTCTACTGGCTGTGGCCGTCGGCCGGTGTGCTGTTCTTCGCCCAGAGCCTGCTGCTCGGTCTTGGCGCGTTGCCGGTGTTCCTGTTCGCCCGCAAGCACCTGCACGAGGCCATGGCCCTGGTGCTCGCGCTGGTGTACCTGCTGCACCCCGCCATCGCGTTCACCAACCGCGAGAACTTCCACCCCGACTCGTTCCTGCCGTTCTTCATCGGCATGGCCATCTACGGCGCGCTCGAGCGCAAGTGGCGGCTGTACTGGGTGTTCATCGTGCTCGCCCTGCTGGTGAAGGAGGACGTGCTGCTGGTGGTGTTCCCGCTGGGCGTGTGGGTGGCGTTCACCCGCGATCGCCGCCGCGGCGTGGCCACCATCCTGGCCACGGTCCTGGCGTCGCTCATCGGCATGTTCCTGGTGATGAAGAGCCTCATCGGGGTGCCGACGCGCAACATCTGGCGCATCCCGTTCGGCGGGCCCTCGGGCCTGCTGCGCGAGATCATCGAACGCCCGGGCAACGTCATCGAGTACCTGCGCAGCGACGACCGGCCGTTCTACCTCTGGCAGATGACGTTCCCCGTGGGCTTCGTCTTCCTGCGCCGTCCCAGCCTGGCGGCCGTCAGCGCGCTGGTGCTGGCGTCGAACATCATCAGCAACTTCGTGTACCAGTACCGCATCCAGTACCACTACTCGGCCATCGCCGTGCCGGCGCTGGTCATGGGCTCGGTGTACGCCATCCAGGCCATGCAGCCGCGGTGGCAGAAGTGGGCCACGGCCGCCGCCGGCGTGGCCGCGCTGTGGTCGTGCCTCATGTGGGGCATCCTGCCGATCGGGCTCATCATCACGCCCGGCGCCGATCAGCCGCTCGGCCGGCCGGTGCCGGTGTACTGGCACCGCGACCACCCGCGTGCCGTCGACGCCCGGGCGCTGTTCCCGCTCATCCCCGCCGACGCATCGGTGTCGGCGTACCACTCGCTCACCGCGCACCTGGCGCACCGCGAGCAGATCTACCAGTTCCCCAACCCGTTCCGGGTGGTGCTCTACGGGCCCGACACGCAGATGGAACAGGCACGGGCGTGCATCCCCCAGGCCAACGACCTGCAGTACGTCATGCTCAAGGCCGAGCTCGACCCCGAGCAGCAGACCGACTGGGACATGGTGAAGGTGGACTTCACCGAGGTGGGCCGCAACGACTCGTTCGTCGTCTACCAGCGCACCGGGCACCGCATGCAGTGCCAGCTGCTCGAGGGGGAGCCCTTCTACCAGCTGGTCGACGCAGGCGGCTGAGCGCGACTGCTACCATGTCGCCCTGACCGTGAAACGGGTCCCGTGAGGCCCGTACGGGAAGGAGCATCGGTGCATCATCATCCCCTTCGTGTCGCGCCCCCTGCCGGGGGCGTTTTTCGTACCCGAGGTCGCCTCCTGCAAGATCATGCAGTATTGTGCATGATCATGCGTGACGAGACAGGAGACGGCCATGTCCGACCGGGTGCGTGAGGCAGCGTTGGTGCTCGCCGACGGCAGCGTGTTCGAGGGTGAACTGCTCGGCGCCGACCCCGAGGGTGGCGTGGCCAGCGGCGAAGTGGTGTTCAACACCGTGCTGTCCGGCTACCAGGAGGTCATCACCGACCCCAGCTACGCCGGCCAGATCATCACCTTCACCTATCCCCACATCGGCAACTACGGCGTGAACGACCACGACTTCGAGTCGTCGCGTCCGTTCTGCCGGGGCGTCATCGTCCGCGAGATGGCCCGCCGCCACAGCAACCACCGCGCCGAGGACTCGCTCGACGCGATGCTGCGTCGGTTCGGCATCAGCGGCATCGCCGGGCTCGACACCCGCCGCCTCACCCGCCTCATCCGCGACACCGGCGCCATGCCCGGCGCGTTCGGCACCGCCTCCGAGGCGCAGTTGAAGGCGGCCGCCCTGGCCGAGCCGGGCACCGACGGCGTCGACCTGGTCGCCCAGGTCACCACCGCCGAGCCCTACGTCGTGGGCAACGGGCCGCGCCGCATCGTCGCCTTCGACTTCGGCATCAAGACCACCATCCTGCGCCACCTGGCCACGCTCGGCACCGTGCAGGTGGTGCCCGCGTCCACGTCGGCCGCCGACGTGCTCGCCGGCAACCCCGACGGCGTGTTCCTGTCGAACGGCCCGGGCGACCCCGCCATGGTGGGCTATGCCTCCGACACCATCGCCCAACTGCTCGGCCAGGTGCCCGTGTTCGGCATCTGCCTGGGCCACCAGCTGCTCAGCCGCTCGCTCGGCGGCCAGACGTTCAAGCTGCCCTTCGGCCACCACGGTGGCAACCACCCGGTGCGCCACGAGGCCACCGGCCACGTCGAGATCACCAGCCAGAACCACAACTTCTGCGTCGACCCGGCCAGCCTCGAGGGCAAGGTCGAGGTCACCCACCTGAACCTCAACGACTTCACCAACGAAGGGATGCGCGTGCTCGGTGCACCGGCGTTCAGCGTGCAGTACCACCCCGAAGCCGGGCCGGGCCCGCACGACAGCCGCTACCTGTTCGGCATGTTCGCCGACCTGATGGACGCCAACGGCGCAAAGGCAGGTGCGTGATGCCGCGGCGTGACGACATCCACAGCATCCTCATCATCGGTTCCGGCCCCATCGTCATCGGGCAGGCGTGCGAGTTCGACTACTCGGGCACCCAGGCGTGCCGCGTGCTGAAGGACGAGGGCTACCGGGTCATCCTGGTGAACTCGAACCCGGCCACCATCATGACCGACCCCGACTTCGCGCACGCCACGTACGTCGAGCCCATCACCCCCGAGGTGGTCGCCCGCATCATCGAGCGCGAGCAGCCCGATGCAGTGCTGCCCACCCTCGGCGGCCAGACCGGCCTGAACACGGCGATGTCCCTCTTCGAGATGGGCGTCATCGGGCACCCCGGCACCCCCGAGATGATCGGCGCCAACGCCGAAGCCATCGCCACCGCCGAGGACCGCGACAAGTTCAAGCAGGCGATGATCGAGATCGGCCTGTCGGTGCCGGCCAGCGGCATCGCCCACGACATGGACGAGGCCCGCCGCGTCCTCACCGACATCGGCCTGCCCTGCATCATCCGCCCCGCCTACATCCTGGGCGGTCGCGGCACGGGCATCGCCTCCACCGCCGACGAGTTCGAGGCCGTGGCCGCGAACGGCCTGGCGGCCAGCCCCATCAGCGAGATCCTCATCGAGAAGAGCATCGCCGGCTGGAAGGAGTACGAGCTCGAGGTCATGCGCGACC
>CBHWEI010000194.1:0-7817 GCA_966112835.1 uncultured Acidimicrobiaceae bacterium
CTCATCGGCAGCGCCGTGCTCGTCGAGTCGCTGTTCGACCTCGACGGCCTCGGCTCGCAACTGGTGGTGTCGGTGCTCGGACGAGACCTGTTCACCGTGCAGAGTTTCGTCGCCATCATCGTGCTCATCGTCGTCGTGGTGAACCTGATGGTCGACCTCTCGTACGCACTCATCGATCCCCGTATCCGCCAAGCCCGAGCACTGGGGTGACCGACATGTCAGATCTCACCGAATTCACCGACGAAGTCACACACGTCCCCACCGCCACCATCGACGACCAGATCGACGCCCGCGCCCGCCGGGTGCGCCGCGGCCGTATCCCCAAGTTCGGTGTGCTGTTCGGCGTCACGTTCCTGACGGTGCTGCTCTTCCTCACCATCTTCGCCGACTTCCTGCCGTTCGTCCGCAACCCGGACTCGGTGGTCATCGTCAACGGCCGCAAGATGCGCAACTACAAGCTCGGGCCCGGCTGGGACGCATGGTGGGGCACCGACGGCAACGGCTTCGACGTGTTCGCCCGCTGCATCTACTACGCCCGCTACACGCTGTGGATCGGCATCTCGTCCACGGTCATCGGCCTCACGGTCGGTGGCGTGCTCGGCATGCTCGCCGGCTACTTCCGCGGCTGGGTCGACCGGGTGGTGTCCATCTTCGTCGACTGCCTGCTCGCCATCCCGGCGCTGGTCCTGGCCATCATGCTGGTGAGCCGCCTCGACGACATCAAGGCCGACTTCACGTTCCTCGGGTGGATGACCCGCATGTGGCAGATCATCCTCACCCTCAGCATCCTGGCCATCGCTCCCCTGGCCCGCATCGTGCGGGCCCAGACCATGGCCTTGCGAGAACGAGAGTTCGTGCTCGCCGCCCGCAGCCTGGGCGCGGCGAACATCCGCATCCTGCTCCGTGAGGTGCTGCCCAACCTGGTGCCCACCATGGTCACCGTGGCCGCCACCGGCCTGGGCATCCTCATCGCCGCCGAAGGTGCACTCGCCTTCCTCGGCCTCGGCCTCGACACCTCGTGGGGCTTCATGATCAACCAGAACCGAGCCCGGCTGGAGAAGGCGTGGTGGGCGACCATCTTCCCGTGCCTCATGCTCTTCTTGACGGTGCTGTCGTTCAACGTCATCGGCGACCGGCTCGCACGTCGCTTCGACATCCGGGAGGCAGCGGTATGAGCATCGGCTCACCCAGCAACATCACTCAGGCAGGCACCCGCGACGTTCCGGGCCCGCTCCTCGAGCTCACCGACGTCAAGACCCACTTCCGCACCGCCCGCGGTCTGGTGCGTGCGGTCGACGGCGTCAGCTTCACGCTCGAGCGCGGCAAGGCGCTGGGCATCGTGGGCGAGAGCGGTTCGGGCAAGACCATCCTGTCCCGCTCCATCATGGGCCTCCTCCCCTCCAAGGGCACCGAGCGCAGCGGCAGCATCAAGTTCGCCGGCGCCGAGATCGGTGACAAGTCGCGCAAGCAGATGCGACACGTGTGGGGCAAGGAAATGGCGATGATCTTCCAGGATCCGATGACCTCGCTGAACCCGCTCATGCGCATCGGCGACCAGATCGCCGAGCCGCTGAAGATCCACCTGGGCATGAACAAGACCGACGCCATGGCGACGGCCCGGCGCCTGCTCCAGGACGTGCGCATCCCCGAGCCGGATCGCCGCCTGCAGCAGTACCCGCACGAGATGTCGGGCGGCATGCGCCAGCGCGTCATGATCGCCATCGCCATGGCCTGCGGCCCCACCGCACTGTTCGCCGACGAGCCCACCACGGCCCTCGACGTCACCGTGCAGGCCCAGATCCTCGACGTCATCGCCGAGCAGCGCCGCGACCGCAACATGTCGCTGGTGCTCGTCACCCACGACCTCGGCGTCGTGGCCGGCCACACCGACGAGATCGCCGTCATGTACGGCGGCAAGCTGGTCGAGAAGGCACCCACCAAGCGCCTGTTCGCGGCCATGAAGATGCCGTACACCGAAGGCCTGCTGGCCAGCATCCCCAAGCTCGAGCAGCCCAGCCACACCCGACTCAACGTCATCCCGGGCCGCCCGCCGGATCTGGTCAACCCGCCCAAGGGTTGCCGCTTCGCGCCGCGCTGCCCGTACGTCAGCCCCAAGTGTCTCGAGGAGGAACCCCCCTTGACCGTCACCCCCGACGATCCGTCGCACTCCTACGCGTGCTGGTACCCCGTGGGCTCTCCCGAGTACCACGCAGCCCGCGAGCGCCTCGCCGTGACGGCGGAGGCCAACTGATGGCCGGCACGGGCAAGGCACACCTGCGCAGCGAGGGCGATGTCCTGCTGCGCGTCGAGGACCTGACGGTCGAGTTCCCCGTGGGCCGCACGGGCCTGAAGGTCAACGCCGTCAGCGGCATCAGTCTCGACGTCCTTCGTGGCGAGACGCTCGGCCTCGTGGGCGAGAGCGGCTGCGGCAAGAGCACCACCGGCCGCGCCATCATGCAGTTGCGGCGCCCCGAGGGCGGCTCGGTGTCGTTCGAGGGCAACGAGCTCACCACCATGTCGCTCTCCGACATGCGTGAGGCCCGTACCCGCATGCAGATGATCTTCCAGGACCCCATCTCGTCGCTCAACCCGCGGCGCAAGGTGCGCGACATCGTCATGGAGCCGCTCACCATCTGGAAGCGTGGGTCCTCGAAGGAACGCACCGACAAGGTCGACGCGCTGCTGTCGGAGGTCGGCATCGACCCGGCCCGCGCCGCCGAGAGCCAGCCGCACCAGTTCTCGGGCGGCCAGTGCCAGCGCATCTCGATCGCCCGTTCGCTCGTGCTCGACCCCACGCTCATCATCTGCGACGAGCCGGTCAGCGCGCTCGACGTGTCGGTGCAGGCGCAGGTGCTGAACCTGCTGGAGGACCTGAAGGCCAAGCACGGCCTCACCCTCATCTTCATCGCCCACGACCTGGCCGTGGTGAAGAACATCAGCGACCGCATCGCCGTCATGTACCTGGGCAAGATCTGCGAAGTGGCGCCCAGCGACGCGCTGTACGTCGAGCCCGCACACCACTACACGAAGGTGCTGCTCGACTCCATCCCCGCTCCGGACCCCGAGATCGCCATCCACAAGGTGGCCATCGAGGGCGAACCGCCGTCGCCGGTGATGCCGCCGCCGGGATGCCGGTTCAACCCGCGTTGCGCGGCGGCCGACGACCGCTGCCGTTCCGAGGAGCCGCAGCTGCGCGAGATCAACCCCGGGCACTTCGTGGCCTGCCACCACCCCATCGTCGGTGGCGACGCGCCGGTGCAGGTCCGCACCGACGGCCCCGCCGTCATCCAGTGACGCCCTGACGCCCCTCCCCCGGCGACGCGGGCATCGCGGGCGATGCCGGCACCACGGGGATCAGCCGTTCGTGTAGTTCGGCGGGCGACGCTCCATGAACGCAGCCATCGCCTCGCGGTGGTCGGCAGTGGCCGACGCCATGATCTGCTGCCGGTTCTCGAGGTCGATCGCGTTCTGCATGCCCGGGATCTCCAGCGCGCCCCACATGCCTTCCTTGGTGAGGGCCACACCGAACGGCGCGTTGCGCATCACCTCGTGGGCTTTCGTCATCGCCGCGTCCAGCAGTGCGTCGTCGTCGAGCAGGTCCACCACCAGGCCGATGCGGTACGCCTCGTCGGCGTCGAACACGCGGCCCGTCAACATCAGCTCCTGCGCACGCGCCGCGCCCACCAGGCGGGGCAGCACCCAGCTGGTGCCGATGTCGCACGCCGACAACCCGATGCGGATGAACGCCGCGTTGAACTTCGCCGAGCGCGAGGCCAGGCGGATGTCCGAGCCGAGCACCAGTGCGAAGCCGCCACCGGCCGCCGGGCCGTTCACCGCGGCGATGACCGGCTGCGGCAGCGACCGCAGCTTGGGGATGAGCGACGCGATGTGCTTCTGCACCGCGAACCCCGCCTGTGTGCGGCCCAGGTGGTCGGTGTGCGGCGCCGTGCCGTACCCGCCCAGGTCGAGGCCGGCACAGAAGCCGCGCCCGGCACCCGTGAGGATCACCACGCGCGCCTCGGGATCCACCGCGACGGCGTCGAGCTCGTCGTGCAGCAGCTGCACCAGCTCGCCGGTCATCGCGTTCAGTTTGTCGGGGCGGTTCAGCGTGAGCTGCACGATGCCAGGAGCGGGGTGAGAGCGTTCGACGACGGACATGTCCCATGCTGTCCCATGGGCCTCGCCCGCAGCGAGTTACAGTCACGCGATGGCCCGTGGAGCCCACTCCGGCACGCTCGGCGCGTACCGCTACGGCGCGGGCGACCCCACCACCCGGTTGGGCGTCGGCGAGTTCGCCCGGGCCACGCTCACGCCACACGGGCCGGGCACCCTGCACCTCGACTGGCGCGACGGCACGCTGCGCGCCCAGGCCTGGGGCGACGGCGCCGACTGGTTGCTCGAAGGCGCGCCGGCGCTCACCGGAGCACTCGACCCCGGCCACCACTTCGGGCCGGGCTCGCACCCTGTGCTGCTGCAGGCCCAGCGCCACCACCCCGACGTCCGCTTCGGCGCCAGCCGCACCCTGTACCACGAGCTGCTGCCGGTCATCCTCGGCCAGCGCATCACCGCGGGCGAGGCCGTCCGCCAGTGGCGGCAGCTGGTGCGCCGGCTGGGTCGCCCCGCACCTGGCCCCTTCGGGCTCACCCTGCCGCCCGACCCCGACGACCTGGCCGGGCGGCCGGCGTGGTGGTTCCACCCGCTCGGCATCGAGGCCAAGCGCGCCGAGGCGATGCGCACCGTCGCCCGCCACGCCCGCCATCTGCACACCTGGTCGCAGGAACCCCACCCCGGAGCGCGCCTGGCGTTGCTGCCCGGCGTGGGTGAGTGGACCATCGGAAGTGTCCTGGCCGTGTCGCACGCCGATCCCGACGCCGTCGCGGTGGGCGACTACCACCTGAAGAACATCGTCACGCACGCGTTCACCGGGCGCGCTCGCGGCACCGACGAGCAGATGCTCGAGCTGCTCGCGCCCTATGCGGGCCAGCGCGGCAGGGTGGTGCGTCTGCTGCTCCTCGACGGCCATCGCGCGCCCGCGTTCGGACCCCGCCGGCGCGTCCTTCCGCTGAACCGTTGGTGAGACAGTTTCGGTGTTAGCGTCGCGCCGCTCGCACTCTCCGAGCAGCCACCCGCGATGACCAACACCACCCATTCACACGAGCTCCAGGTCGAGGGCCGCCCCGCCGAAGCCTGGCGATTCAGCCTGCGCAAGGTCGGCCTGGTGTACCTGCTGTCGCGCCTGTGCGTCGCCGTCGGCGCCGCCATCGTGGCCGCCGAGCTGAAGGCCGACGAGAACAAGCGCATCGCCGACTTCCCGTTCGCCCGCTTCGCCGATCCGCACTACGCCAACCGGCCCATCCCCAGCAGCGCGGTGCGGCCCATCATGGACGTGCTCACCTCGTGGGACGGTGTCTGGTACCTGCGCATCGTGCGCGACGGCTACCCGAAGACCGTGCGGCCGCACGTCACCTACTTCGTCGACGACGCCCGCGCCGCGTTCTTCCCCACCTACCCCATGCTCGTCCGCTTCATCGACCGGCTGCTGCCCGGCGGCGACGTGCTCGCTGCTCTGGTCACCAACTTCCTGCTCGGTGCGCTGGCCATCTTCCTCATCGGCCTGCTGGCCCGCGAGCTGTTCGACATCGACGTCGCCGAACGCACGATGATCCTCGTCGCCATCTTCCCTGGCAGCTTCGTCCTGTCGTTCGCGTACACCGAGGCGTTGCTGCTCTGCGTCGCCGCGGCGTGCATGTGGTTCCTCCTCAAGCGCAACTGGTGGCTGGCGGGCCTGTTCGCCGCCATCGGCACCGCCACCAGACCCAACGGCATCGCCCTCGTCGCCGCCTGTGCGGTGGCGTCGTTCGTGGCCATCCGCGAGCGACGCGAGTGGGGCTCGCTCGCCGCGCCCCTGCTGGCGCCCATCGGCTTCGTCGCGTTCATGAGCTGGTTGGGCAACCACACCGGCGAACGGGGCGTGTGGTTCCGCGTGCAGACCGAGGCGTGGGGGGAAGGCACCAGCTTCGGCCTCACCGCCATCCGCCGCACCTGGGAAGCCATCAGCCGGCCGCTCACCTCACCCACGAACACCATCACCGCCGTCTCGGTGGTCACCCTGGTGCTGCTGCTGTGGTTCCTGCGCAAGCACCGCCTGCCGTCGTTCATGACGGCCTACGTGGTCGTGGTCATCCTGCTGATGATCCTGCCCGAGACCGTCACGGCCAGGCCGCGCTTCGTGTTCACGGCGTTCCCACTGTTCATCTCGGCCGGCGTGTGGTTCGAACGTGACCACCGCGACTGGTGGCCGTTCGTGCTGTCGGCCTGTGCCGCCGGGCTCGTCGGCCTCACCGGCCTCTACGGGGTGCTCGGAGCCATTCCGTGACCACACGCTCCCGGCTCACCGCCGGGGTGTCGCGAGCGAACCTCGCGGTGCTGGCGTTCCTCGCCTACGTTCCGGCGCTGCTCACCAAGCCCGGGCGCATGCCCACGGACACGAAGCTGTTCCTGTACCTGGACCCGGGTCGCCTCATCGGCGATGCGCCGTTCACCTGGGACACCCGCCAGTTCGGCGGCTGGGTGCCGCACCAGACCATCGCCTACCTGTGGCCGCAGGGACCGTGGTACTGGTGCTTCGAGCGGCTCGGCGTGCCCGACTGGGTGGCGCACCGGTTGTGGATCGGCACGCTGCTGTTCCTGGGCGCCTGGGGTGTCATGTGGGCTGCCCGCCTGCTCGGCCTGAACCGTGGTGGTGCACTGGCGACGGCGGTCACGTACATGCTGTCGCCGTACATCCTCCCCTACCTGTCGCGCACGTCGGCCATGTTGCTGCCGTGGGCTGCGCTGGGGTGGATCGTCGGCCTCACCATCCGCTCGGCCACCAGCGGCCACCGCTGGCGTCACCCCGCCCTGCTCGCCCTGGTGCTGCTGTCATGCAGCGCCGTCAACGCCACCGCGGTCATGATGATCGCCCCGGCGCCCGTGCTGTGGCTGCTGCACGCCACGCTGCAGCGCACGGTCACGTGGCAGCGAGCGCTCGCCGCGGCTGGTCGCATCGGCCTCCTGGCCGGCGGCGTGTCGCTGTGGTGGATCTTCATGCTGCGCGCCCAGGGCGCCTACGGCGCCGACGTGCTGGCCTACAGCGAGAGCTTGCAGGCCACGTCGCTCACGTCGCTCTCCACCGAGACGTTGCGCGGCGCGGGCTACTGGCTGTTCTACGTACGCGACCCGTACGCGTTCACCACCACCGCGTCGCAGCACTACATGGAGAGCGGACGAGGCGTGCTCATCAGCTTCGCCATCGTCGTGGTGTGCCTGTTGGGCCTGGCCCTGGTGCGCTGGTCGCAACGCCGGTACGCCGCGTTCCTGGTGTTCGCCGGCATCGTGCTCGGCGCGGGCGTCCACCCCATCGAGAACGCCTCGCCGCTCATGAAGCCGATGGCCGAGAACTCGCGCAGCACGCTGTCGTGGGGGGGGGGGGGCGCCCCCCCCGCCCACCCCCACTCGAACCAGGGCCGGGCCCGCGGGGGGGGGGCGCGGGGGGCGGCGACCACCCCATCGAGACCGCCTCGCCGCCCATGACGCCGATGGCCGCGACCCCCCGCAGCACGCGGTCGGGGGCGGGGCGCAGCGCCACCCGCGCCCTGCCCATGTCGAACCTGGGCCTGGCCCTCGGGGTCGGCGCGCTGGTCACGGCGCTGGCCGGCACGCGCCTGCGCTTCCGGGCGGTTGCCCCGGTGCTGGTGGTGCTGCTCGCCGTGGTCAACCTGCCGGTGCTGTGGAACGGCGGCATGGTCGACCCGGCACTCGAACGCGACCAGGACCCA
>CBHWEI010000195.1:0-7736 GCA_966112835.1 uncultured Acidimicrobiaceae bacterium
CGGCGTCGCTGCGCTCATAGACGCAGGCGACGCCGGGCAGTGCGGCCACGGCATCGGCCAACACGTCGCGCCACGCGTCGGCGCCCGCCGTCGTGAACTGGCACACCACGGTGTCGCCGTAGCGATCGGCCACCAGACCGGGCACGCCGTCGGCCTCGCTGTACACCAGCCGCGCCGAGTCGGTGTCGCCGGCCAGCAGCCCACCGCGCCGCGCCGCGGCGGCCGCGACGCGCGCCGCGACGAACGAGTCGTCGACGCGTTCGTCGGGATCGAATGTCCACATGCGGGCGCGGATCTGCGAGTCGGGGCTGTAGGCCGCCCAGCCCAGTGCCGAACCGTCGGATGCCCGAACCAGCACGGTGTCGCCGGGTTGCGGCGAACCGTCCACACGGTCGACCGCACCGCTGAACACCCACGGGTGCCGGCGCAGCAGCGATCGCTCGCGGTTGGAACGCAGGCGGATTGAAGGTGGCGTGGCACTCACGCCCGCCACCGTACCGAGTGGTCAGCGCAGCGAGAGCTCCGACGCACCGCCACTGGCGACCAGCCAGCCCTCGTGGCGCATCTTCGCCTGGAGCAGCTCGTCCACCTGCTGGCGCAGGAGGATGTTCTCCTTCACGCAGGCCTCGAGTGCACCGATCATCGAGCCGAGGCGATCCTCGATCATGGCCAGACGCGAGGCGGCGTCGAGGGCGAGCGACGTGCTGGGCAGGCCGGGGCGGGCCTCCATGCCGTCGATGCGACCGTTGGTCTCGGTGCGCAGGCGGTCGATGAGGCCGATGATGGTGGCTTGGCTGCGGTCCAGGTCGGCGCGTGCCTCGGCCCGAGCGGTCTCGATGCCCTGCTGCGACAGCGTCGCGTACGCGGCGGTCGCCGTGTACTGGGCCAGCACCTGCTGCTCGACCTTGGTGAGACGCTCGCGCAGCTCGACGGCGACCGACTTCACCGATTCGGTCGGGTCCGGGTCCAGGAACGGCGCGACGATCTCGTTGCTGTCGTCGTCGTTCTCCAGCCAGTGCTGCTTGTCGTTTCGCCCGAACATTCGCTCCCACTCCTCTTCGACGACCCACTGCCCGCGTGAGCCCTCCTGTCATCGGTCGGTCTTTCTGCGATCTTGAGACTTGAGACCATTTCTTGAACTCCCTTGCACGGTCTGCGGAATTCTCCTTCAGGTGTGCGCGCACCGTCCCGATGATCTGCCGCGTCTTTGTCCGGTTCCGTGACATCGACGTCGGGAGAACATCAACCAGCGGGAGGAACCGCCACCATGCAGACCACCATCGACACCCAGAAGAAGGACAAGGGCTTCACCCTCGTCGAACTGCTGATCGTCATCGTCATCCTCGGCATCCTGGCCACCGTCACGGTGTTCGCCGTTCGCGGCATCACCGACCAGGGCAAGAAGAGCACGTGCGACAGCGACAAGAAGACCCTCGAGGTCGCTGTCGAGGCGTACTACGCCAAGTACAACGTCGACCCGGCCAGCGAGGCCGACCTGATCCCCGGCTTCGTGAAGAGCAACTCGCCCAACTACGACGTGAGTGGCAGCAGCGTGGTCGCGGTGAGCGGCAACGCCAACGGTTGCAGCTGACGCTCGGTCACCACCGGAGCATCGGTGGAACGCCGGGCCTTCGGGCCCGGCGTTCACCATTTCTCACCTTGATCGAAACTGGACTTCAGGACGGTGCCACACAGTCCGATATCCCAATTGCGTTCGTACCCAACCGGGTTCACGACGTTGAACACGAACCCATAGCGGGAGGACACAACATCATGAGCACCACCGAAATCCGCAAGCAGGACAAGGGCTTCACCCTCGTCGAACTGCTGATCGTCATCGTCATCCTCGGCATCCTGGCCACCGTCACGGTGTTCGCCGTTCGCGGCATCACCGACCAGGGCAAGAAGAGCACGTGCGACAGCGACAAGAAGACCCTCGAGGTCGCCGTCGAGGCGTACTACGCCAAGTACAACGTGGACCCGGCCAGCGAGGCCGACCTCATTCCCGGCTTCGTGAAGAGCGACTCGCCCAACTACAACGTGTCGGCCGGCGCCATCGTCGCCGCCCCGAGCAACGCCAACGGCTGCAGCTGACGCTCTCGGCCAGTCCGAAGAATCGAATCGAGAGCCGGGCCTTCGGGTCCGGCTCTCGCAGTTTTCCGGTGTAGCGGAAAAATGACTTCAGTTCGGTTTGTCAGATCCCGATGACTTCCCTGCGTTCGTCAACCTGGATGGGTCACACGGCGTTTATGGAGTCACTCATTAGCGGGAGGAAAACCCACACCATGAAGACCATCGATACCCAGAAGAAGGACAAGGGCTTCACCCTCGTCGAACTGCTGATCGTCATCGTCATCCTCGGCATCCTGGCCACCGTCACGGTGTTCGCCGTTCGCGGCATCACCGACCAGGGCAAGAAGAGCACGTGCGACAGCGACAAGAAGACCCTCGAGGTCGCCGTCGAGGCGTACTACGCCAAGTACAACGTCGACCCGGCCAGCGAGACGCAGCTCATCCCGGGCTTCGTGAAGAGCAACTCGCCCAACTACGACGTGGCCAACGGCGTGATCTCGGCTGCCCCGAGCAACGCCAACGGCTGCAGCTGACCCTCAGCGACAACAGAAGCATTGGTGGAACGCCGGGCCTGCGGGCCCGGCGTTCGCCGTTTTCCGGTGTGTCGCCGGGCACGGACGAACGGCCCTGGCCGGTCGTCCGCGGCCGGCGCACCATGGCGTCGCGTCCGTGGCGGCAACGGTCGGCATGGCGTTGAACGACCCGACATGGGAGGCATCGTCATGAACGAACACACTCTGCCGACGCGCGAGCAGGACAAGGGCTTCACCCTCGTCGAGCTGCTGATCGTCATCGTCATCCTCGGCATCCTGGCCACGGTCACGGTGTTCGCCGTTCGCGGCATCACCGACCAGGGCAAGAAGAGCACGTGCGACAGCGACAAGAAGACCCTCGAGGTCGCCGTCGAGGCGTACTACGCCAAGTACAACGTGGACCCGCCGAGCGAGGCCGACCTCATTCCCGGATTCATCAAGAGCAACTCGCCCAACTACAACGTCACCAACGGCGCCATCACCGCCGACGGTGCGAACAAGAACGGCTGCAGCTGATCGACCCGGCGACTGGGGTCGCCGAACAAGCAGTGCCGACCGGGCCGGACCCTCGTGGTCCGGCCCGTGTCGCGTCGAAAAACATTTCGATCGCTCGGTTTCTGCTGAAACGGTTCCCGTAAGGGATGCCCGAGGCACTCATCGAAGGGGCCTCCTCGACGGGCTTTTCCCTGCTCAAGCCGTGTGTCCGGGCCTCCGATGCAGGGGTGTGCAGGCGACGGAGAAGGGACATGGACGCTCACGCGTTCGCCGAGCAGCGGGCTCGGACGAGGGGTTCACCCTCGTCGAGACGCTGATGGCGATCATGCTCGTGGGCACCCTGGCGGTGGCGGCGATGGTGACCCTGCGGTCCACCATCATCGCCTCGCGGATGGACCGCGACCACGCCAACGCGCACGCCTGGCTGCAGACGGCGAGTGACGTCCTCTATGGCGAGGAGCGCTGGGACTGCGGCACCCAGGCCGCCACCGACGAGGCCGGCGTCCGCGCCCACTACCAGGCCATCATCGAGACCACCGTCAACCCCGAGGGCTGGCCGCCGGGCAACATCACCATCGTTCCGCCGGTGAAGTTCTGGGACGGCGTGTCGGCCTACGGGAACGTCTGCTTCGACGACTCCGGCATCAACCTGCAACTCATCAAGCTCGAGGTGCGCGACCCCAGTGGCGACATCGTCGAGAGCGTCGAGATCGTGAAGGGATGACGAGCGTGATGCACTCCACCTCCTCAGCGTCTCGTCGACACGGTCGCGCCGACCGAGGCTTCACACTGATCGAGCTCGTCATGTCCATCGCGGTGATGGGCCTCATCTGCACCGTCATCGCCGCGGTCATCACCACGGCGTTCCGGAACAACCCGATGGTCGAGATCCGCACCGACACGGCGCACACCCTGAAGGGCCTCGTCACCTGGTTGCCCCAGGACGTCGACTCCACGCCGCCGAACGGCTTCGACCTGACGCCGGCGACCGCGACCGGTTGCACCAGCAACCCCGGCAAGAACGTGCTGCGCATGGAGTGGAGCGAGGTCGTGAACGGCACGACCACCCGGTACGTCTCCAACTACCGGTGGCTGTCGGGAACGAACAGCGACTCGATCGTCCGCCTCTCGTGTTCCGGTACCGGCGCGGGACCGCTCGGCAACACCCACACGCTTGCAGCGTCGGGTCCGTTGATGAAGATGACGTCGGGCTGGACCCAGGGCGGTCTGCCGGTCGCCGTGGCCATCACTCGTGACGAGACCAACGACGTCGTGCTCGTGACCTTCGACGTCCAGACCGCCGCGGGCGACATCATGCACGTCGACTCGGCGCCGAAGAATCCGGGCCACACGTTGCCGCCCACCACGGCCGACGTCGTGGCCGGCACGGTGACCACCGTGCTCGCCACCACGACGACGGCGCCCGCCGGTACCACCACCACGGTGGCCGGCAGCACGACATCCAGCAGCAGCACCACGACCACGACGTTGCCGCCGTGCGTCGTCACCGGCGTCACCCAGACCTTTCCCACGGTGAAGAACACCGACCCCAACGGCAACGGCAAGGCCGCCGTCGGCGTCGGCGTGCTGACCAGCGCGCTGACCATCGACCTGACGGTCTCGGGCTTCTGCACCAGCATCGACGCTCGCGCCGTCACCGGCGCCCCGAACAGCGAGCTGTTCCGCAACTTCACCAAGCTGAGCGCCACGGCGTTCAGGGTGACGTTCCCCGGCTACACCGAGGGTTCGTCCGAGCTGTGGGCCGATGGCACCCGAACGATCACCTTCTACTCGCCGAACAGTGCAGTGCTCGGCTCGACCCAACTGGTGGTGAAGTGACATGCGCTGGTTGAACAACCGTCGCCATGAGCGCACTGTGTGGACCGACCGCGACGCACGTCGCCGTGACGAGGGCGCCATCCTGCCGCTCGTCATGGTGGGCACGATCGTCATCAGCGCCGTCATCGTCGGTGTCGCCACCTACGTGAGCGCCGACCTGCGCTACGCGCGCGTCGTCGAGGAGCGCGCCGACCGGCTGGCCGCCGCCGATGGTGGGCTGCGCTACGGCATCGAGAAGCTGCGCAACTTCCAGACGCTCTGCACCACCAACGCCGGTGGCAGCGGCGGCGTCACCACCGTGTTCCCGCCGGTCATCAACGGCGCCACCACGAAGGTCACCTGCCAGCGCGTCGGCACGTTGATCAGCGACGTGCAGGGGTGGGGTGTGGTCGTCACCGGTGAAGGCGTTCCCGTCGGCAACCCGTACTTCACCACCAAGGGCGCCGGTGGCTCCGACAACGTGAAGACGTTCAGCGGTCCCGTCTACATCAAGGATCCGACGCGCATCTCGCTGCAGTCGAACATGCTGATGAAGGACGGCGACCTCTGGTACACGCGCAGCAACTGCGACGTGCCGCCGGCCATCCCCGAGGTGGACAGCGGGCAGTTGATGTTCGAGCCCGACTTCTTCCGCGGCCCGCAGTGCACCACGCTGGACTGGACGAACATGTTCAGTGCGCCCACCGGGTTGCAGCCGCCGTCCGGTCTGAACACGAACCCGGCGTTCGTCGACACGGCGAAGTGCCGTGTGTTCAGCCCGGGCAAGTACACCTCGTTGAACCTGGCGCAGAGCAACTACTTCAAGAGCGGTGAGTACTACTTCGAGGACGTCAGCATCGTCCTGGGCAACAAGACCCTCATCGCCGGCTTCCCCGGCGGCCAGGGCGACAGCCCGAAGCTCGACAACGTGAACTGCGCGGCCGAGCAGGCTGCCGACCGGGTCGCCACGCTGAACGCCGGCGGCAAGGGTGGTGCGACGTTCTACATGGGCGGCACCAGCTACATCCAGGTGCGCAACCAGGCGGGCTTCGAGATCTTCCGTCGCAAGATCAGCGAGACGGCGCTGTCGATCGTCGCTGTCGCCAGCGACAGCGGTGGCTTCGAGAAGAGCTCGCTGAACTGGAACGACTGGCTCATCGAGACCCAGTCCGGCAACACCAGCGACGTGGCCATCCACGGTCTGGTGTGGGCGCCCAAGCAGGGCGTCTCGCTGGGCAACATCACCAACGCCGCCAACGGGCAGATCCTGGGCGGCATCGTCATCGCCAACCTGGACACCCAGGCCTCGGCGTCGGCGACCGCGTTCCTGATCGGCATCGAGACGAACCCGTCCGACACCAAGCTGTTGCTCATCTCGAGCGCCACCTTGCGCAGTCAGACGACGGTGATCCGTGCGGTCGTGCAGTTCCGCCCCGACTCGGGCGAGCTGGCCGTCAACTCCTGGCGCGTCGTCAACTGAGCCCGGCGCCTCGGCGCCGACACCGTCTGCCCGAACTGGTCAGGTGCGGACGACCGAATGCGGTCGTCGCGACCTGACCGGTTCCGCGCGCTGCGGGTGGGTCAGCGGACCAGTTCCATGCGCATGCCGCCCGAGTCCCAGTTGGGATCCATGGGCAGACGCTGCATGGCACGGCCGGCGGCACGCCGGGCGGTCCACAGCAGGCCGGTGGCCAGCAGCAGGTGCACGACTGCAGCGCCGGGCGGCGGCGTCCGGGTGACGATCTCGTCGACGCCGGGCATCTTGTCGCGGATGAGCGCCATGCGCTCGAGCACGCCGTCCTGGTGGTACGGCGAGGTGGTCAACGGCACGTCGCCGTTGAGCTGTGCGAACGTCAGGTCCGGGTGCGCCGCGAAGTACGAGCGCTGATGGAACGGCTGGAACTCGCGCTCGGCCTCGCGCAACCACTTGAAGCGGCGGAAGTCGTCGCGGGTGAGCCACGGCTCGAGCTCGAGCGCGGCCTCACGCGTCGGCGCGTTCAGCGCAGCGCGCGAAGGTGTCGGACGGATGGCGATGCGGCGCGGCCAGCCGACGTAGTCGCGGGCCTCCTCGTCGCACGGACGGAACGGCGCCGTGGGCTCGTCGAAGAACCCGATGGGCGCCCAGATGGCGCACGCCTCGAACTTCGGCTTGAACTCCAGCACGTCGAGCAGCGTCGGCACCACCATGGCTTCCTCGGCCACCACCGTGACGCCCGCGAGACGCGCGGGCACGATGAGCCAGCCGCCCGGGCAGGGCACGACACCGCCGAGCATCTTGTACGGCAGTTTGGTGGTCATGGGATCGACTCCGCTTCAGTGGGGCGGGTCAGGCGCCGACGAATTCGCCGGCGCCGGTGCTCGCTGCCTGGCCGGCGGCGACGGTGGCCTGCGCCTGCATCTGCGCACGCATCGTGGCGGCCTGCGCCAGGATCTCCTTCGGGTACTGGCTCGCCTCGGCGGCCGTGTCGAAGCTGATGATGCCGCTGGACACCAGACGAGCGAGGTCCATCTCGATGGTCTGCATGCCTTCCTGCTGGCCCGAGATCATCGCGTTGCGCAGCTGACGGCTCTTGCCTTCACGCACCAGGTTGCGCACGGCGTCGTTCGCCATGAGCACCTCGTACGCGGCCACGCGGCCGCCGCCCTCGGCGGGCAGCAGACGCTGGCTGATGACACCCTGCAGGGTGCCGGCCAGCTGGATCTGGATCTGGTCGCGGCGCTCGGCGGGGAACACGTCGACGATGCGGTCGAGGGCCTGCGAGGCGTCGTTGGTGTGCAGGGTGGCGAACACGAGGTGACCGGTCTCGGCCAGCGTCA
>CBHWEI010000196.1:0-7705 GCA_966112835.1 uncultured Acidimicrobiaceae bacterium
GTCGGGCTCGGAGGCCGCGCCGACGCTCACGTGGACGGTGCCGCTCGACGGCACCACCGCCGACCTGGCCACCTCGTCGGTGCTCGCGCAGGGCTCGGGCAGCTCCGTCTGGGGCACGGTGTCGAACATCGTCCTGTTCGTGCTGATCGCCTGGGTCATCCTGGCCGTGGGCTTCATCGCCTTCGTCGCCAAGGCCCGCCACGACCGCGCCCGCCGCCGCCCCGCCGCCTGACATCCGGTTCCGCGTCACACCCCTTCCGTAGGGTGCCGGGCATGAGCAGGGTGAAGTTGGTGTACCGGTGCAACGAGTGCGGGACGGCCACGCCGAAGTGGGCGGGGCGGTGCACGGCGTGCGAGGCGTGGAACTCGTTGGTGGAGGACGTGCAGGGCGGTGCGGCCATGGGCGCGCTGCCACCGTCGGCCACTGCGGTGCCCATCGGCGAGATCGACGCCACGTTCTCGCAGCCGCACCCCACCGGCATCGCCGAGCTCGACCGAGTGCTGGGTGGCGGCCTGGTGCCGGGGTCGGTCACCCTGCTGGGCGGCGAGCCCGGCATCGGCAAGAGCACCATCCTGTTGCAGCTGCTCGCCCAGTGGCCCACGCGCACGCTGTACGTCAGCGCCGAGGAGAGCGCCCAGCAGGTGCGCCTGCGGGCCGAGCGGCTCGACGCGGTGCAGCCGCATCTGTGGCTGCTGCCCGAGACCTCGCTCCCCCACATCGTCGCCGCCATCGACCAGGTGCAGCCGCAACTGGTGGTGGTCGACAGCATCCAGACCATCTCGCACCCCGACGTGCCGTCGGCGCCCGGCAGCGTGGTGCAGGTGCGCGAGTGCGCGCACCGCCTGGTCGGTGAGGCGAAGCGACGCGGCGTGCCGGTGGTGCTGGTCGGGCACGTCACCAAGGAGGGCGGGCTGGCCGGGCCCCGCGTGCTCGAGCACGTGGTCGACACGGTGCTCAGCTTCGAGGGCGACCGGCACCACTCGCTGCGCCTGCTGCGCGCGGTGAAGCACCGCTTCGGGCCCACCAACGAGCTCGGCGTGTTCGAGATGGCCGGCGACGGCCTGCGCGGCGTGCCCGATGCCAGCCGCCTGTTCCTCACCGACCGGCGCACCGGCGTGGCCGGTTCGGCGGTGCTGCCCACGCTGGAGGGACAGCGGCCGTTGCTGGTGGAGGTGCAGGCGCTCACCAACCCGGTGCCCAACGGTGTGCCGCCGCGGCGCAGTGCGCAGGGCATCGACAGCGGTCGCCTGGCGTTGCTGCTGGCCGTGCTCGAACGCCGGGCCCGGCTGCCCATGGGCCAGCAGGAGGTGTTCGCCTCGGCGGTCGGCGGGGTGAAGCTCACCGAGCCCGGTGCCGACCTGGCCCTGTGCCTGGCGCTGGTGAGCGCGCTCGCCCACCACCCGCTGCCACCCGACCTGGTGGTGTTCGGCGAGGTCGGCCTGGCGGGCGAGCTGCGCCAGGTGGCCCACGCGTCACGACGCCTCGCCGAAGCGGCACGCATGGGGTTCACCCGGGCCATCGTGCCCATGAACTCCCCCGCCGATGCCGACGGCATGGCCGTCACCCGCGTCGGCACCGTCGCCGAGGCGCTCGCTGCGGTCGGCCTCACCGGCCGGTCGACGCTGGCGCCGGTCTAGCCCACATCACCCGGGCAAGGGTGGCGTCGCGCCTCCTACACTTGGCGTGACATGCCCGGACACTCCACTTCCACGAACGCACTGCACGAGGCACTGGCGCAGGTGTCGCCGGGAACCCCGCTGCGCGACGGCATCGACCGCATCGTGCGGGCGAAGATGGGTGCGCTCGTGGTCATCGGTGACGGGCCGAAGGTGCTCTCCATCTGCTCGGGCGGGTTCCTGCTCGACGCAGAGTTCACCCCGCAGCGGCTCAGCGAGCTGGCGAAGATGGACGGCGCCATCATCCTGAGCGCCGACTCGATGCGCATCGCCCGGGCGAACGTGCACCTCATGCCCGACCCCACGGTGCCCACGGCCGAGACCGGCACCCGTCACCGCACGGCCGAGCGTGTCGCCGTGTCGCTGGGTGTGCCCGTGGTGAGCGTCAGCGAAGAGATGAGCGTCATCAACATCTACGCCGGCGGCATGAAGCGGCAGCTGCAGGACATCGGCCGGCTGCTCGACCGTGCCAACCAGGCGCTGCAGACCCTCGAGCGGTACAAGACCAAGCTCGACGACGCCACCAGTGCACTCACCGCGCTCGAGATCGAGGACGTCGTCACCGTCCACGACGTGGCCGCGGTCATCCAGCGTGGCGAGATGGTGCGCCAGATCGCCGCCGAGATCGAGACGATGATCGTCGAGCTCGGTGTCGACGCGCGGCTGCTGCGCCTGCAGCTCGACGAGGTGTTCACGTCGCTCGACGACGAGCTCGACCTGGTGATGGCCGACTACCCGCACATCGCCGCCAACCACAAGGCGGTCGGCGACGGCGACGCGCCCACCTCGCCCAAGGGCCTGCGCCTGTTGGCCCGCGTGCCGCGCCTGAGCGATCAGGAGGCTGCGGCCATCGCCGAGCACTTCGGCGAACTGGCCAAGCTCATGCGGGCCACCGCCGACGACCTGGCCGCGGTGCCGGGCATCGGCCGCAAGACGGCGTCGGCCGTGAAGGACACGCTCGACCGCCTCACCGAGAGCACCATCCTGGACCAGTACATCTGACCCTGCGGGTCACGCGCCGCGCAGCTGCGGCAGCCACCGATGTCCCGGCACGGTCAGCTCGAGTGCGTTCGCCAGCCAGTGCGCAGCCTCGTCCGTGAGGTGCGCTCTCGCCGCCTGGAAGTCGTGCTCGTTCTTGGCGTCGTTCGACTTCGCCATGTAGAGCAGTTGGATCTCTGGTCGGACGACCGGGATGCCGGACAGGCCGGCCACGACCACGTCGGCGACATCGAGCGAGATCCGGTGGTCGCGGCGGAAGTGCCAGCGAACGCCGTCGACGGTCTCGGTGAACAGGTCGAACTCCGTGCCGCTGCGGCGCGCCTGCAGCTGGAACGCAGGCTGTTCGATCGGCGTGCCGCTCCACGGCTTCCACCCGTCGCCCGGCGGGTCGAGTGCGAACAGCTGCCACTCCGGCGCCAGCGCCGCGTACACCAACGGCTGGTCGCACCGGCGCACCACCACCTCCACGTCGTGATGGTCGCGACGCTGCGCACCCAGCCACAGGTCGATCGCCCAGCCGCCGGCGACCGCCCACCACACGCCCATCCCGTCCATCACCTGGGCGACCGACGTCGGAGCATCCATCCCCACATGCTGGCACCGTTCGGACGGCGAACCCGCCGGCGTGGAGCGCGTCAGGCCGGCCGGTACGGCGTGGTGACCCCGGGCTGGGTGCCGTCGTACTGCACCAGGCCGTCGTCGACGAGCTTGATGAGGTGCGACAGCACGCTGCGCCCGGCCGCCTTGTAGAGCTTCTCGTCCACGCCCACATACAGGCGGCGCACCATGTCGGGCACCAGGGTCACGCCGTCGCGCACGGCGGCCAGCACTTGCGCTTCGCGGTCCAGGCGGTGGGCGACGAACGCGTCGATGAACGGGGCGACGTCGGTGACCGGCGAGCCGTGCGTGGGCCACAGCGTGGCGGCATCGAGCCGGCGCACGTGCTCGAGCGAGGCGAAGTAGTCGCGCATGTTGCCGTCGGGCGGCGTGATGACGGAGGTGCTCCAACCCATGATGTGGTCGCCGCTGAACAGGGCGCGCTGCTCGGGCATCCAGAAGCACATGTGGTTGCTGGTGTGCCCGGGCGTGTGCACGGCCACCAGCGTCCAGCCGTCGCCCTTCGCAGCGAGGTCGCCGTCGACCACGCGCACGTCGGGGTCGAAGGCCAGGTCGATCGCCTCCTCCACCTTGGCCTCGCCGGTCTCTCCGGCTGCCGACTCGGGGGCCGCCTCATCCTCTTCGTCGTCGGGCTCGTCGTCCTCCACCCAGGCGGGGTCCACCACGTGCGGACCGAACGCGATGGTGGGCGCGCCGGTGAGCTCCTTCAACCACGCGGCCGACGGCGAGTGGTCGTTGTGGCAGTGCGTCACCAGGATGGCGGCCACGGTCTGGCCGCGCAGCGCATCCTCCAGCGCTCGTTGGTGTGACGGCAGGTCGGGGCCGGGGTCGATGACCGCCACCTGATCGCCGCTGCCGACGAGGTACGTGCCGGTGCCGTGGTAGGTGAACTTCGACGGGTTGTCGGCGACGACGCGACGCACGTTCGGCGCCACCGGCACCACCTGGCCATAGCGCGGGTCGTCGAGCGTGACGAACGGGATGGCGCTCATGGTGCGATGGACCGGACGACGCCCACCTGACGGCCGTGCCCCATGATCTTCTCCTCCACCAGCGGCGCGAGGTGGGCGACGTCGACACCCAGGCGTGCGAGCGCGGCGACCATGACGGGCGGGCGGGCGCGGTTGGCACCGTCGGCGATCTTCAGCGCGATGGCCCGGCCGTCGGGCAAGGCCGCGGCGAACACACCGTCGGCGCCGTCCTTCGCCATCAACCCGGGTACCTCGCGCATGAAGGTGGTGACGTCGCGGCGCTCGCCGCCGACCATCACCGGGTTGCCCACCATCGCGGCGTACACCTCGTCGCCCGCGGCGCCGGCCTCGCCGTTGGCGATGACCCGGAAGGCCCGCGCCAGGCCCAGCAACGACATGGCGTGCGTGGGTGCACCGCAGCCGTCGACGCCGATGTGGTCGTGCGGCTCGCTGCACAGCTCGTCGACCGATGCCGTGATGGCCTGCTGCAGCGGGTGGTCCTGGTCCAGATAGGTGGCGTCGTGCGCCCACCCGTTCGCCACGCACGTGGCCAACATGCCGCTGTGCTTGCCGCTGCAGTTCATCTGCAGCGCGGTGCTGCCACCACCGTTGCGCAACACCTCGCGAGCCGTCGCCTCGTCGAGCGGCAGCGACGGCACGTTGCCCAGGTCGGCGGCGGTGAGGCCGGCAGCGTGGAGGATGCGCTCGGCCGCGGCCTGGTGCATGGCGGTGCCGTCGTGGCTGGCGCACACCAGCGCCAACAGGTCGGGCGACACGCGCAGCCCGGCGCGCACCATCGCCACCGCCTGCATGGGCTTCAGCGACGAGCGCGGGTAGACCACCACGGCCGGGTCGCCCCACGCGAACTCGATGTCGCCCGTGGGGCCGAGGCCGACGGCGGCACCGAAGTGGACCGACTCGTCGAGGTCGCTGCGGGTGGCGATCGCCAGCGGGACGAACGCGTCAGGCGTCGCCATCGGTGGACCCTGCCGTGGGATGTTTCTTACGCGCCGCCCGCCGTTCGGCACGTCCGCGTCGTGGCGTGATGGTGACCAGTTCGCTCTCGATGAGGTCGTGCCGTTCACCGCGGTCCGACAGCAGTGCCTGGGCCATGGCCGCACCGGGGATGGCGAGCACCGCACCCACCGGGCCCAGCAGCGCGGCACCGGCCAACGCGGACCCGAACGCGACCGCGGGGTGCAGGTCCATGGTGCGGGCGGTGATGCGCGGGATGAACAGGTAGTTCTCGATCTGCTGGTAGATGACCACGAACACCAGCACCGCGAGGCCCTTCGCCGGCGAGTCGATGAGCGCGATGAGCACCGGCAACGCACCGGCCAGGTAGGTGCCGACCACGGGCAGGAACTGGCTGATGATGCCCACCCACAGCGCCAGGGCGATGGGCGCCTTGATGCCGAGCGCCTGCAGCACCACCCAGTGGCTGAACGCCGACAGACCGGCCAGCAGCGCACGCGAGTAGAGGTAGCCGCCGGTCTTCTCGATGGCGATGTCCCACGTGTCGAGCACCTGCTTCTGGCGCTCGGGGGTGAGGCGCCGGCACAGGGCGCGACGCATCTTCGGACCGTCGGCGACCATGTAGAAGGTGAACAGCGCGACCGACAGGACCTGCAGCAGCACGCCAAGGGCCGCCACCGAGATGTCGAGCACCTTGCCACTCTGGTTCTTGATGAACCGCTGCACCGAGCCGTTCGGGTCGTTGATCTCGTTGATGACCGACGACGCGTCGATGTGCGTGCCGAAGTTGTCGTTCATGAAGTTCACGAACCGGGTGACGTAGTCCTCGGAGTTCTGCAGCACGTCGGCGATCTGCTGACCGACCAGCGCGGCAATGGCCACCACGAACACGATGAACGCGAGGATGACGCCCACCAGGATGATCGCCGTGGCCGTGCCACGCCGCCAACCGCGGCGGTTGGCCAGGTGGTTCACACCGGGCTCGATGGCGAGCGCCAGGAACATCGACACCAGCAGCAGCAACAGCAGGCCGTAGAGCCGGTCGATGAACGAGTCGACGCGGACGGCGATGATCCAGCCCACCCAGAAGACGACGACGGCCTTCCACACCCAACGGGGCATTCGGTCGCGCGGGGCGGATTCGACGTCGGACATCACGACGAGCGTACTGAGCGCTCAGTGATCCGCGAGGTACCCCTGCAGCATCGGTGCCAGGTCGCCGCGGTGGGCGACTTCCACGTCGGCCAGGCCCAGCCAGCCGGCCATCGCCCGCAGCTCACCGGCCAGGTCGTGGGCGATGTCGTCGCGGGGCACGCCGGGCTCGGCGAACGCGCCCTGCACCCGCAGCACGCCGGCCTGCCGGTCGGCCTTCATGTCCAGCCGGCCCACCAGGCTGTCACCCCACAGCACGGGCAGCACGTAGTAGCCGAAGATGCGCTTCGGCGCCGGCGTGTAGATCTCGATGCGGTAGTGGAAGCCGAACAGCCGCTCGGTGCGGTCGCGGAACCAGCACACCGGGTCGAACGGGGTGAGCAGGGCGCAGGCGCTGATGCGGCGGGGCAGCTTCGCCTCGGGGTGCAGGAACGCGGGCCTCGCCCAGCTCTCGACCTGCACCGGCAGCAGTCGGCCCTCCTCCACCAGTTCCTGCAGCAGCGGCTTGCAGGGCTCGTTCTTCTGGCGGTGGTAGTCGGTGAGGTCGGTCATGGTGCCAACGCCGTGGTGCCGAGCCGCCAGCAGCAGCAGCTCCTTACGGGCCTCGGCCTCGGTGGGCGTCGGGCGGGCGAGCACCTCGGCGGGGATGACCCGCTCGGTCAGGTCGTACAGGCGGGCGAAGTCACTGGCTCGGCGGGTGGCCGTGATCTCGCCCTTCCAGAACAGGTGCTCGAGCGCCACCTTGCCGTCATCCCAGTCCCACCACTGGCCCTTCTTGCCGACCCGCTCGGCCAGGTCACCCGACGCCAGCGGACCGTCCACCTCGATGCGCCGCAGCACGTCGTCGATGAACCCCGGCCGGCGCTCCATGAGGTCCCAGTACCGCGACCACTTGTGCTCCTTGGCCATCTGGAAGCGGTGCAGGTGGTGGTGCTCGGTGGGCACGTGGCTGGCCTCGTGCACCCAGTACTCGAACAGCTCGCCGGCCGCAGTGGCGTCGCCGATGAGCGACCGCGGGTGCGGGCCGAGGCGCGCGAACAGAGGCAGCTCCTGGCTGCGCACGAGCACGTTGACCGAGTCGATCTGGATGAGCCCGATGCGATCGAGCACGCGGCGCAGGTGCCGCCGATCGACGCGACCGGTCGGACGCGGGTCGGCGAACCCCTGCGCGGCGAGTGCGATGCGCCGGGCCTGGTCGAGCGAGAGGCGCTCTGAGGGCACCGGGGTCAGTCGGCGACGGTGATGGTGACCGAGTTGATGACCACGTCGGTCTTCGGGCGGTCGGCGCGGTCGGTGTCGACCTGCTGCATCGC
>CBHWEI010000197.1:0-7674 GCA_966112835.1 uncultured Acidimicrobiaceae bacterium
CACCGTGCAGTTCGTTCGACACCAGGGGTCGAGCGTGTCGGGAGTGGCCACACAGAGTGACTCAGCCCCACTTCGAGCTTGCCGCAGCAGCCACCACGACGGCGACGAGCGACAGAGCGGGCACCAGGCGGACCGCCTGCTTCTTGAGCTTGACCATTGAATTCACCTCCAACCCTGTGTGTCGAACACCCCGTGATTTGGGGAACGTGAAGCGCACAGTAGTTGAGGAAAACCAGAAAATCCAACGCGGAAAGCGTTACAAAACTCACCGTCGGCGGTTAGTGCACACGCGCTAGCTGGGGCCCCTTCAGTTGCACTAGCGCGTACTAGTGCAACTGTGTCACTTACGTCAATGTAATTACATTGATGTCATTAGAGACTATGGAGGAGAAGAACTCTGCAGATTTGCCGACCCGGTCAGCGTCCGGTGAACGAGGCCGGCCGGCGCTCCAGGAATGCGGCCACGCCTTCGCGGTGGTCGTCACTGGCGAAGCAGGCCGCCATCGCGGCCGTGTGACGGGTCATGTGTTCGGGCACCGGCGCCGTCAAACCCTCACGCACCAACGATTTGATGAGCCCCAGGCTGTGCGGCGAGCCCGCTGCGATGGCCGTCGCCAACGCCACGGCGCGAGGGAGCAACTCGTCGCTGGGGACCACGTCGAGCACGTAGCCCAGCGCGAGCGCCTCGCTCGCGTCGATCATCTGGCCGGTGTACAGCAGGCGCAGCGCCTGCTGCAGGCCGACCAGCCGGGGGAGCAGCCACGTGCCGGCGCCGGTGTCGGGCACCAGCCCGCGGTGCACGAAGTTCCAGGCGAAGCGCGCGCCGGGGCCGGCCAGTCGCAGATCGCACTGTGACGTGAATTCGGCGCCCATGCCCACGGCCGGACCGTCGATGGCGCACACGGTCGGCTTGCGCGCCTCGGCCAACGGCCACCAGCGATGGCGCTCCTCGGCGGTGCCGCGCAGGCCGCGGTCCTTGCCGGGGATGGTCGCCAGGTCGGCCAGGTCCGTGCCGGCGCAGAACGCACCCGGCACGCCAGTGACCACGATGGCCACGGTCGACGGGTCGTCGTCGACGCGGGCGACGGTCTCGATGAACTCGCCGAGCATCGCGTACGTCATGGCGTTCTTCTTCTCGGGCCGGTCGATGGTGATGATCGACACCTTGCCCTCGGTGTGCGTGCGGATGAACTGTCGTTGGTCGCTCATCGCCGCACGGTACCGAACCCGGATCGCCGTGGAGGATCCCGGCGTCGTGAGGTGCCGCTCAGGCGTCGGCCTCGCTACCCTTTGGCACTTCCCGCTCGAAAGGCGTTCAATCGTGGCCAGCTCTCCGAAACTCACCCCTCTCCAGGAGTCCGAGGCCAACCGTTTGGCGCGGGCTGAGGCAGCGGCCAACAAGACCCCGAAGGTGTACTCCGAGGCCGAGAAGGCGACGCGCAAGGAGCGGGTGGCGAAGGCGAAGGACGCCATCTCCCGCTCGGTCGGGATGAAGGGCGACCACGTGCCGCCGGCCCGTGCCGCGCTGAAGAGCTACCTCCAGCGGCTGAACGAGCCCAAGCAGCCGACCGACGAGCAGTTCGAAGCCCTCATCGAGGCGCCGTTCAAGGCGCCGCCGAAGAAGAAGGCGAACGACCGCCGCTTCTGACCGTCGCGTCGCCGGTCGGTCGCGTCGCCGGTCAGTAGTTGACGACGGTGCCCATCAGCGGCAGGCGGACGAGGTGCGGAGCGCGCACCAGGCGTTCGACCGCCTCGATCGCGGTGCACTTCCCCGTGATCATCTCGCGGGCCAGCGCGGCGACCACGACCGGCGCGGCGAACGATGTGCCGCTCCATGTGGCCCACTGCACGAAGTCGTCGGCGTCGAGGCCGTTGATCGGCGGCGTCGCGCCGTCGAACTTGGCGAAGAACGAACTGACGATGTCGGTGCCGGGGGCGCAGGCGTCGACCCACGAGCCATAGTTCGACCACGGAGCCGGCCCCTCGGGGCCGAGTGCAGCGACGCCGACCACGTTCGGCAGCGCTGCTGGGTACTGCTCGACGCACGACCCCTCGTTGCCCGCCGCGCCCACGAACACCACGCCGTGCGCGCTGTGGTAGTGGTCGATGAGGAGCTCGAGCATGGAGTTGCGGCCGGTGCCACCGAACGACAGGTTGACGATGTTCGGCATGGAGGTGGCCATCAGCTGCCAGAGGGCGGCGGCCACGGTCGACACGCTGACGTCGCCCTCGGGCTGCAGCACCTTGCGGACGGTGATGGCGCATCCGGGCGTGAGCTGCTCGATGATGCCGGCGATGAACGTTCCGTGCCCGGCCACGGGGTCGAGATACTGGTCGACCGGGTACTTGCCGAGCGGCTGTGATGGCACGTCGCCCTGGCCGGTGATGCGTTGCATGGACACCGGGTCCGTGCCAAGGAGGGCCGGTCGCATCAGGTCGGCGTTGGTGGTGCCGCCCGCGAGCCCACTGTCGAGCACACCGATCTTGACAGTGTTCGACGGGTAGGTGGGCCGAATGGGCAGCTCGCGGACCGGGGCCGGCATCACCGACGATGTCGGCGGCCGTCCGGTCGCGACGATGTTCATCTGCGAGGCGTTGGCCCGCCACGGATTGGCTCGCCACGGGTTGGCCCGCCACGGGTTGGCTCGCCACGGGTTCGCTCTCCACGGATTGGCGCCCCACGCCTGGGCGGCGAGCTCGGCGGTCATCGCCGGGTGCGGCGGGCACCCGCAGCAGTCGCAGTCGCCGCTGGCGAAGTAGACGATGTCGAGCTCCGCCGTCATGCCGCGTGAGCGGAGATCGGCGATGGTGGCCACGGGGTCCTGAACCTCGACCACGAATCGCTGCCCGATCGGCAGTTCGGCCTCGGACTGGTCCGGCCCGGTGGCCACGAAGATGGCCGAGCCCTCCGCGCCGAGGTCGATGCGGGCGGCGTCGTCGACGATCACCCTGCCGGGGTAGTAGGCCACCGGCGGGTCGCCAGGAAGGATGGCGATGCGGTCGCGGTACGGCGGGCGGCCGTCGGTCTCGTCGATGCTCATGGTCGACCTCCTGTGTCGGCGGTTGGTGCGGCGCGTCGCCGCAGGATCTCTTCGGTCTGGGTGGCGAGCCGGTCCACCGGCGCGGCCGCACCGTCGACGCCGGCCCGCTCGAACTCGTCGTCGCCCAGTTGTGCGCGCGCGGTGTCGAGCAGTGCTTCGCGAGCCTGTTGGTCGGCGCCGTACAGCGAGTGGCCCTCGCGGGCGATGATCACGTCGGCGGCTGCCTGCAGCCGGACGGCATCGACCGCGTCGCCGTCCTCCAGCGCGAATCGTGCGGCGACCATGAACGAGAAGGCCACCACATGAGCCTGACCGGTGGAACGCCCCAGGTCGAGCGCGGCGAGTTGGTGTTGTGCGGCGCCGCGGGAGTCGCCGAGCTCGAAGAGCATCTCCGCGTAGTTGCCGTGTGTGTTCACGAGGAACGACTCGAGCCCTGCGGCCTCTTCGGCTGCCAGCCCGTGGTCCAACGCGTCGGCGGCGCCGTCGAGGTCGCCCAACGAGTAGCGGGCCAGTGCAGCCAGGTTCCACAGCCGCGCCTCGCTGCGCTTGGTGGCCGCTCCGCGCGCCAGCGCCTCGTCGGCGAGACGGGCGGCCAGGGCCGGGTCGTCGTTCCGCAGCGCCACCTCGCCCTGGGTGCGCACCAGGCACATGTCGTCCCACTCGGGTACGCCCACTTCGTCGGCGATCGCCGTGGCCCGGGTGACCAACGCGGCGGCGGCCTGAACCTCGCCCAGGCGCAGGTGCAGGTCGGCCTGCAGCGTGAGCAGCGCGACGAGCACCGGTGCCGGTGTCGGCCGCCGGCTGACGCACCTGGCGATCTCGTCGATGCCGGAGCGGAAGGTGGAGGTCATGTCGTGGTACTGGCCGATGGACCAGACGAGCGAACGGGCGATGTCGTCGTCCGTGTCCATGTCGGCGGCCACCGCGCGCACGTTCTCGATCTCGATCGCGAGTCGCGTCGACCACCCGCTGGACGAGAAGCGCTCGGGTCCGAATCGTTCCAGCAGCACCTGGGCGAGTCGGCGACGGGTGGCGGCGATGTCGGCGGCATCGGCGTGCTGGAGCACGTACGAGCGGACGGTCCAGAACAGCGAGTAGCGCGACTCGCCGGCCGCGACCTCGCGCACGAGCAGCGACCAGTCGAGCAGTGACCACACCAGCTCTGGGACGGCCTCGCCCGGGATCGGATCGCCGGCGGCGACCGCCTCGGCCAGGTGCAGATCGAACCCGTCTGCGGGCACCGCCAGGCGACTCAGGACCAGCAGTTCGTCGGGGCTGAGGAGGTCGAGGCTCCAGTCCAGCAGTCGGTCGAGGCTGCGCTGGCGTTCCGGCACGGAGGGATCGCGGGTGGAGATGACCGACACCGTGGTGCGCATGCGGTCGGCCATCTCGCCGGCGGTGAGCAGGTGGGCTCGCGTCGCGGCCAGCTCGATCGCCAGGGGCAGCCCGTCGACCGCACGGCACAGGCGGGCGACGTCGTCCAGGTCGGTGCCCTCGGCATCGGTGCGTCCGCTGCGTTCCAGGAACAGTCGCACCGCCGCGGACGCGCCATCGTCGGCGTCGAGGGGACGCAGGCGGTACAGGTGCTCGCCGATGAGACCGAGCGGGACTCGGCTGGTGGCCACCACACCGATCTCGGGGCAACGACGGCGGAGGTCGGCGACGACGACGCCAACCGGTGCGGCGAGGTGTTCGCAGTTGTCGAGGATGAGCAGGGCCGTGCTGCCGGCCAGGTGGGCGGCCACGTCGGAGAGCGCGTCGTTGCCCCGGACGGACGGTGCGCTGATGGCTGCAGCGATGGCCATCGGCACCACCTCGCCCTCGGTGATCGGCGCGAGGTCGACGAACCACACGCCGTCGGGCCACTGGTCGACGACCGTGAGCCCGACCTCGAGCGACAGGCGGGTCTTGCCGGTGCCACCGGGGCCGAGGATGGTGACGAGCGCTCCGGGCCGTGCGAGCCCGGCCAGCTCGGCCTGCTCGGTCACCCGGTCCACCAGCGAGGTGGTCGGTCGCACCAGGTTGTGATGCTCGGCGGGACGCACCCGCGGTGGCCGCAGGTCGCCCTCGATGTCGGGTGCCGAGAGGCGGTGGAGCCTGATCGGGCCGTCGAAGTCGCGAACGCGGTAGCGACCGAGATCGGTCACGAGCACGTCGGCCGAACGTTCGGTGTGCAGCGCCAGCGCCTCGTCGGTGGCCAACACCTGGCCGCCGTTGGCGGCGTCGACCACTCTCGCCGCCTGGTGCACGGCCAGCGCTCGGTAGTCGTCGTCGACGGGCCGGGCGTAGCCGGCGTGCAACCCCATGCGGACCCGAAGGGGGTGCTCCGTCGGCCACTCGGTCGCCGCGAGTGCCCTCTGTGCGTCGAGCGTCGCGGCGATGGCGTCGTCCGCGTCGAGGAAGACGACGAAGAACGCATCGCCGTGAGTGGCGACCTCCACTCCGTGGTGGCGGTGCCACACCTCGCGGAGCAGTTCGTGGTGCTTCCCGAGCAGACGGTCGTAGCCGTCGCCCAGTTCGCGGATGACCCCGGTGCTCCCCTCGATGTCGGTGAACAGGAAGACCAGCGTTCCCGACGGCAACACCTTCTCCATCGCCGCGCTCCTGACCCGAGTTCCGGTACCGGGTGGGTCGACACTAGCCGTGGTTCTGCGGGCCCTCGATCGGGTGAGTGCAGTGGATGGGCGGAGCAGGCTCACCGGCCGTCACAGCTCCAAGGGGTCGGTTCCGTCAGCCGGGGACGAACCGCTCCGCCCATCCGGTGCCGGACACCCAGACGGCGCCACCCGCCAGTGTCACGGCCCTCGGCGGTCCACTCACTCCCGCCGACGACGTCACCTGTCCCGTGGCAGGGTCGACCACCACGAGCCGATGATCGGCGTCGAGCGTGACCCACACCGAACTCGGGGTGACCTCCAGGTTGAGTGCGCCGTCATGTGCGAGTGCAAGACGAGAACGCGCGGTGTTGGTGGCAGTGTCGACGGCAACCAGTTCGCCTGACGCGTCGACAGCAATCCAGAGCGTGCCGTCGTCGCCCAGCTCCATGTCGGACGAGTAGCCGATGCCTGCCACCGTGGCGGTCACCGCCCCGGTCGAGTCGTAGCGCCGCAGGCCGTTGTGTTCGGTTGCCATGTACAGCGACGTGCCGACGCCGACGATGCCGAACGCCGTCTCCGGCCCCAGGTCGATCGACAGCAGACGCTGGCCGAGGTCGGTGGTCCAGCGTTCCAGCGACGCCGCGTTGGGCTGCCTGCGGACCATCCACACCGAGTCGGTGGTGAATGCGATGGACCAGACCTCGCCGCCGCCGATCGCCGTCGGCTGGGCGATCTGTCGCGACCGCGTGTCGACGACGACGACGCCGTGTGTCGTGCCGACGTACAGCGCGTCGCCGTGGACCACCGGCTGACCGGGGGCGGCGGCTTCCGGGAGGCTCAGCGATTCGAGCACCTTGCCGGAGGTCGGGTCCATCCGCAGCAGGAAGGTGGATCCGTTGCGGACGGACCACAGGCTGGAACCGTCGAACACGACCTTCTCGATGCGATTGTCCTTCGCGGTCGCATCGACCACGAGCGTGTTCGGCGCCGGGATGTCGGAGTTCTCCTCGTCGCCGCCGTCGCGCTGGATGGCCACGATGCCGGCGATGAGCAGCACCACGGCTGCCGCACTCGCGGCGATGACGGCCCAGTTGCGTTGCGGACGTGCGGCAGGTCGGCCGCTGCGGGGTGGTTGTTCGACGATGGTCATCAGTTCGTTCTCCCGTTCGTTCGCCGGTGCGATGGCATCGGCGCTGGTGGTCGACGCGGCAACGGTGGTCGTTGCGGCGAGGTGCCGATCGATGAGCGTGTCGACGTGTTCGCCGACGTCGCGGAGCAGTTGGTCGAGCGTCATGCGCTCACCCCCATGAGCGTGCGCAGCTTCAGCAGGCCGCGATGGACGAGGTTGTTGACCACCGACTCCGACACCTCCAGCAGGTTGGCGACTTCGCGATGGCTGTAGCCGAAGCTCTTCACCATCATCACGGCGGTCCGTTGGTCGGCGTCCAGACCTTCGAGGGCTTGGATGAGGTCGATCATCCCGGTGACGTCGACCTGCCGCTCGGCGATCTCCTCGGTGGGGAACAGATCGCGCCGTGCGCGCCACCGCACGTGTGGCCGCGCCCGCGTCTGCCCGATGCGGAACACGTAACCGGCTGGGTTGTCCATCGTGGCGAGCGACGACCACCGTTCCCAGGCGACGGCCAGCGCCTCGTCCGCGGCCTCGTTGCCGATCTCGGCGCCGTAGTAGGTGACCAGACCCTGGCGGATGCGACGGGCGTCGTTGGTGACGAACTCGTCGTACTCCATCGGTCCTCCCCGGTTCGGCTCGGGTGTCGTCGTCACATGGGTACTAACCCCTCACCCGCGACGATCTCTCACGATTCTTGTCGCGCATCGGCCGCGGCCGGCGCGGCCCGCCTCCTTCTCGTCATCGTCCGACCGGCGAATCCCCGGTCGAAACATGACAGGAGTGCAGCCAGGGGCGTGCAATCGGCGCAATCGCTAGCCTGTCATGCAACCACGGCCACTTCGCCGTGGCCCCGCTCCCGTAGCTCAGCTGGATAGAGCAACGGTTTCCTAAACCGTAGGTCGCA
>CBHWEI010000198.1:0-7601 GCA_966112835.1 uncultured Acidimicrobiaceae bacterium
ACCGGCACGTCCCTGAGCTGGGACGACACCGGGTCCAGGTATCTCTGTCACACCCTTCTGGTTCAGTGCATCACATGGTCCACTTCACCATCTCCTGCGATACCTGCGTCATGGAAGGCACCGCCACATGCGCCGACTGTGTGGTCACCCACCTGCTCGCTCCGGCCCGGCGCGAGCGCCTCGCCTTCAGCGACGACGAACTCCGCGCGGTGCAGTTGCTCGCCCGTGCGGGCATGGTGCCTACGCTCAAGCACCGTGAGGCCGACTGATCCGCCCCGGCCGGTCACCGACCAGGCCTACCTGCAGGACCTGGTCGCGCTCACCGAACCGTTCGGTGTGAGCCACACGGGCGTCACCACGGCCGACGTCCTGGTGCGGGCCCGAACGGCGCTCGACGACCGTCTGGCCCGCGGGCTCGACGACGGCATGCAGTTCACGTTCAAGAACCCGGCCCGCTCCACCGATCCGCGTGCCGCCGTGCGCGACGCCCGGACCGTGTTCGTGGCGGCTCGGCCGTACCTGCTGCCCGACGAGGCACCCCCGCCGGGCCCGCAGGGCAGGGTGGGGCGCTACGCGTGGGTCGACCACTACGCCCCGCTGCGTGAGGCGCTCTGGTCGGTCGCCCGGCGGCTGCGCGACGACGGGTTCAAAGCGGTCCCGTTCGCCGACGACAACAGCATCGTCGACCGCGACGTGGCCCACCGGGCCGGCATCGGCTGGTTCGGCAAGAACGCCAACCTGCTCGTGCCCGGTGCGGGCAGCTTCTTCGTGCTGGGCTGCGTGGTCACCACGGCGCCGCTACCGGTGCACAACACCCCTGCGAGCGACGGCTGCGGCTCGTGCCGGCGCTGCCTCGACGGCTGCCCCACGGGCGCCATCATCGAACCCGGCGTCATCGACGGGGCGCGTTGCCTCGCCTGGGTGCTGCAGAAGCCGGGCGCGATCCCCACCAGCCTGCGCGCCGCGGTCGGCGACAGAATGTACGGCTGCGACGACTGCCAGGACGTGTGCCCGCCCACCGTGCGCCTGGCCCATCGGCGACCCGCCGGCACGCCCGACGAACCGGTGCGCGCCTGGGTGCCGGTGCTCGACCTGCTGCGTGCCGATGACGAGGGAGTGCTGCGAATGTGGGGCCGCTGGTACCTGGCAGACCGCGACCCGCGATGGGCGCGGCGCAACGCGCTGGTGGTGCTCGGCAACGTGGGTGATCCCGCCGACGCCGAGGTACGGCAGGTGTTGGCCGACTACCGTGCACACCCGGATCCGGTGCTGCGCGACCACGCCGTGTGGGCCACCGAACGGCTGGGTCTGGAGGACCGGTGAAGCACCTGCTCGTCACGAACGACTTCCCACCGAAGATCGGTGGCATCCAGTCGTTGCTGTGGGAGTGGTGGCGGCGTCTGCCGCCCGAGTCGTTCGCCGTCCTCACCAGCCCGTACGCGGGCACCGCCGAGTTCGACGCCGCCCAACCGTTCCGCATCGAGCGCACCCGCGAGCCGGTGCTGCTGCCGCATCCGTGGATGGTGCAGCGGGTGAACGCCATGGCCAAGGAGGTGGGCGCCGACCTGATCGTCCTCGACCCGGCGCTGCCGCTCGGCCTCATCGGCCCGTCGCTCGACCTGCCCTACGACGTGGTGCTGCACGGGGCCGAGGTCACCGTGCCCGGCCGGCTGCCGCTGTCGAAGCAGACCCTGGGGCACGTGCTGCGCCGCGCCCGCCACATCGTGGCCGCGGGCGGCTACCCGGCCGCCGAGGCCGAGCACGCCGCGGGGCGGTCGCTGCCCATCACGGTGGTGCCGCCCGGGGTGGACACCGAACGGTTCGTGCCGCTCACCCAGCCCGAACGCCACGAGGCCCGCCGCCACTTCGGCATCGCCGACGACGCCGAACTGGTCGTGAGCATCAGCCGTCTGGTGCCGCGCAAGGGGTTCGACGCCGCCATCCGTGCCGCGGCGTTGCTGCGCACGTCGCGTCCGAACCTGGTGCTGGCCATCGCCGGTGGCGGGCGCGACGAGGACCGCCTGCGCAAGCTCGCCGAGCAGGTGAAGGCGCCGGTGCGGTTCCTCGGTCGGGTCAGCAACGACGACCTTCCCCGGCTGTACGGCTGCGCCGACGTGTACACCATGCTGTGCCGCAACCGCTGGGGCGGGCTCGAGCAGGAGGGCTTCGGCATCGTGTTCCTCGAGGCCGCGGCGTGTGGCGTGCCGCAGGTGGCCGGCCAGTCGGGTGGCGCCGCCGAGGCGGTCGACGACGGCATCACCGGTGTGGTGGTGGGCAAGCCGGACGACCCGCGGGCCGTGGCCACCGCGTTCGAGCAGCTGCTCGACGACCCCATGCTGCGCGCCCGGATGGGTCTGGCCGGTCGCGACCGTGCCGTGCGCGACTTCTCGTACGACGTCCTGGCACATCGCCTGGGTGTGTCGCTCGGCGCGCTGGCAGAATGAGTCCGATGCGTTCCCGTCTCGTCGTCGGCAATCTGGTCGGCACCGCCGTTTTCCTGGCCGCTTTGGCCGTGGCCGTGCCCTTCAAGGACGAGCGGTTCGCCCAGTTCATCATCGGCATCGTCTCGGTCGCCCTGTTCGCCGTGGGCATCGCCACCTCGCTGTGGGCGTACACCACAGCCCTCGAGCGTTCCCGCACCGAAGAGGTGGGTGTGGCCAACCTCTACCTGCTCACCGGCAACACCGCGTCGGCCGACGTGAAGCGGCGCATGCTCGGCGCGCTCGGCGTGCAGGTGGTCGCTGCGCTGGCCGGCGCCATCATCGGCGTCACCGGCCTTCAGAAGGGCGACGTCAACGCATTGGCGTTCGGTGTGCTGGTGCCCATGTTCGGCATTGGCATGAATGGGGCCTGGGCCGCGCGGTACGGTTCGTACGGACCGAGGGTCAACGTACCCAACACGTCGAAGAAGAACGGGTAGATCGCAGACATGGCAGAAACGGCCTTCCAGACCACCACCATCGCTGCCGCGCCGGAGCGCGTGTGGGCGATCGCGACCGACTTCGAGCGCTATCCCGAATGGGCGAAGGACGTCAAGGACGTCATCGTGCGCGGCCGCGACGACCAGGGCCGCCCGATCGAGGTCGAGTACCGCGCCTCGGCGCTGGGCCGCAGCACCCACTACACGCTGGCGTACGACTACTCGCAGGCCCCGGCCGTGCTGGCGTGGTCCATCATGCGCGGCGACATCATGCGCACCATCGACGGCGCCTACCACTTCAGCCCCACCGACGACGGTGGAACCGAGGTCCGCTACGACCTGGCCATCGAACTGGTGGTGCCGCTGCCCGGGTTCGTGAAGCGGCGCGCCGAGGTGCGCATCCTGAACACGGTCCGCGAGCTCAAGGTCCGAGCCGAGGCATGACCGGCGCCCGACGCGCGGGCATCGACGTCGGCGGCACCAAGTGCCTTGGTGTGGTGCTCGACGAGTCCGGCGCCATCATCGACGAGCACCGCCTGCCGACGCCGCGCGGGCCCGAGAACATCATCGACACGCTGGCCCGTCTGGCCGGCACGCTGGCCCCGTTCGACACCCTGGGCGTGGGCGTGCCCGGTCTGGTCACGCGCGACGGCGTCATCCGCGCCTCGCCGAACCTGGTCGACGTGAGCGACTTCCAGGTGGGCGCCATGCTGTCGAAGCGGCTCGGCGTGCCCGTGGAGGTCGACAACGACGCCACGTGCGCCACCGTGGCCGAATGGAAGACCGGTGCGGCCCAGGGCCTCACCGACTTCGTCATGGTCACGCTCGGCACCGGCATCGGTGGCGGCGTGGTCGCCGGCGGCCGCCTGGTGCGCGGCGCCAACGGCTTCACCGGCGAGATCGGCCACATCGTGGTCGACCCCGAGGGCCCGTTCTGCCCGTGCGGGCGGCGTGGTTGCTGGGAACGGTACGCATCGGGCTCGGGGCTGGCGCGGCTGGCCCGCGAAGCCGCCACCGCCAAGCGGGTGCGCCGCGTGGTGGAACTGGCCGGCGGTGACGCCGAGCAGGTGCGCGGCGAGCACGTACAGATGGCCGCCCGCGAGGGCGACCACGACGCGCTGACGGTCATCGACACGTTCGGCCGGTGGGTGGCGCTGGGCCTGGTGAACCTCACCAACGTGCTCGACCCGCAGGCGTTCGTTCTGGGCGGCGGCCTGGCTGCGTCGTCCGACCTGTACATCGGGCCCATCCAGCAGTGGTTCACCGAGTACCTGTACGCGCCAGACCTGCGGCCGCACCCCGGTCTGAACTTCGCCCACCTCGGCGAGCACGCCGGTGCCGTGGGCGCTGCGTTGTTGGCCGACGTGCACTGACCGAACTCGCTCGCCGGTCACCCGGCGGCGCACGCCCCCTCGTCGACCGGCGTGTCGCGGGTGCCCTCCAGCATCGGCTTCGCCTCGCGGATGTCGGTGGCCCAGGCGCGCCCGCCGGCGGCCGTGCTGCGGGCGAACACCACGGCCACTGCGGCGCCGTCGTGCACCAGCACGCTGCCCGAGTCGCCGTTCGACACGTCGGCGTCGATCTGGAACCCCTTGCGCAGCCCGCTGCCGTCGTGGTCGATGTTCGACGCGTTGATGTCGACGAACGTGATGGCCTGGAACGGTCGCGCCTGCGACGCGTCGTCGCGCCACACGACGAACTCGCCGGACTCGCCGGGTCGCAGCACGCCCAGGCGCAGCGGCGCGTTGTCGGCGTCGACCGCGAGCAGGGCGAGGTCCTTCGTGCGGTCGATGGCCACCACTTCGGCCTCCACCTCTTCGCCCGTGGAGAGCGTGACGTCGATGTCCTTGCTGCCTGCCACCACGTGCGCCACGGTGAGCACGCGGCCCGGCGCGACGAACGACCCGGCGCCGATGGTGGGGCGCGATCGGCAGCCCTCGGCCTGGATGCGCACCGCTGCCGACAGCGTGGCCGCGGGCGTGTTCGAGGTGGTGGAACACGCTGCGGTGAACGCGGCGATGGCGAGCGCGCCGACCAGTGGCCCCGTGCTCGGCCCGCGCCCCCGACGTCGTGACCGAGCGTCCATCGACCATGACGGTAGCCACCGAACGGCCGTCGCGTCGCTACAGTCCGCACAGTGACCACGATGGACTCGCCGGTGGAGCATCTCCACGTCCGCCGCCACAACCTGTCGCTCGTGCTGCGGTTGCTGGCCACGCACGGGCCGCGCAGCCGTGCGGGCATCGCCGATGTCACCGGCCTGACGCGCGCCACGGTGTCCAGCCTGGTGGCCGAGCTCATCGATCGTGGCCTGGTGAAGGACGTGGGCCAGACGGGCGATCAGCGCGTCGGCCGGCCGGCCACGTTGCTGCAGGTGGACGGCTCGAAGGTGGTCACGCTGGGCATGGAGCTGGACGTCGGTTTCGTCTCGGTGCTGGCCAACGACCTTGCTGCGAACACGCTGTACCAACGGCGCCGCCCGGTGAGCGCGGCGTCGACCACGTTCGCCGATCTGCTGCCCACCATCGTGCGCGAGGTGAACCGTGCCATCGCCGCCGTCGAGGAGCAGGGTGCCAGGGTGGCCGGCCTGACGGTGGCGGTGCCCGGCATCTGCGACGTCGACACCGGCGTGGTGCGGCGGGCGCCGAACCTGGGGTGGCACGACGCCCCCCTTGGCCCCCGCCTGGCGGCCGAGCTGGGTGGCAGTATCCCCATCTCCATCGACAACGAGGCCAACCTGGCCGCGCTCGCCGAGTACCGCGTCGGCGCGGCGGCGGGTGCTGCCCACCTGGTGTACGTCCTCGCCGTGAACGGCGTGGGCGGGGGAGTGGTGGTGGACGGCGAGCTGTTCCGCGGCGCCTCGGGCGCGGCGGGCGAGGTGGGGCACATGACCGTGCAGCCGAAGGGCCTGCCGTGCGCGTGCGGCAGCACCGGCTGCTGGGAGACCACCATCGGTCTCCGTGCGTTGCTCTACGACGCGGTGCCCGACCTGGCGCCCGGCCTCATGCGCGACAGCCGCCTGAGCCCGGAGGCCAAGGTGGCGCCGGTGCTGGCCCGGGCCCGCGCGAACAACCCCATCGCCCTGAAGGGTTTGAAGAAGTTCGGCCGCTGGCTGGGCGTCGGGCTGTCGAACGTGGTCGACACGTTCAACCCCGAGGTCATCGTGCTCGGCGGGTTCCTCCCCTCGGTCGCCCCGTGGACGATGGAGGAGACCATGAAGTCGTTCCTGGCGAACTCGATGTCCGAGTCGGCCGCGGTGTGCCGCATCGAGCTGACCACGCTGGGGTTCACGGCGGGTGCGCTGGGCGGCACGTTGCACGCCGGCGAGCGGCTGTTCAACGACCCCACCCTGGTGCCGGCCGCCCGCTGAGCGGCGCCGACCGCGCCGTGGAAAATTCCAGCGAGATCCTTTACACGGCGATTTAGTTTGGGATATAAACATACAAATGCCGGACCGGGGGGTCCGTGCTGAAGTGCCGAGTGAATGTGCCGAGTGAGCCGTGGGGGGTCAGTGCACGTGTTGGATCGAGTCGCCGCTGCGCCCATCTCGTGGGGCATCTGTGAGGCCCCGGGCTGGGGCCTGCAGTTGCCGCCGCGGCGTGTGCTGGGTGAGATGCGCGACCTGGGCATCACCGCCACCGAGCTCGGTGCGCTGGGCTGGCTGCCCACCGACCCGGCTGCGCTGCGCGCGTTGCTCGACGAGTACGGGCTGTCGCTCGTCGGCGGCTTCGTGCCGCTGGTGCTGCACCGCGCCGACCGCCGCAACGAGCTCATCGCCGACGCCCGCGCTGCAGCACGCACGCTGGCCGACGGCGGCGGCATGCACTTCGTCACCGCCGTGGTGAGCAGCCACGACGCGTGGGAGCGCCCGACCTTGGCCGCCGACGAGTGGACCTCGATGTTCCAGGGCCTGGCCATCGTCGACGACATCTGCGCCGACCACGGCCTGGTGCAGGTGCTGCACCCGCACGTCGACACGCTCATCGAGACCGCCGCCGAGCTCGATCGGTTCCTCGACCACACCACGGTGAAGTTCTGCCTGGACACCGGGCACCTGTTCATCGGCGGCGCCGATTCCGTGGTGCTCGCCAACACCCACCGCGACCGCGTGGGGCTGGTGCACATCAAGGACGTCGACGGCGCCGTCGCCCAGCGGTTGTTGAACGACGAGCTGACGCTCATGACGGCCACGGCAGCGGGGTTGTTCCCCGCTGCGGGCCAGGGCGACGTCCCCATCGCGGCCACCATCGCCGCCCTGGAGGAGCAGTCGTTCGATGGGTGGTACGTGTTGGAGCAAGATGTTGCCCTGACCGACGGCGAACCGCCGTCGGGGGAGGGGCCCGTGGTCGGTGTTCGCCAGAGCATCGACTACCTCAGATCGCTGGCTGCGTGAAGACGCACCAGTGCAGCGCCGGTTCGCCGGCACCAATCCACTTTCCTAGAGGGGGAACTGAATGAAGAAGAGTCGGTATCTGCTGGCACCGCTCGCCGCACTCGCGATCATCGCGAGCGCGTGCAGCTCTGACAGCAACAGCAGCACGACGAGCGGCGACACGGGCACCACCGGTGGCAGCACCGGCAGCACGGGTCCCGTCACCAGCGACACCGTCGACGTCACCGAAGGTCAGGACATCACCATCGCCGTCATCACGCACGGCGACGGTGGCGTGTTCTGGTCGGT
>CBHWEI010000199.1:0-7595 GCA_966112835.1 uncultured Acidimicrobiaceae bacterium
ACACCGCGACCGACACCGGGCCGAGGCCGCTGGCGAACATGTGGTGGGCCCACACGCCCCAGCCGACGAAGCCGATGGCGGCACCCGAGAAGACCACGAACTTGTAGCCGAACAGCGGCTTGCGGGCGAAGGTGGGCAGCACTTCGGAGATGATGCCGAAGCTGGGCAGGATGATGATGTACACCTCTGGGTGACCGAAGATCCAGAAGAGGTGCTGCCACAGCAATGGGTCGGCGCCCTGGTTCACGTCGAAGAACGTGGCCCCGAAGTTGCGCTGGAAGCTGAGCAGGAACAACGCCACCGTGATGACCGGCATGGCGAAGAGCAGCAGGAACTGCACGACGAGCACCATCCAGGTGAACACCGGCATCTGCATGAGCTTCATGCCCGGCGCACGCATGTTCAGCACCGTGACGATGAGGTTGATGGCGCCGACCAGCGAGGCGATGCCGGTGATCTGCAGGCCGAGCACCCAGAAGTCGATGCCGTGGCTGGGCGAGAACAGGGCGCTGCTGTTGGGCGAGTACATGAACCAGCCACCGTCGGCGGCGCCACCGAGGAGCCACGAGGTGTTCAGGAAGATGCCACCGAAGAGGAACAGCCAGAAGCCCAGCGCGTTGATGCGCGGGAAGGCGACGTCGCGGGCACCGATCTGCAGCGGCAGGAAGTAGTTCGCGAACGCGGCCGCCATGGGCATCACGAAGAGGAACACCATGGTGGTGGCGTGCATCGTGAACATCTCGTTGTACAGGCCGGCGCTGAGGACGGTGTTGTCCGGGGCGGCGAGCTGCAGACGGATGAGGAGTGCCTCGATGCCGCCGACGAGGAAGAAGAACAGCGACACCGCGCCGTACATGATGCCGAGCTTCTTGTGGTCGACGGTGAAGATCCACGACTTCCAGCCGGTGGTCGACACGGGGCGACGGAAGTTGCCGAGCGCACGAGAGTTGGTGACGAGCTCGGGGGCTGCGACGTCGCCCACCGTGGCGGGGACTGCAGACGGACGTTCGATGATGGCCATCGGTGAGTGCTCCCTTTACTTCCGCTCGAGGAGGAAAGCGATGAGTTGATCGATCTGATCCTCTTTGAGGTTCAGATTGGGCATGCCGCGGTACTTGCCGCCGGTGGAGGCGAGGTTGTTCGGGTTCACGTACATGGGCTTCATGCCGGGCGGGTTGCGCAGCCAGTCGCGCAGGGCCACCTCGTCGAAGCACTCGGGCGTGACGCCCTTCAGGTACATCGCGCCGAACTCGTCGGGCTTGGCGTGCCAGAGCTTGTCGCGGCACTCGTCGGTGATGAGGTCGAACGTCCAACCGGCGATGGCCGTGCGGGTCATCAGGTTGGTGAGGTTCGGCGCCACACCCGACACGACGTACAGGTCGGGCTCGGAGAGCACCGGCGTGCCGTCGGAGTTGGCGATGTCGTTCACCTGGTGGCACTTGCTGCAGTTGGCGATGAACGTCTGCTCACCTTCGGCTGCCTTCGTGCCGGCCTCGGGCGACTTGTACGGCTCGAGCTGGTTGTCGACCCAGGTCTGGAAGTCCGACGCGTTCAACGCCACCGCTGCCTGACGCATGCGCGCGTGGCTGAGGCCGCAGAACTCGGTGCACTGGCCGGTGTACAGACCGGGCTGGTCGGCCTCCATGCGCAAGGTGTGCAGACGGCCGGGGACGGCGTCGCGCTTGCCGTTGAGCGCGGGGATCCAGTAGCTGTGGATGACGTCGCGGCTGGTGATGCGCAGGATGACGTTCGTCTTGGCCGGGATGACCAGCTCGCCGCTGGTGACGATGGGCTTGGTGATCTCGACGTCGCCGCACTTGCCGGTGGGGTAGTCGTACTCCCACCACCATTGCTGGCCGGTGACGTTCACGATGCACTGGGCATCGGAGGTCTTGGCGAGATCGAACACCGACACCACGGTGGGCACGGCGATGCCGGCCAGGATGAGCGCCGGGAGGATGGTGAGCGCGATCTCGAGCTTCGGGTTGCCGTGCGACTGCTCGGGGATGTCCTGACCGCGGTCCTTGAACTTCCACATGATGTACCCGATGACGCCGAGCACGATGACACCGACGACGCCGGCGATGATGAACACCGGCAGCTGTAGGTCGTTGATCTTGCGCGCGTTCTCGCCCTTGGGCTGGAAGATGTCCTGCGGCGCGTCCTTCGCGCAGCCGGCGAGGAACGCCAGTGCGCCGACGGCCAACGCCGCGGGAGTCCAACGACGACGACGGGTGGGGGGCATCTCCCCGAGGGTACTCACGGTTGCTTCACTCCGGTCCATGTCAGGGAACCAACAACTTGATCTCTTGACCTTCCACACCGGGGACGGTCAGACGGAAGGGGGTGCTGCTGGCGGCTTGCGACTTCTCGAGGCGGAAGGTGAGGAACGCCTCGCCTCCCTGCTTGATCGAGGTGGTGCAGTCGGCGAGCTCGCTGCCCTCGGTGCCATCGGCGGCCTTGAAGGTGCCGAGGTGCACGGTGAGGCGGCGGGGCGTGGCGCTCTCGTTGTGGAAGAGCACGTGCACGGTGGTGCTGCGCGGCACGGTGATCTCGTGGTACTGGATGGTGCCGATGCCCGTGTTCAGCGCGTAGAGGTTCGACTCGTCCTCGGTGAGGTACACGTTGGCGAGCGGGTTGCTCTTCGCCGCGACCCGCTGCGAGGCCTTGGCGTCGACCTCTTCGATCTCGGCCTCGCTGGCCGTGCCGAGGCAGACCGCGGGGCTGATGGTGGGGTGCTCCTCGATGGTGCGCTGGCCCGACACCGCCGAGGCGACGCCGACACCGACGAGCGCGAGTGCGCCGACGGTGATGATGCCCGCTGCGGTGCCCTTGCTCATGCCGCGCTTGGCGGCGAACACGAAGCCCGCAGCCGTGATGACGGCACCGATGACGATGAACACCCAGCGACCGGCGTCCTTGCTGATGTGCAGCATGACCCGCGAGAACGAGTAGATGAACACGGCAGCGCCGAACGAGGCGAGGATGGGGAACTCGAGCGGGTGCAGCAGACGCTTGCGCAGCCCGTCGTTGTAGTCGGCGTCGGTGCTGGCCCGCTCGCTCCAGCCCTGGATCATCCACTCGACCGCCGAGGCGAGCACGAGGACGAGCGAGACCTTGAACACGACCGGCTTGCTGACGGCGCCGACGGCGAGGCCGCCCACGCTGACCGCCGTGACGAGCGGCCACAGGCTGGCGCCCGCCGGCTGCTGCGCCGCGGCCGAGGTGCGCTCGACCCCCGGCTCCATGGCACCGACGTTGCCGTCCTTGGTGAAGAAGTTGATGCCCGTCAAGAACGCGAAGGCGATGGCCAGCGAGACGAGCCCGATGGTGCCGAGCATGCCGGTGGGACCACCGACGCTCGCGCCGAACACGATGGCCCCCGCAGTGGAGATCACCGTGGCGCCGATGAAGAGTTTTGACCCAGTGGTGAACATCGGCTCCCCGTTACTTCGTCACGTAGACCACGAACCACACGACAGCGAACACAGCGCTGAAGGCGTACCAGTACAGAGCATGGGCCGACACGATGGCCCGATCGGCGGTGCGACCGCCGAGGTAGCGGAAGGCCGTCACGGCCGAGAACCCGACGCCCACGATGGCGAGCGCCATGACGACGCCGGTGATCGCGTAGAAGAGGTAGCTGTAGGTGCCCTGGTTCACCGGCAGTGCGGTGGTGGCGAAGATGAACGCCTGGGCGTTGATGAAGGCCAGACCGATGAGGCCGGTGAGGCCGAGGGCCAGACCGGTGTGCGGCTTGTCGTCGCGCTTGGCCGAGTAGACCGCCCACTGGGCGAAGATGCAGATGGGCAGCAGCGTGATGAGCATCACGTTGGCGGCGACCATCGAGAACTTGGTGTCCTTGGGGACCCACACGTCGCCGTTGTCGATGGTGGCGGTGCGGAACCGCAGGTAGAGCGCCAGGAGGCCGCCGACCAGGGCGACGACGCCGGCGAGCACCAACGCGGTGCCGACCAGGAGCTGGCGACGCGGTTGCGGTGCAGGAGCCGTGGGAAGTGCAAGCATCAGGCGTCACTCCGGTTCGAGGTCTTGAGATCGAGCAGCGGCTCGGCCGACTGCACGATGTGGATGTCGGCGAAGTTGTTGGCCGGCGGCGGCGAGGTGGTGGCCCACTCGAGGGTCTGGCCGTTCCACGGATCGTCGCCGGTGTGCTCGCCCTTGCCGAACGAGCGCAGCGACAGGCCGACGAACGCGAGAACCGCGAGCAGCACGAGCGCGTGTCCCACCAGGCTGAGCGTGTTCCACAGCGCCGACGGGCCGGAGTAGTCGAACAGCACGACGCCGGACACGCCCGGGTCGACGGCGGGGAAGATGCCGCCGGGCTGGTCGGCGAAGCCGGCGATCATCATGGGCAGGCTGGCCAGCGCGGCACCGGCGAAGCCGAGCAGCGCGAGCGGCAGCGTGGCCTTCAGCGGCATCGAGCGACCCCAGAGCTTCGGGCCCCAGTAGGCGACGGCGCCCATGCCGGCGAGCACGGCGGCGTAGACGAGCGCCAGCCAGGTGCCCTCTTCGAAGGTGGTGCCCACCAGACCGGCGTCGCCGATGTGGTTCAGCGCGCTCCCGGCCGCGCCCTCGACGACGAGGATGCCGGCAAACAGTGCGAACACGAGCGGGGCGATGACCTTGGGCTTCTTGCGCAGGGCCGAGGCGGTGAGCGCCACGGCGAGGAAGGCGCCGAGCAGCGGCAGCACGTGGACCAGTGCGTAGGGCAGCAGGTCGGAGAGCTTGTCGCCGCCCGAGAGGCTGCGGAAGCCGGCGCGGATGACGACCGGGCTCTGTACCGCTGCGCCGTACATGGCGGTGCCGGCCAGGGCGATGGCGCCGTAGATGGCGCCGCGGGGCACCAGACGCTTGCCGGTGGCGGTGGCCACCGTGTCGGCCAGCAGGCCGAGCGCCGGGATGGCGAAGATGATGGTGGTGGGCTGGGTGAAGCCGAAGGCCGCCCAGTCCTGGATGGTGCGGTTGCCGCTGAGCTCGCTGACCGACGGGTACTTGTGACCGATGAACAACACCAGCAGGTCGCCGACCAGGATGGGCAGCGCCACGAGCAGGGCCAGCGACATGACGAGCACCGACCAGGTGAACCACGGCAGGCGGCGCATGTTCATGCCGGGCGCCCGGGTGGTGAGGATGGTGGTGGCGAGCGCCACGGTGGTGGCGAGCAGGCCCAGGATGGCCAGGCCCGACGACAGCATGAACAGGTCGACGAACACCTTGTTGCCACCGTTGGGGCCGCCGTTCGAGGCGATGCTGACGATGGAGGTGATGGAGCCGACCAGCCAGGCCCAGAAGCCGGTGGCGGCCACACGGGGGAACGCCACCGAGCGGGCGCCCACCTGCAGCGGCACGATGCACAGCGCGGCACCGATCATGAGCGGCAGCATCACCATGTAGGTGAGGCCGAACCGGTACACCGAGAACAGCTGCGTGAGCGACTCGATGGGCAGCACCGTGGTGGCGGTGTCGATGCGCTCGAGCGCCAGCAGGCCGGCCACCACGAGCGAGCCCACGAGCGACAGTCCGGCGACGCCCAGGTACAGGCGTCCGACTCGCTTGTGGTCGGTGGTGGTGACCCAGTCGGCCACGCTCGCAATACCCGCGCTGGCCGGGACGGCAGCACTGGTTGCGTGGGTATCGATGGTGGTCATGGGCAACGAACTCGTTTCGTCTCGGGCGCGCGCATGGCAGAACCCTCGGATGACAGGTCGGTTGATGGCATTACAGATCCGACATTACCCACAGGGGGCCGCTCCGCAGGAAATCCTCAGAACCCATGTCGCACGAAGACGTCGATGGTCATCGCGGCGAACAGCAGGGTCACGTAGGTGATGGAGTAGCCGAACACCCGCATGGAGCGTTGCGGCGTGGGGTTCCGGCCCAGATCGACCGTGCCCCAGAGGAACAGCGCCCCGAGCACGACGGCGCTGATGCCGTAGATCCAGCCCAGCTCGGCCACGGGCCACAGCACCAGGGTGGAGGTCACCATGGCCGCGGTGTAGAGCACCATCTTGCGCACCGTCACCTCGAGCGAGGCGACCGCTGGCAGCATGGGGACGGCTGCGGCGCGGTAGTCGTCGGCGTAGCGGATGGCCAGCGCCCAGAAGTGGGGCGGCGTCCACAGGAACATCACGACGAACAGCACCACGGGCGTCCAGGTGACGTTGTTCTGCACGGCGGCCCAACCCACCAGCACCGGGACGGCGCCGGCGGCGCCACCGATGACGATGTTCTGGGTGCTCGTGCGCTTCAGCCACAGCGTGTAGATGAAGACGTAGAAGAGCGTCGCGCACAGGGCCAGGACGGCACTGAGGAGGTTGGCCCAGATCCACAGCACGGCGAACGCGACCACCTCCAGGCCGATGGCGAACACCAGCGCTTCACGGGGTTGCACCAGACCGGTGACGAGCGGTCGGCCCTGCGTACGGGGCATGAGCTTGTCGATGTCGCGGTCGACCACCATGTTGATGGCGTTGGCGCCGCCGGCGGCGAGCGTGCCGCCGATGAGCGTGACCACCACCAGCCACGTGGCCGGCCAGCCGCCCTCGGCGAGCACCATGGTGGGCACCGTGGTGATGAGGAGCAGCTCGATGATGCGCGGCTTGGTGAGCGCCACGAACCCGCCGATGCGGGACGTGGGGATACGGCGCGATCCGTGAGCGACGCCTCCGGGCGCGAGCCGTGAGGGCACGATGGGGCGAGCGCCGACTGCCATAGCGGCCCCATCGTAGGGGGCGGTTCGTGGCCGCACCACTCCGCCGGGCGAGTCCACGGCAGAATGGTCACATGCCCCTGGTGACGGCCCCCGTGCAACAAGGCGACACCGACACCGATCAGTCCACCGCGCCCGACCGTCCGTGGATCGTCCTCGTGTGGAACGACCCCATCAACCTCATGAGCTACGTCACGTTCGTGTTCCAGAAGGTGTTCGGCTACAGCCTCGAGAAGGCCACGTCGCTGATGCTCGACGTGCACCAGAAGGGCCGGGCCGTGGTCAGCAGCGGCACCCGCGAGAAGGCCGAGATCGACGTGTACCGCCTGCACGAGCACGGGTTGTGGGCCACCATGCAACAGGACGACTGATGGTCGCCACGCCGCGAGGGCACCAGGTGGCCGACGACTCGATCGAGTGGCAGGCCACACGCAGCGGCGGCCCCGGTGGCCAGCACGCGAACACGTCCGACACCGCGGTCACGGTCACCATCCACGTCGAGCGCACGGGGCTGGCCCCGCACCTGGTGGCGCGGCTGCTGGCGAACGTGGGCCCCACGGTGGTGGGCCAGTCGTCGAGCACGCGGTCGCAGTGGCGCAACCGGCAGTTGGCCACCGAGGCCGCACTGGCGCGGCTCGACGCCGCAGCCGCTCCTCCCCCGCCGCCGCGCGCCCGCACCCGGCCCAGCCGCGGTGCCCGCGAGGAGCGGCTGACCGACAAGCGCAAGGCGGCCGAGCGCAAGCAGGGCCGGCAACGTCCTCGCGCCGACGACTGACCGCGCCTGCACGCGGAAGGGGCCCCCCCCCCGCGGGGGCCCGGCCCGTTCACCTGGCCCGGGGGGCCCGGGGGTCACGCGTCGGGGGCG
>CBHWEI010000200.1:0-7583 GCA_966112835.1 uncultured Acidimicrobiaceae bacterium
TGCTGGCCCACGCCGTGCCGTAGATGCGCTGCAGCATCGGGCCCTTCTCGTTGCCCCGCCAATAGGCACCGGCCACCTTCATGAGCTTGAAGTGGCCGAGCCTGCCCGTGGAGGGCACGTGCGGGCCACGGCACAGGTCGACGAACTCGGGCGTGTTGCGGTAGACGCTGATGGTCTCGCCGCCACCGATCTCGCCGGCATCCTCGCTGTCGGCCGCGCCGCTGGAGACACGCTGGATGATCTCGCACTTGTACGGCTGATCTGCGAACACCTGCAACGCCTCGGCCGCGGGCAGTTCGTCGCGCACGAACGGCTGGTTGGCCTTGATGATCTCGCGCATGCGCGCCTCGATGTCGGCCAGGTCGGCCTCACTGAAGGTGCGGCCGCCGGGCAGCTCGAAGTCGTAGTAGAAGCCGTCGGCGATGGCCGGGCCGATGGAGAACTTGGCGCCGGGGAACAGCTGCGTGACGGCCTGGGCCATGACGTGGGCCGTGCTGTGGCGCAGCACGTGGCGCCCCGCGTCGGACTCGGCCGTGACGATGGCCACCTGGGCACCGTCGGGCAGCTCGCGCCCCAGGTCCCACTCGTCGCCGTTCACGACGGCGGCGACCGAGGCCTTGGCGAGCCGGGATCCGATGGACTCGGCCAGGGTGGTCGCAGTGGCACCCGAGGGAAGGGAGCGCTGCGAACCGTCTGGGAGTGAAATCGTGATCTCGGACATGGCCGCATTCTACGGCGGCCCCAACCGGGCACTCCGGCGATTTCACCAGGTGTTCAGTCGCCGGCGGCGGGCGCCATGGCGTCGCTCATCTGCAGCACGCGGGGCTCGCCCACCGTGCCCACCTTGGCGGCCACGGTGGGCTCGGTCTCGGCGGTCTTGCCGGCGTACACGTTGCGGTACTCCTGGCCGGTGAGCTCGCGGATCTCGAACATCAGCTCGTCGGTGATCTGGCGCAGCACCAGGTGGTCGTCGGCACGGCTGGCGTAGCGGGCGACGTTGATGGGGCGACCGATCTTGATGGTGCAGTCCTGGCGCACCTTGGGCATCTTCGCGTCGGGCGGCTGGATCTCGCGGGTGCCGATGACGCCCACCGGGAAGATGGGGCACCCCACCTTCAGCGCCAGGCGCGCGGCACCGGTGCGGCCCTTGTAGAGGTAACCGTCGCGGCTGCGGGTGCCCTCGGGGAAGATGCCGAACAGCTCGCCGCGGCGCAACACCGCCTCGGCGGTGTCGAGCGCGGCCTGGCTCTTGTCGCCACCCGCACGGTCGATGGGGATCATGCCCATCATGGGGAAGAAGTGCTTGGTCTTCCACGAGTCCATGTACTCGGCCTTGCCGACGAAGCTGATGTTCCGCGGCACCTGCAGCATGAGGAACGCCGAGTCGAGGAAGCTCACGTGGTTCGGTGCCAGGATGGCCGGGCCGTCGGCCGGCAGACGGTCGAAGCCCTCGAGGTGGAACGTCCAGAGCCGGTTGGCGACGGGGCGCGCGACACGACGAAAACGCTGCTGTGCCTTGCCCGCGCCCTGGGCCTTCACGTGGTCCGACCCTCCGACATGCGCGGGATCATAGTGCGCCCGCGGACGGGCTGCCGCGCCGGGACGGCGGCGACCGGGTCAGAGCACGACGCCGAGCAGGGCGGCCGCGTCGTGGACGCCGAAGCCCTTCGCCGCCGCCTCGTCGATGAGGGCCAGTGCGGCAGGCGTGTTCAGGTCGTCGTCGAGCGCGGCGCGCACGTCGGCGACCACACCGCTCTCGCCGTGGCCGCCGCGTGACCAGTGGTCCAGGCGGGCGGCATTGCGCGGCATGAGGGTGTCGTCCCACTCCCACTCGAGGCGGTAGTGGTGCTCGATGATGGCGAGGCGGATGGCACGCGGGTCCCACTCGCGGCGCAGTGCGTCGACGAACACCAGGTTGCCCAGGCTCTTCGACATCTTGTGGCCGTCCATGTAGACCATGGCCACGTGCATCCAGTGCTTCACGAACGGCTCGCCCGTGGCGGCCTCGGACTGGGCGCGTTCACACTCGTGGTGCGGGAAGATGAGGTCGCTGCCACCGCCGTGCAGGTCGATGGTGGTGCCCAACTCGCGCAGCGCCAGGGCGCTGCACTCGATGTGCCAACCCGGACGACCGGGGCCCCACATGGTGTCCCAGCTGGGCTCGTCGGCCTCGCTCGGGTGCCACAGCACGAAGTCGAGCGGGTGCCGCTTGTTCGGGTCGTCGACCTTGCCGCCGCGCTCGCGCGCGATGGCGACCATCTCGGCCTCGGTGTAATGGCTGACCGAGCCGAACGACGGGAACTTGCTCACGTCGAAGTAGACGCTGCCGCCGGACTCGTAGGCGAAGCCGCGGTCGAGCACCATGCCGATGAAGCCCCGGATGTCGGGGATGGCCGACGACGCACGCGGCGTGCTGTGCACGGGCAGCGCGTGGAGGGCCTCCATGTCGCGTTCGAAGCGGGCCTCTTCGCCGGCAGCGAGGTCGAGGTAGTGCACGCCGAGCTCGCGGGCCTTGGCGAACAGCGGATCGTCGACGTCGGTGACGTTGCGGACGCACTTCACACTGTGACCCTTGTCGATGAGGCGGCGCTGCAGCACGTCGTAGGCGATGAACGTCGCGGCGTGGCCCAGGTGCGTGGCGTCGTACGGCGTGATGCCGCAGGTGTACATGAGCACCTGCTCGCCCGGTTCGAACGGCACGACGGCCTGGCGAGCGGTGTCGTAGAGGCGCATCGTCACGGCTGCGACGCTACCGCCTGCTCGTCGTTCGGCAGCGTCTCGGACGCAGCCGGTGCCTTCGGGGCCCGCGGATCGCGCTTGATACCGGTGAGCTTGGGCGCCACACGGGTCTTGTAGCGCACGTTGAGCTGCAGCAGCACCGCGGTGAACGCCTCGATGGCCGTGGCGTTGGACAGCTCGCCCGAATCGAGCGGGCGGCACCCGGGGATGCGGGTGACGATGTCGCTGATGGTGCGGACCGCGTCGGGATCGTCGCCGCAGATGAGCACATCACTGTCGATGGGCTCGCCGATGTGGCCCAGTTCGGTGGCCGGCAGGTGGTGGAACGCCGCCACCACACGGCAGCGCGGCACCGCCGCCTGCACGTGTGCGGCCACGCTGCCACGCGGTGGCACCAGCGGCTGGAACTCGTGCCCCACCCTGACGAGGGCGTTGGCCATGCTGACCACGACCTTGCCCTCGAGCAGGTGCTCGTTTTCCTGCGCAGTGGTGGCGGCGCCGTCCCACGGGGTGGCGATGACCACGATGTCGCACTCGGCGGCCGCCGTGTTGTCGCCGAAGCCGAGCCGCGGCGCGAGGTCGGGCCACTTCTCGACCTGACTGTCGCGGGCCTCCATGGCGCGGTACTTGGACCGCGAGCCGATGACCACGTCGTAGCCGACGGACGCCAACCGCGCCGCCAATGCCGACCCGGCGGGGCCGGTACCTCCCAAGATGCCGATGCGCATCCGGTCAGCCTTGCACACGGGGCCGAGCCGACCGAAGGCCGATCGCCCATGCCGGGCGGGTCTACGATCCCACGCATGGGTCTCCTCGACGGCAAGAACATCGTCATCACCGGCGTCCTGACGGACGCCTCGCTCGCCTATGGCGTGGCAACGCTCGCCCAGCAGGAGGGCGCCGACATCGTGCTCACGGGTGCCGGGCGGGCGTTGAGCCTCACCCAGCGCACCGGCCGCAAGCTGCCCACGCCGGTCGACGTGTTCGAGCTCGACGTCACCAACCCCGAGCACCTGGTGGCCGTGCGCGGCGAACTGGAGCGCAAGTGGGGCCGCGTCGACGGGGTGCTGCACAGCATCGGCTTCGCCCCCGAGGCCTGCCTGGGCGACGACTTCATGGCCCCGCAGTGGGACGACGTGGCGGTGGCGCTGCACGTGAGCGCCTACTCGTTGAAAGCGCTGGCAGAGGCGTTCGAGCCGCTCATGACGAACGGCGGCAGCATCGTCGGCCTCGACTTCGACAACCGCGTGGCGTGGCCCGCGTACAACTGGATGGGCGTCGCCAAGAGCGCGCTCGAGAGCGTCAGCCGGTACCTGGCCAAGGAGCTCGGGCCGAAGGGCATCCGCAGCAACCTGGTGGCCGCCGGTCCGGTGAAGACCATGGCCGCCAAGAGCATCCCCGGCTTCAAGAAGTTCGAGGACGTGTGGGACGACCGCGCGCCGCTCGGCTGGGACGTCACCGACTCGTCGGCCGTCGCCAAGGCCTGCGTGGCGTTGCTGAGCGACTGGTTCCCCGCCACCACCGGCGAGATGATCCACGTGGACGGTGGGTACCACGCCGTCGGGGCGTAGGTTCCAGGCGTGAACCGACTCGCGTCCGAGACCTCGCCCTACCTCCGTCAGCACCGCGACAACCCGGTCGACTGGTACCCGTGGGGGCCCGAGGCCTTCGCGGCTGCCAAGGAACGGAACGTGCCGGTGCTGCTCAGCGTCGGCTACTCGGCCTGCCACTGGTGCCATGTGATGGCCCACGAGTGCTTCGAGGACGCCGAGGTGGCGGCCGAGATGAACCAGCGCTTCGTGAACGTGAAGGTCGACCGCGAGGAACGACCCGACGTGGACGCCCTGTACATGGACGCGGTTCAGGCGATGACCGGTCGCGGTGGCTGGCCGATGACGGTCTTCCTCACACCCGACGGCTCGCCGTTCTACGGGGGCACCTACTTCCCTCGCGAGCAGTTCCTGCAGTTGCTGACCGCCATCGAGGACGTGTGGCGCAACCAGCCCGACGACGTACGCCAGAACGTCGAGGCCCTGCACGAGGCGCTGCGCCGCACCGCCACCATCGCCCCGGCGAGCGACCTGCCGGGCATCGAACTGGTGAACGCCGCGCTCGGGCGCATCGCCGCCGAGTTCGACCACGAGTGGGGCGGCTTCGGCCAGGCACCCAAGTTCCCCAGCACGACGAGCCTCGAACTGGTGCTGCGCGCCTACGTGCGCGGCGCCGGCGACAATGCCCGCACCGTGGTGGTCACCTCGCTCGACGCCATGGCCAGCGGCGGCATGTACGACCACATCGGCGGCGGCTTCGCCCGCTACTCGGTGGACCGCGAATGGCTGGTCCCCCACTTCGAGAAGATGCTGTACGACCAGGCGCTGCTCGCCCGCACCTACGCGCACGCCGCCTCGACCTTCGGCCGCACCCCCGAGGGCGACCGCTACTGGCAGGTGCTGCAGGAGACCATCGGCTATGTGCTGCGCGAACTGCGCCACCCCGACGGCGGCTTCCACAGCGCCGAGGACGCCGACTCGGTCGACGAGCACGGGCACAGCCACGAGGGCCTCTTCTACACCTGGACGGTCGACGAGGTGCGCGAGGTGCTCGGTGCCGGTGCCGATGACTTCCTGGAGTGGTTCGAGTTCACCCCGGAAGGCAACTTCGAGGGCCGCACCATCCCCGCCCGCCTGCACCACCGCGGCGACATCATCCGCCCCGACCACATCGAGGCCGCCTGCGAGCAGATCTTCGAGGCGCGCGAGCAGCGCCGTCGACCCGGCCTGGACGACAAGGTCATCCTCGAGTGGAACGCGCTCATGCTGTCCACCCTGTGCGAGGCCACGGGCCTGTTCGGCCGCCCCGACTGGTTCGACGCCGCCATCGCCAACGCCGAGTTCCTGGTGCGCGAGATGCGTTCGGCCGACGGCCGCTGGTACCGCTCGTGGCAGGCCGACGGCGAGCCCAAGGCCCGTCACGCCGCGCTCGCCGCCGACCACGCCAACCTGGTCGATGCGTTCACCCGTCTGGGTGAGCTGAGCGGGCAGGCGCGCTGGATCACACTCGCCCGCGAGGTGGCCGACACCATGCTCGACCACTTCTGGGACCTCGACCGCGGCGGCCTGTTCACCGTGCCCGACGACGGCGAGCAGCTGGTCGCCCGTCAGAAGGAGCTGCTCGACAGCGCCACCCCGTCGGCCAACTCCACCGCGGCCAATGCCCTGTACCGCCTGGGCGCACTCACCGGCGAGGCCCGCTACGTGAACCAGGCCGACCAGATCCTGCGCCTGTTGGCCACCGTCATGCCGCAGGCGCCCAGTGCGTTCTCGTACGCGCTGGCGGCTGCAGCGCTGCGCGCCGAAGGCACCGTGGAAGTGGTCGTCACCGGGGACCGCGGCGACATGGTGGAAGTGGTGCAGCGGCGGTGGGACCCGTCACTGGTGCTGGCCTGGGGTGAGCCCTACGACAGCCCGCTGTGGGCCGGCCGCGGGCCGGACCTGGGCTTCGTGTGCCGCAACCACACCTGCCAGCTGCCCTCCAGCTCGGTGGACGAACTGGTGGAGCAGCTGAGCGGCGTGACGCCCTGACGGGTCAGAGACCCGACTTCTCGAGGATGTGCACGCCGCAGGCGGAGCCGAGGCCGATGACGTGGGCGAGGCCCACCTTGGCGCCCTCGATCTGACGATCGCCGGCCTCGCCACGCAGGTGGTGGCAGACCTCCCAGATGTTGGCGATGCCGGTGGCGGCGATGGGGTGCCCCTTGCTCTCGAGGCCGCCCGACACGTTCACCGGGGTCGTGCCGGCGCGCCAGGTGGCACCGGACATGAAGAAGTCGGCGGCGCCGCCCTCCTCGCACAGACCGAGGTTGTCGTAGTGCACCAGCTCGGCCGTGGCGAAGCAGTCGTGCAGCTCGACGAGGTCGAGGTCCTCGGGGCCGACGCCCGCCTTCTCGTAGGCGATGCGGGCCGCGTTCTTGGTGAGCGTGTTCACGTTCGGCAGCACCTGGCAACCCTCTTCGTACGGGTCGCTGGTGAGCACCGAGGCCTTCACCTTGATGGCCCGGCGCTGCTGCTCGAGCGACAGCGTCTTCAGCTTGGCGTCGCTCACCACCACCGCGGCGGCCGCGCCGTCGCAGTTCGCGGAGCACATGCTGCGCGTGTTCGGGTAGGCGATCATGACGTCGTTCATGATCTCCTCCAGCGTCATCCGCTTGGTGTACGCGGCGAGCGGGTTGAGCGTGCTGTGGGCGTGGTTCTTCTCGGCGATCTTGGCGAACAGCTCGAAGCTGGTGCCGCCGTACTTGTGGCCGTACTCCATGCCCACCTGGGCGAACACCCCGGGCATGCTGGCGGTGCCGATGCGGCCGTCGGTGTTGGTGACGGCGCCGTAGCGGCCCGACGGAGCCCATTCCTTCTTGTCGCTCTTGGGTGCACCGCCGGCACCGAGCAGGCCCGCACCGGCGAGCTTCTCGACGCCGACGGCCAGACCCATGTCGATCTCGCCCGACTTCACGGCCATGATGGCCGTGCGCAGCGCGGTCGCACCGGTGGCGCAGGCGTTGGCCACGTTGTACACGGGGATGCCGGTCTGGCCGATCTGCTTCTGCAGCTGCTGGCCGATGCCGGCGTTCGACTGCATGAGGCAGCCCGCGGCGAGCAGGCCCATGTCCTTCATGGTGACGCCGCCGTCGCGCAGCGCACCCATGGCCGCTTCGGCCGCGAGGTCGATGGTGTCCTTGTCCGGGTGCTTCCCGAACTTGGTCATCGTGATGCCGAGGATCCAGATGTCGTCGCTCATGTGAGGTCTCCTGTTCAGTTCGCGGGCTCGAAGCCGAAGCCGATGGCTTCGAC
>CBHWEI010000201.1:0-7563 GCA_966112835.1 uncultured Acidimicrobiaceae bacterium
AGGAAGTGCGCAATGCGGTCGATCAGGCCCAGCGCGAGATCGCCACCCGCTTCGACTTCAAGAACACCAACTCCAGCATCGAGCAGTCCGACCTGGTGCTCACGCTGCGGACGGTCAGCGAGGACCGCCTCACCGCGCTGCGCATCGTCGTGGAGGAGAAGCTCGTCAAGCGGGGCGTCTCGCTGAAGGGCGTCGACTACGGCGACGTAGAGGACGCGACGCAGAACACCGTCCGCCAGGTGGTCACCATCAAGGTGGGCATCGGCAGCGACAAGGCCCGCGAGATCAACCGCATGATCAAGGAGAAGGGCCCCAAGGGCGTCAGCAGCCAGACACAGGGCGAGACCGTGCGGGTCACCGGCAAGAAGCGCGACGACCTGCAGGCGGTCATGGCACTGCTGAAGGGTGCCGACCTGGGCATCCCGCTGCAGTTCAACAACTTCCGCGACTGACCGCGACGATCAGCCCTTGGCGCAGGCCGGTGCGGCCAGGTCGACCTTGTGCGCGTCCGGCGCCTTCCAGCCACCGACCGGGTCGATGATGCCCCGCTCGTCGGCGACCGTCACGGCGTCGGTGCCGTAGACGGCGCACGCGGCCACCGTGTCGGTGGGCGGCGGCGTGGTGGCCATGGCGTCGGCGAACTGCTCGGCCCGCAGCGGTGCGCCGCCGAGCGACAGGGCGAACTGCCCGTCGTTCGTGCCGGTCTCACCCGGGTCGCACGCCGACACCGTCACCTCGACCGTGTCGCCAGAGGGAGCGCCCACCGTGGCGATGGTCTTCGACGCGCTGGGGGCGGTCGCCAGCCAGCCGTTGAACGCAGTCGTCACGATGGCGGCCTGGGCGGCGGCGAACCGCACCGTGCCGGTGGCGCACGTGGCGCCGTCCTTGGTGGTGGTGACGATCTCGTCGTTCTGCCAGGCCAGGGCGGTCTTCCAGGCGAGGTCGTCGTCGATGCGGCCGGCCAGCGAGTGATACCAGAACAGCATGCCCATCGAGTTCGGCTGCAGGTCCTCGGGCGCACCCGACACCAGGCGGCGCAGGTCCAGCACCTGGCCGTCGGTGACGGCGGCGTCGGTCTCGAGCAGGTTGCGCTCGTCGGGGGTCAGCCCCCGGAAGTACGGCTCGAGCGCCAGGCCGAACCGGCCGGCCACCACCGACACGAACCGCGACGGCGTGACGGGGATGGAGTACTGCGCGTACATCGCGAACAGGTCCTTGTTCAGCTGATCGAGCAGCTTCTCGTCCTTGGTGTCACGCAACAGTGCCTGCGCCACGGCGAGCGCGTCGCCGTCGTACAGCGCCCTCGTGCCGCGCTGCACGGCAGGCGAGGCGCCGGTGAGACGCGACGACCACTTGAAGTGCTGGTCGAGCAGCGCCATGGTGAGCGCACGGTGGATGGCGAAGGTGCGCAGCCCATCGGCGAGCTGGTCGACCACGACGATCGAGTCGGTCGTGGGGTCGTAGAACGCCGGCGAGTCGGCCATGGCGGCCAGGCCGATGTCGGTGGTGTCGAACGACGTGTTCAGCAGACCGAAGGCCCGCAGCTGCGACTCGTCCTGCGTGCGGGTGGCATCGGCGTAGCCGCCGGCCACGGTGACGATGCGGGCGGCGAACGCCGACGGCGGCACCGTCTCGAGCTCGATGCTGTGGTCGAACGTCAACCCGCGGGCGGTCTCGACCTCGGCGGCCATCGTGGCCAGGTTCTTGCTCCACTGCACGCGGTCGAGCACGAACGTCTTCACCGCGAACAGACCGCCGGCCACCATCGCCAGGAGGACGACGAGCGTGATGATGTTGCGGACGTGGTGGCGCTTGCGCCGCCGGGCAGAGGGCGTGACGGCCACGACACCGCTGAGGAGGTCGTTGTAGTTGTGCCGCACGGGCGAGACGCTCGCTCGCGGCTGGTACATCTCACCGGCGCTGAGCGACAGGTTCGGTGTGGCGACGGGCTCGGCACCGCGCACGTCGGAGTAGGCGATCTCGGGCACTTCCACCGGCCCGGCAGCGTCGTCCTGGTCCGGCAGGAACGCGAGCCGATTCATCTCGGCCTCCACCTCGGCGGCGTCGCTGGCCGAGCCCGACGCGGGGACTCCGGTGGGCGGCGTGAACGACGGGGGCGGCGGCGGGATGACCGGCACCGCGGTGGACACGGCGGCGAACTCGACCTTGGCGTCGAGCACCGGGGGCTCGGAGCGCTCGGGTTCGACCTCGGGCACCGAGCCCGTGTCGTGGCGCGACACCTCGCGCAACTCGGCGACGCTGGGCATGCCGGCACCGGGTGTGGACATGAGGATGAGTTCGGCCAGGCCACTGACGAGCGGGTCGGTGTCGCGGGCCACGGGCGGCGGTTCGTCGATGGGCTTCAGGAGCGAATCGACACCGGCGGCGTCGGCGCGACTGATCACGTCGTTGCGCATCGAGCCACCCGACGGCGTGCCGTCCGCCGAGCCGGACGACGCGACGATGTCCGCGAAGGACGGCAGCGCGGCGCGACCGTTCGTGGGTGTGGCGGCCGGAGCAAGTGCGGCCTCGGTGGTGCTCGACCGTGCCTCGGCGCGCTCCTCGGCGGGCGTCCCGGCGGGGCCGGGTGCCGCGAGGGGCGGCGGCGGCGCCGAGGTGGTGTCGGCAGGCGCATTCGCAGGCAAATCGGCAGGCGAATCGACCACGGCGTGCTCGGCCGAGGTCGGCACGCCGGCATTCGTCTCGAACGGCTCGAGCGGCTTCAGGGTGACCGGAGGCCGGGCCAGCAGGTCGTCGAGCTTCAGCGGCGCCGGCCGCGGGCTGCTGCCGGGCTCACCGTCGAAGATCGACTCGCCGGGCACGACGGGGTGGGTGGAGGTCGGGTTGGTGACGTGATCCCAGGTCAGCTCACGCAGGCCCGGCACCTGTGCGGCGGCCGCGAGCCCTGGTTCTCGCGCGTACAACGGCGTGTCCAGCCGGTGGCGCAGGTCGTCGAGGCTCACCTCGGGGCGCGGCTCGGTAGGGAGCGCGCCCGCGACGGGCTCGGTCGTGTGAGGGTCGTCGGCGACGCCCGCGAACACGTCTTGCTCGTCAATCGCCATGTCAGAGATATCGGGCCGAGCGTGACCGTTCTTGAGCGTTCCCGAACGAAGGTCAGTCCTCGGAGGGGGTTTCCTGTGCCCGTCGCTGCAGTTCGTTCACGACGTTGGCGTCGGCCAGGGTGGTGGTGTCACCCAGATTGCGGCCTTCCGCGACGTCGCGCAGCAGGCGGCGCATGATCTTGCCGCTGCGGGTCTTGGGCAGATCGGGCGTCATGTAGATGGCCTTGGGCTTGGCGATGGCGCCGATCTCGTGGGCCACGTGGTTGCGCAGGTCGGTCTCGCTCACGTCCTGACCGCCGCGCAGGATGACGTAGGCGATGATCGCCTGGCCGGTGGTGGCGTCGTTCGCCCCCACCACGGCCGCCTCGGCCACCGCCGGGTGGCTGACCAGCGCCGATTCCACCTCGGTGGTGCTGATGCGGTGACCCGACACGTTCATCACATCGTCGACACGGCCGAGGAGCCACAGGTAGCCCTCTTCGTCGAGCTTGGCCCCGTCGCCGGCGAAGTAGCGGCCGGGGAACCGCGACCAGTAGGTGTCGCGATAGCGGTCCGCGTCGCCCCAGATGCCGCGCAGCATGCCCGGCCACGGTTGGGTGAGGGTGAGGTAGCCGCCGCCGTGGGTGACCCGGTTGGCGTCGTCGTCGACCACCTCGGCACCGATGCCGGGCAGCGGGAACGTGGCCGAGCCGGGCTTGGTGACGGTGCAGCCGGGCAACGGGCTGATCATGATGCCGCCGGTCTCGGTCTGCCACCAGGTGTCGACGATGGGGCACCGACTGCCGCCGATGTGCTCGTGGTACCACATCCACGCCTCGGGGTTGATGGGCTCGCCCACCGAACCGAGCAGCTGCAGCGACGACAGGTCGTGCTTGGCCGGCTCCTCCGCGCCCCACTTCATGAACGTACGGATGGCGGTGGGCGCCGTGTAGAACTTCGTGACGCCGTAGTGCTCGATGATCTCCCAGAAGCGGTCGTTGCCCGGGAAGTTCGGCACGCCCTCGTACATCACCTGCGTGGCGCCGTTGGCGAGCGGCCCGTAGACGATGTAGCTGTGGCCGGTGATCCAGCCGACGTCGGCCGTGCACCAGTACACGTCGGTGTCGAGGTGCAGGTCGAACACGTACTTGTGGGTGAAGGCCACCTGGGTGAGGTAGCCCCCCGAGGTGTGCATGATGCCCTTCGGCTTGCCGGTGGTGCCCGAGGTGTACAGCAGGAACAGCAGCTGCTCGCTGGGCATCGGCTCGGCCGGGCACACAGGGTCGGCGGTGGCCATGAGCTCGTGGTACCAGTGGTCGCGGCCGTCGACCATGGTGACGTCGTTGCCACCGCGGCGGACCACCACGACGTGCTCGATGGTGGGCGTACCCTCCACCGCCTCGTCGGCCGCGTCCTTCAGCGGGAACACCTCGCCGCGGCGGTAGCCGCCGTCGGCAGTGATGAGCACCTTGGCCTCGGCGTCGTTGATGCGGTCGGTGAGGCTCTGGGCCGAGAACCCACCGAACACGACGCTGTGCGCCGCGCCGATGCGGGCGCACGCCAGCATGGCGACCGCAGCCTCGGGGATCATGGGCAGGTAGATGTTCACGCGGTCGCCGCGCTGCACCCCCAGGCCCTTCAGCACGTTGGCGAACTGCTGCACCTCGCCGAGCAGGTCGGCGTAGGTGATGGTGCGACGGTCGCCCGGCTCGCCCTCCCAGTGGATGGCCACCTTGTCGCCCTTGCCGGCCAGCACGTGGCGGTCGAGGCAGTTGTGGCTGACGTTCAACTCGCCGCCGATGAACCACTTCGAGAACGGCAGGTCCCACTCGCAGATGGTGTGCCACTCGGTGGACCAGTCGAGCAGCGACGCGGCCTGACGCGCCCAGAAGCCCTGGTAGTCGGCCGCGGCGTCGTCGTAGAGGCTGGTGTCGACCAGCAGCGACTGCTCCTTGAACGCTGCGGACGGCGGGAAGTGCCGCTGCTCGTCCATCAGCGCATCGATGGTGTCGTGTTCCGAACCCTGGTCCTGCGTCATGATCGTGGATACCCCCGGAGCGAGAAGTTAGCGCAGCCCTCCCGGCGGGTCACCTCTCAGATCTCGACGCGCGAGCCCACTTCGAACACCCGCTCGGGCGGGAGGTTGAAGAACCGCACGGCACTGTCGGCGCCCCGGTTCAGCCAGACGAAGAGATGCTCGAACGCAGGGTGCATGCCGGGCGCCTTGCCCGAGATGATGGACTCGCGCCCGATGAAGTAGGTGACGTCGTCGGGGTCGAACACGTAACCGCGCACCTCGATGGCCGCCAACGCGGCCGGCACGTCGGGCTCCTCCATGAAGCCGTAGCGCAGCAGCACCTGGTACACGCCCGGCTCGACCTTGGTGACCTCGGCCCGCTCGGTGGCCTCGACGCGTGGCTCTTCCACGGTGGCGATCGACACGATGAGCGTGGTGCGGTGCAACACCTTGTTGTGCTCGAGGTTGTTCACCAGCGCTGGCGGCGCCTTGCCGAGGTCCTTGAAGAGGAACACGCCGGTACCCGCCACGCGCTTCACCTGCACGTGCTCGTCGAGCACCTCGTCGATGGGGCGCTCGCCGCGGTGGATGCGCGCCGACACCAGGTCGCGGCCGCGACGCCAGGTCTGCATCTGCACCATCAGGATGACGGCAACGGTGAGGGCGAACCAGCCGCCGTGCGGGATCTTGGGGATGTTCGCCCCCAGGAACCCCATCTCGACCACGAGCATGGGGACGCACACCGCGAACGCCTTCACCCGCGGCCACTTCCACCGGTCGGTGCACACCCGGAAGAAGATGAGCGTGGTGATGGCCATGGTCATCGTGACGGCGATGCCGTACGCCGCGGCCAGGTTGCTGGCGGTGCGGAAGCCGATGACCAGGCCGACGCAGGCACCGGCGAGCAGCCAGTTCACCAGCGGCACGTAGATCTGCCCCGAGTGCTGGTGCGAGGTGTGGTCGATGCGGATGCGCGGCAGGTAGTCGAGTTGCACCGCCTGGGCGGTGAGCGAGAACACGCCACTGATGAGTGCCTGCGAGGCGATGATGGTGGCCATGGTGGCGAGCAGCACGAACGGCAGCAGCACGGGCTTGGGCACCATGTTGAACAACATGCCGTCGATGGCCTCGGGTTCGCGCAGCAGCAGTGCCCCCTGGCCCCAGTAGCTGATGACGAGCGACGGGAACACCAGGAAGTACCAGCCGCGCAGGATGGGGCGCCGCCCGAAGTGGCCCATGTCGGCATAGAGGGCCTCGCCGCCGGTGACCACCAGGAAGATGGAGCCGAGCGCCAGGAACGCGTGCCCCGTCTGATGCCCGAAGTAGCGGACGATCCAGATGGGGTTCACCGACTGCAGGATCTGCCAGTGGCCCACGATCTGACGCAGGCCCAGCACGGCCAGCACCGAGAACCACACGATCATGATCGGCCCGAACACGCGACCCACCGCACCGGTGCCGCGCCGTTGGACCGAGAACAGCCCGATGAGGATGACCACGGCGATGGGCACCACCCAGTCGGTGAGCGACGACGACACCTTCTCGAGGCCACCGACGGCGGCGAGCACGGAGATGGACGGGGTGATGATGCCGTCGCCGTAGAGCAGTGCGGTGCCGAAGATGCCCAGCCCGACGAGCAGGCCGGCCTTGGCCACCTGCCCGGGCTCGCGCTTCTTCATCACCAGGCTGGTGAGGGCGAGGATGCCGCCCTCACCGTTGTTGTCGGCCCGCATGACGAAGGTGAGGTACTTCACCGAGATGATGATGATGAGCGCCCAGAACGCCAGCGAGCAGACGCCGTATACGTTGATGCGGTCGACGATCAGCGGGTGGGCCTTCTCGGTGAAGGCCTCCTCCAGCGCGTAGAGCGGGCTGGTGCCGATGTCGCCGTAGACGACGCCGAGCGCCCCCACGACGAGGGCGCCGTGACCGATGCCGGGAGCGTGCGAGTCGGTCGTCATTCCGGAGAGAACGTAGTCGCGATCAGGGCAGAACGACTGAACCGGCCACCTGGAAATCCAGGTGGCCGGTTCAGTGCAGTCAGTGCGGTTGCCGGACTACCGCCATCCGGCAACCGCTTCGAGCGGAGCACACGAGGTGAACCTCGCCAGCTCCTTGCTGGGTCCGCCGATCGTTGGCTCAGGCCTCGTCAGGACGACGGGTCAGAGCGATGAAGAGGAGGCCGCCGAAGATCATGACCAGGCCGAGGATGACCAGGATGGACTGGCTCGAACCGGTACGGGGCAGGCCGTTGCCGTTCGACGAGACCGTCGTGGTGGGGCCGGCGGCGCCGACTTCGGTGGTGGTGGGCTGGGCGGCCGTGGTGGTCGGGCCGTCGCTGCCGACCTCGGTGGTGGTGGGTGCCTCGGTGGTGGTCGGAGCGGCCGTCGTGGTCGGGGCCTCCGTCGTGGTCGGGGCGGCCGTCGTGGTCGGAGCGGCCGTCGTGGTCGGAGCGGCCGTCGTGGTCGGGGCCTCGGTCGTGGTGGGTGCCTCGGTCGTGGTGGG
>CBHWEI010000202.1:0-7546 GCA_966112835.1 uncultured Acidimicrobiaceae bacterium
GCTGCAGCCCCGAGCGAAGCCGATGCAGTGCGGTGAGCAACGTGGGGGTGACCGCACACAGGAACAGGGCGTCGGCGCGGCGGGTGGCGGCGTCGATGTCGATGAGCGGGCGCATGGTGCGTGCCGCGGCGGCCAGCGACAGTGCCGTGCGCAACCCGTCGAGCGGGGCTGCCGCGGCGGCGATGGCCGGCAGCACGGCGCGCACCTCCGCCGGCAACCGTCGATACGGCGCGACCTCGGCGGCGAACGCGGCACGCTCGGCCGCGGTGACGGGCAGGGCGCCGTCGATCATCAGCCGCCACACGTCCTCGAACGGGCGCTGCTCGGCCAGGTCGATGGCCGAGTACTGGCGGTAGTGGTAGAAGCCCTCGTCGCCTCGTACGTCGCCCACCTCGGTGTCGGCCACCACCACACCCTTCAACCCGGGCGGGACGGCCATGATGGAATCAGTCATCGTCATGCCCTTCATGGTCGGGCGCGTGCACGAGATAATCAACATTGATTATCATCAAGCCATGGACTGGCTCTCCACCGCGCAGACCGCCCACCGCCTGGGGGTGAAGCCGGCGACGGTCTACGCCTACGTCAGCCGTGGTGTGCTGCACAACCACCGCGACCCCGACACCCGGCGCAGCCGGTTCGACGCCGGCGAGGTGGAACGGCTGGCCGTTCGCGGCCGGCCGCGCGACGCCAGTCGCGTCCGTTCCCTCGACCTGCAGATCGAGACCGCCATCACCCAGATCGCCGAGACCGGCTCGGGCGGGCACGCCATCCGCTACCGCGGCCACGACCAGTCGCACCTGGCGCGTACGGCGACGTTCGAACAGGTCGCCGAGCTCATCTGGACGGGCGAACTGCCGCCCGAGGCGCCGGTGTGGCCCGGCGGCGCCGAGCTGCCCTCGCTCGCTGCCGCGCCGCTGGCCGGTGACCGCCTGTTCGAACGGCTGCGTCTGGTGGTGGCGCTCGACGGCATCGGCGCGCGCCGGTCGGCCGACCCGGTTGCGTTCGTCGACACGGGTCGCCGCCTCATCGCCACCATGGTCGACGCCTTGCCGCTGCGCGGCGCGCCGCCCATGTCGCCCGACATCGCGGCGCGGCTGTGGGCGCGGTTGAGCCCGCTGACGCCGTCGCCGAGTCTGCTGCGCGTGCTCGACGCGACCATGGTGATGCTGGCCGACCACGAGATGGCGGCGTCGACGCTGGCCGCACGCGTGGCCGCCAGCACCCGCGGCGGCGTGCACGACGTGGTGACCGCCGGCTTCGGCGCGCTGGGTGGGCCGTTGCACGGTGGGGAGAGCGAACGGGTCCGCCGGTTGCTGCTGCGGGCCGAGGCGACGTCGGTGCGCGCCATGGTCGACGACGCGCTGGGTCGCTACGGCCGCCTGCCCGGCTACGGCCAGACGCTGTACCCCGAGGGCGACCCGCGGGCAGCGGTGCTGCTGGGCATGCTCCGAACCGTCGGGCCGTCGCCCACGCTCGCGTTGGTCGACGAGGTGACGGCCGAAGCGGTGCGCCGTCGCCTGCCGCCACCGAACGTCGACCTCACGTTGGCCGTGCTCGGGGCGACGGCCGAGATGCCCCTCGATGCCGGTGCGGCCATCTTCGCCCCCGCTCGAGTGGTCGGCTGGCTGGCGCACGCCCTGGAGGAGCTCGCCGAGACGCCGCTGCGCTTCCGACCCCGGGCCGTGTACGTGGGCGACCCGGCACGCAGAACTTAAGTTCGGGCGGAGAGGGTCAACGGCAGCGCCTTCAAGCCGTTGATGAAGTTGCTGCGCACGCGGCGGGGCTCGCCCGCCAACTCGACGTGGTCGACGCGCTCGACCAGGGCCTGCAGGAACGCGCGCACCTCCAGCCGGGCCATCCACTGGCCCAGGCACAGGTGCGGGCCACCGCCGCCGAACGTGACGTGCCGGTTCGGTGTGCGGGCCAGGTCGAACACGTGCGGCTCGGGGAACGCGGTCGGGTCGAAGTTGGCGGCCATGTACCAGGTGACCACCTTGTCGCCGGCGGCCACGGCGACGCCGCCGATCTCGGTATCGACCGTGGCGGTGCGGCGGAAGTGCAGCTGCGGGCTGGTCCAGCGCAACACCTCCTCCACCGCGGTGTCGAGCAGTTCGGGGTGGGCGCGCAGGCGGTACAGCTGCTCGGGCTGCTCGGCGAACGCGAGCAACGCATGCGACAGCGAATGCCGCGTGGTCTCGTTGCCGGCGATGAGCAACAGCAGGAAGAACGTGCCCTGCTCGCGTTCGGTCAGCGGAGTGCCGTCGACCAGCGCGTTGGTGAGCACGGTCAGCACGTCGCCGCCGTCGACGCCACGGCGGGCGTGACCCAGGCGCTGCACGTACTCGAGCACCTTCAACGACACCGGGCTGCGGAAGGGCAGCAGCCGGTACGGGTCGGTGTCCACCTGGTCGCTGACGGCCGGGGAGTAGTCGGGGTCGGCGTTGTAGACGATCTGGTCGGCCCAGTGGAACAGCTGCGGGGCATCGTCGTCGGGTACACCGAGCAGCCCGGTGATCATGCGGATGGGCAGCTCGCGGGCCACGTCGTACACGCCGTCGCACGTGGGCATGGCCAGGGCTCGGTCGAGCACGTCGGCCACCAGGTGGTGCGCGTGCGCGGCGTAGGTCTCGACCGCGACCTTGCTGAACGTGGGGTTCACCAGTTGGCGCAGCTTGGTGTGGCGCGGCGGGTCGGTCTCGAGCATGGTGCGCCGCGCCACCAACGCGTCGGGCTCGAGCTCCTCGATCTCGGTGCCGCCCACCTCCGACGAGAACGTGCGCCAGTCCTTGTGGACAGCGACGACGTGCTCGTGCGTGGTGAGCGCCCAGAAGCCGCTGCCGGGGTGGCCGTTCGCCTCGGTCTCGTTCACCCAGGCGACGGGCGCCTCACGGCGGAACTCGTCGTACGCGGAGAAGGGGACACCCTGCTCGTAGACGTCGTGGCCGACGATGTCGAGATGGGGCAACGAGTGAGGGCGGTGCATCAGCCCCGAACGTAGCGCGGGTCGTTCGGAGCCAAACGACCCGCGGCAACGTCAGGGCAGGGAAGCACTGCACCGGGTGTCAGAGCTGGTGGTCCCCCAGCGCTGTGCAGCCACCCGGCTGCGAGCAGGAAACGGGGTTGGGGGCCGGCGGTTTCGCGTCGGCCGTCTGCACCATGCCCACCGCCAGGGCAGCAGCGGCAGTGAGCAGCGCGACGAAGGTACGAACCCTCACTCGCTTGATGACGCCCCCATCTCCATGCACGACGGTGACACGCCGTATGAACCGGAAACGTTTGGTCAAGAGTGTGTCTGGCGTCACCACGCTGGGCGCGGACGCCGCCCGTGACCAGGGACGGCACAGGCTGTGGTGGCGGCACCACGCACCGCTGTGAGCGGTCAGGCCTGCGAGCCCAGGTACGCCTCGGCGACCGCGGGGTCGGCGCGCACCTGGTCGGGCGTGCCCTCGGCGAGCACGCGGCCCTCGGCCAGCACCACGATGTGGTCGCTGATGCGGGTGATGAAGCCCAGGTCGTGGTCGATCACCAGCACACCGGCGCCGATGCGGGCGGCCACCGACCGCACCGAGTCGACCATCGCCAGGCTCTCGGTGTCGCTCATGCCCGAGGTGGGCTCGTCGAGCAGCAGGTACTCGGGCGCCAGGGCCGCGGCGCGGATGAGCTCGAGGCGGCGCTGGTTGCCGTAGTCGAGCGTGCCGGCCTGCCGGTCGGCCCATTCGGTGAGGCCCGCCTCGGCCAGCAACTGGTCGACGTCGGGACGGACACGGTCCGTGCGGTGACGGGCCGCGACGAGCGCGGTGAGGGCCACGTTCTCGCGCACGCTGAGCGTGGGGAACAGGCGCAGGTTCTGGAACGTGCGGGCCAGGCCGGCGCGCGCCACACCCACCGGGTTGGCGTCGGAGAGGTCCTCGTCGCCCAGGCGCACGCTGCCGCCCGTCTCGACGACCAGGCCGGTGATGACGTTGAACAGCGTCGTCTTGCCGGCGCCGTTCGGGCCGATCAGGCCGACCACCTCGCCGGGGCGCACGGTGAGCCGCGCGCCGTCGAGCGCGACGAACCCGCCGAAGTGCACCTCCACGTCGGTGGCGCTGAGCGGGCGGGTGCCGACGACCGGCTCGACCGGCTCGACGTCGGCCGGGCGGTACATGCGCCGCCGCAGCCAGCCGAGCAGGTCGCGGTCGCCCAGCAGGCCCTCGGGCCGCAGCAGCATGGCGAGCAGCAGGGCGACGCCCAGGAACAGGTCGGGGAAGCGCTCGATGTCCAGCCGGGCCGGGTCGCCCAACTGGCGGAACAACTCGTTGCCGGCGGTGATGAGCACGGTGCCCAGCACTGCGCCGCTGACGGTCTTCATGCCGCCCACGACGAGCATGACGAGGATGAGGATGCCTGCATCGAGCGTGAACTGCTTGGGGTTCACACTGCCCAGCGACTGCGCCCGCAGCGCGCCACCCAGACCGGTGAGGGCGATGCTCACCACCCACGCCGCATAGCGCGAGGTGAAGATGCGGATGCCCAACGCCGGCGCGGCCAGTTCGTCCTCGCGGGTGGCGATGGAGAAGCGGCCGATGCGCATCTCCTGGAAGAACGCCGACACCACCAGCGCCACGAACGCGCCGACGTACAGCCAGCCGTTGCCGCGGATGATGGGGATGCCCGACAGGCCACCCGCACCGCGGGTGAGCTCCTTCCAGTTCTTCACCAACTGCTCGACCACGAACAGCAGCGCGAGCGTGATCATGGTGGGCGCCAACCCCTTGGCGCGGCACACGGCGACACCCAGCAGGGCGCCCACGATGGTGGTGACCACGACGGCCACCACCGTGGCGCCGAACGGGCCGTAGTGCACATCGGCCAGGCCGAACGGGATGTCGGGCAGGGCCTTCGCCTTCGCCGCGACCGGGATGGCCACGACCGCCGCCGCGTACGACGCGATCTGGGCGAACGCCATGTGCCCGAAGCTGAGCACGCCGGTGTTGCCGATGAACACCTGGATGCCCAGCACCAGGATGAAGTTGGCGAGCATCTCGGAGACCAGCGACGACCGTGCCGCGCCACCACCGCTGGTGTACGCCATGGCCAGCGCGGCGACGGCGGCCAGCAGCACGGCGCTGCCCAGGGTGCTGCGCAGGGTGCGTTGCAGGACGCTGTTCATCACACACGCTCCGCGTGCGACACCTTGAAGATGCCGTCGGGCCGCACCACGAAGAAGATGGCGATGATGATGAACACGACCGCCGTCGAGAACTTGTCCCAACCGGTGGCCACGTCGGGCAGGTAGGCGCGGGTGAGGGTCTCGAGCAGGCCCAGCACCACGCCACCCACCACGGCGCCGCTGAAGCTGCCCATACCGCCGATGACCGCGGCGATGACCGCCTTCAGCAACCACTCCGAGCCCATGCTCGGCTCTGCGGCCGGCGTGCGCATGAGGATGAGGCACGCCGCCACACCGGCCAGGAAGCCGGCGAACGCGAACGCACCGGAGATGACCCGGTTGGCGCGGGTGCCCATCAACCGGGCCGCGTCGAAGTCCTCCGACGCGGCACGCACGCTGATGCCGAACATCGTCCGCTTGAACACCACGGCCGTGATGCACAGCGTGGCGATGGTGACGGCGATGGTGACCACGTCCATCACCTCGATGCTGACGCCGGCGATCTTGAACTGGTTGAACACCCATTCGGGCTTGGGGAACGCACGCTGCTTGGGCGACACGAAGATCTGCCACAGCGCGTGCGACAGCCGTTCGATGGCGAACGAGGTGAGCAGCAGTGTGAACGGACTGGCGTTGCGCACCCAGCGGAACGCGATGAACTCCATCGACACCGAGGCCAGCACTGCTGCGCCGATGATGACGAACGGCATCCACCACCAGCTGCCGCCGTGGAGGAAGAAGAAGTACGCGGTGTACGCACCGACGGTGATGAGCTCGCCGTGGGCGAAGTTCACCAGGTGCATGACGCCGAAGATGAGCGAGATGCCGAGAGCGAGCAGTGCGTAGGTGCTGCCCACGCCGAGCCCGTCGACCAGCGACTGGATGAGTTTGGTCACGAGTGGCTCCCGGTGGCGTCGCCACCGATGAAGGATTCGAACAGGGACGTGTCGGCCGCCAGTTCGGTACCCGTGCCGGAGGCGATCATGTTGCCGGTGCGCAGCAGGTAGCCACGATCGGCGATCTGCAGCACGCGGGTGGCGTTCTGCTCGACCACGAGCATGGTGCGGCCCTGCTCGCGCAGTCGCTGCAGTAGGTCGAACACCACGTCGACCAGGGTGGGCGCGAGGCCCATGGTGGGCTCGTCGAGCAGCAGCAGCCGCGGGTTGCTCATGAGCGCACGGGCCACGGCCAGCTGCTGGGCCTCGCCGCCAGACAGGAACCCGGCCGACGTGGTCCACTTGGCGCGCAGCACCGGGAACACCTCGGCCGCTTCCTCCAGGCGCTGCTTGCGCTCGGCGGTGGTGGCGGTGGTGCCACCGAGGCGCAGGTTCTCCTCCACGGTGAGGTCCTTGAAGATGCGCCGGTGCTCGGGCACCAGGGCCAGGCCACGGCGGACCAGCGTTGCCGGTTCGACGCCCGTGATGTCCTTGCCCTCGAAGCGCACGCTGCCGGTGGCCGGGCGCAACAGCCCGGCCACCGTGTTCAGCAACGTGGTCTTGCCGGCTCCGTTCGGGCCGACGAGCGCCACCAGTTCACCGGCGCGCACCTCCAGGGAGGCGCCGTGGAGCGCAGTGATCGCGCCGTAGCGCGTGGTGATGCCGTCGACCTCGAGCATGTCGGCGAACGGTGTCCGTCAGTTGGGGACGTTCTTCGGGCGCATGGCCTCGACGAACGTCGGCTGACCACCGTCGACGGTGAGGATGACGACGTCCTTGTCGGGCACGCCGTTGCGGTCCTTGTAGGTGACCGTGCCGGTGGTGACCTTCAGGTTCTCGAGGTTGTTGATGGCCTCGGTGAGCTTCACCGGATCGGTGGAGCAGGCCTGCGTGGCCGCAGCCGCGAGGATCTGCACCGCGTCGGCCGACAGTGCGCCGAAGCTGATGGTCTCGATGTTCGCACCCGCCGCCTTGGCGTCGTCGATGAACGCCTGCACGTCGTTGCCGTCCTGCGGGAACGTGTGGGCGGCGAAGAACACGCCGTTGGCCACGTCGCCCGCGGTCCACACCAGGGTGGCGTCGAAGCCGTCGACGCCCATCACCACGATGTCGCCCAGGTCGGCAGCCTTCAGCTGCTCGAGCAGGGTCTGGATCTGCGGCATCACCATGGCGGTGAAGAGCACCTCGGGCTTGTCGCTGAGGCTGGCGATGTCGTTCACCTGGGTGGAGAAGTCGCTGTCGGCCAGGCTGTAGGCGTAGTCGCCCAGCACCTGGCCGCCGCCGTCGGTGAAGACGCTGGTGAAGTACTCGGGGTTGCCCGAGAAGTACACGTCGTCGGTGCTGCTGAGCGTGACGGCCTTGGTGTAGCCCTTGCCCAGTGCGAACTCGGCCATGGCCGACGCCTGCGACTTGTCGCTGAAGCTGGTGAGGAAGGCGCCGCGCGACGGGTCGGCGA
>CBHWEI010000203.1:0-7513 GCA_966112835.1 uncultured Acidimicrobiaceae bacterium
CCGGTGGTCTGGGTGAGCGGCTTCGTGGCCATGTTCGTCTACCTAATGCCTTTGGTGCTCAGCGGGCCTTGGCCGCGGGGATCTCGAGTGCGACGGGGTTCTGCGCAGCGTGCGGGTGCTCGGGGCCGGCGTAGACCTTGAGCTTCTTGATCTGCTGACGGCCGAGCGGGCCGTGGGGCAGCATGCCCTTCACGCTGTTGCGCACCGCCTGGGCGGCGTCGCGGCCCAGGAGCTCCTGGTACGTCTCGCTCTTGATGCCGCCGGGGTAGCCGGTGTGGCGCCACACGCGCTTGGCGCTGGCCTTGCCCTTGGTGAGGACCACCTTGTCGGCGTTCACGATGATGACGTGGTCACCCGTGTCGATGTGGGGTGCGAACGTCGGCTTGTGCTTGCCGCGCAGGACGCGAGCGGCCTCGGTGCACAGACGCCCGAGCACCATGCCCTCGGCGTCGATGACGTGCCATGCGCGGGTGATCTCGCTGGCCTTCGGTGAATACGTGGTGCTCATCTACGAACCTTCGAACATGCGGGCCACCCGGGGGGCGGCTCCGAGGAACCGTGCAATGATACGGGCTTCGCGAGGGCAACGACAATCGACCGGCACCGAAAGCCGCGCGAAACCGGCGCGAACGGCCCGGAAACGGGCTGATCAGGTGACCGTGAGGGGCTGCGGACCGGTGTCGTCGGCCACTTCGGGCGGCAACGCGGGCCGCAGGATGGGTCCCGACGGGTCGAGCGGCTCGCCCTGGGGCGGCGCGAACCCGGCCCGGCGACGGCGCGGCGGCTCGACACCGGCCTCGGGATAGCCCACCTCCCACAGCACCAGTCCGTGCGGTGGCGCCACGGCGCCGGCTGCCTGACGGTCCTGCTCGAGCAGGACGCCACGGATGTCGCCGGCCTTCAACTTGCCAAGACCCACCTCCACCAGCGTGCCGACGATGGAGCGCACCATCTGGTGGCAGAAGGCGTTGGCGCGGATCTCGAACCGCAGCAGCCCGGGCTCGCCCTGCACCCGGTCGTCGGCAACGTGGTGCCATTCGGCGCTGATGACCCGGCGGCGCATGGACGGCGCGGTCATGCCCTCGGCCACCTTGGGCCGGCGGCAGAACGACGAGAAGTCGTGCTCGCCGATGAGCGGGTCGCACGCCAACTGCATGGCCCACAGGTTCAGCGGCTGTGGCACGTGCCACGCGGTGGTGGCACGGAACGGGTCGGGCACCGGGGCGTTCAGCACGTCGTACCGGTAGTGCCGCCAGAGTGCGCTGAACCGGGCGCTGAACTCGGGGTCGTCGGTCCATGCCGCGTCGCGGACCGAGATGGACGGAGCGAGCATGCGGTTCAGGCGGCGCTGCAGGTCGCCGAGCGAGAAGTCGGCCGGCAGGTCCAGGCTGACCACCTGCCCCCACCCGTGCACGCCCGCGTCGGTGCGGCCCGCGCCGACCGGGGCCACATCGCTGCGGACGATCTTCTCGATGGCCGCGCGGAGGTCGCCCATGACGGTGCGCACCCCGTCGGCCTCGGCGAATCCGCGGAACTCGGTGCCCACGTACGCGACGGTGAGCCGGGCACGACGGAACATGCCTGCAGCCTAGGCGGGCACCGCCACGGGCAGTGGTGCGAGTGCGTCGGCCGAGGGTGCGGTGGTGGTGGCCAGCAGCAGTTGGGCGAGTGCGTCCCACGGTCCGGCGAACGACCCGGCGGTGGGGCCGTTCAGGATGAGCACGAACGCCACCTCGCCGCCGTCCGGCAACGGCATGTAGCCACACAGCGCCTTCACGCCCGACAGACTGCCGGTCTTGGCCTGCAACACGCCCTTCAGGCCGTCCTGTTCGAACTTGCCCTCCAACGTCGAGCCGTCCTGCCCGGCGCGGGCCAGGCCGCTGCCCACCACGTCGGTGCTGCTGCCGCGCTGCAGCACGCGCAACAGGCCGTCGCAGGTGATGCGGTTCTCGCGCGACAGGCCCGAGCCGTCGGTGAGCACGAACTGCTCGGCGGGCACACCCCACTCGACCATCCGGGCGCCGATGGTCTGCAGCCCGGCGTCGCGGGTGCCCTGCTTCGCGCTGACCACGCCGATCTCCTTCACCAGCATCTCGGCGGTGAGGTTGTCGCTGGTGGCCAACATCTCGTTGACGATGTCGGACAGCGGCGCCGACGTGACCGTGGCCAGCACCCCGGCGTCGGCCGGGGCGGTGCCCGGAGTGCTCTCGCCGCCCACGGCGATGCCGCGGTCGCGCAGCAGCCGGCGGAACGTCTGCGCCGCGCTGCGGGCAGGGTCGGATGCGATGCCGCCCGACTGGCTGATCGAGTCGTTCACCACCAGCGCACCCACGGGCACGCCGTCGATGGTGGCGTTGATGGCGTCGGACCAGCCGGGCGGGTGGCGCTCGTCGTCGTAGCGCGTCCCGTCGCCCACCACGCTGCCGGTGATGCGGGTGACGCCCGCCGACGCGAGCGAGTCGGCCAACGCCTCGATGCTGGTGGTGTGGATGGGCGGCCGCTTCCGGGTGGCCGAGGCCTCGGTGTACCACTGCTCGCTGAGCACGGGGTCGCCGCCGCCCACCAGGTACACGTCGCCGTCGACGATGCCGTCGGTGGGGTTGGGGCCGACCACCTTCGTGGTGAACACGGTGCCGGCGCCGAGCACCTCCACCGCTGCCGTGGCCGTGACCACCTTCAGGTTGCTGGCCGGGATGACCTGCACGCCGCCGTTCGTGGCCACCAGCGGCTCGTCACCCAGGCCCACCGACAGGCACGACTGCGCGTCGATCGCGGCCATCAGCGGTTGGGCAGCGGCGTCGAGCACGTCGGCTCGGCGGGCGGCGGCCAAGGGTGTTGGCGCCCGGCGCACCGACAGCAGCGGCGTGGGCAACGGCGCAGGCAGCACCGGTGCGAGCGTGGACGACGTGGCGGGCACCGACACACCCTCGGCGCGGCCGTCGGCGAACACGAACAGCGCGGCGAGCGCGACAGCCGGCACCGCGGCGCAGACGGCCAGCACGGCCAGGGGATGTCGGGCGCGTCGCGGCACGGTCGCTCAGGCTAGAGCGGCGCCGGGCCAGGTTGCCGTCAACGATGGGTGCGGTGGCGTGACCAGTGGTCGAGCCACGAGAGGATGCCCAGGATGATGAGCGCGGCGATGAGCACGATGGGCGTGCGCGCCAGCCACACGTGCTTCGGGTCGTCGGGCAGCATCGGGATGAGCAGCGCCGACACGACGGCCGACACGAAGAAGAACACGGCACGACGGTCGATCACGCGAACACCTGCACGATCCAATAGGTGAGCACGGCGACGAGCGCCGAGCCGGGGATGGTGAGCACCCACGCCCACACCACACGACGGGCCACGTTCCACCGCACGGCCGACAGGCGGTGCGCCGAGCCGGTGCCGACGATGGCGCCGGTGATGGTGTGGGTGGTGCTGACGGGAATGCCGTTGAACGAGGCGAAGAACAGGGTGGCCGCGGCGGCGGTCTCGGCGCACACGCCACCCATCGGCTCGAGCCGGGTGAGCTTGCTGCCCATCGTCTTCACGATTTTCCAGCCGCCGGTCATGGTGCCGAGCGCGATGGCCGCGTGGCACGACAGCACGATCCACAGCGGGATGCCGTCGGACGAGTCGAGCACGCTGGCGTCGAGCTTCTTCGCTCCCACGAGCAGGGCGACGATGATGCCCATCGTCTTCTGCGCGTCGTTGGCACCGTGACCGATGCTGAACGCCGCGGCCGACACCAGCTGCATGCCGCGGAACGTCTTGTTCACCCGGTTGCGGTTCCTGATACGGTACACCGCCCACGACGCCAGCACGATGAGGCTGAAGCCCAGCACCAGGCCGATGAGCGGCGAGTAGACGATGAACGCTGCGGTCTTGCGCAGCGACTCGACGTTCACCACATCCCACCCGGCCTTCGCCACACCGGCGCCGACCATGCCGCCGATGAGGGCGTGCGACGACGACGAGGGCAGGCCCAACCAGGCGGTGAGCACGTTCCAGAAGATGGCGCCCACCAGGCCGGCGAAGACCAGGCCGATGGACACCACGCTGGAGTCGACGATCTTGGCGATGGTGTTCGCGACCGCCAGCGGCAGGATGAGGAACGAGATGAAGTTGAAGAAGGCCGCCCAGATGACGGCCTGCCACGGCTTCAGCACGCGGGTCGCGACGATGGTGGCGATGGAGTTCGCCGCATCGTGGAACCCGTTGACGAAGTCGAAGACCAACGCGATCGCGACGACCACGATGACCATGAAGTCGGCCATTGACATGGTCAGGCGTGCTTCACCGCGATGGACTGCACCTCGTCGCTCGCGTCCTCGACGGCGTCGATGGCGCCCTCGATGGACTCGACGACGTCCTTCCAACGGAGGATGTCGAGTGCGTCGTGCCGGCCGCTGAACAGCTCGGCCATGACCTTGCGGTACTGGGTGTCGGCCTCGCTCTCGAGGCGTTCGATCTCGTCGATGATGGGGTTCAGGTCGCGCAGCGTGCGCAGGCCGGCCACCAGAGCGACGTTCTTCGCGGTGATGTCGCACAGCAGGCGCAGCAGCTCGTCGATGCCCGGCAGCGGCGTGCGGATGTTGTGCTGGAACGCGTTGTCGGCCGCGGCGCGCATCTCGTCGAGCACGTCGTCGAGCGCGTTGGCCAACGACTGGATGTCCTCGCGGTCGAAGGGGGTGACGATGGAGTGCTCGAGGTTGTTGCGCACCTCGCGCAGCACCGCGTCGGCCTGCTTCTCGGCGGCGACGACGGCCTCGACCTGCTCGGCCGACAGCGGCAACGACGTGATGAGCGACGACAGCACCACGGCCGTGTCAGCGGCGATCTGCGCCTGCTGATCGAACATGGGATAGAAGCTCTCGTCACGTGGGATGAGTCGGAAGCGCATGGGTCCTTCTGAGCGGTCGGAGGAGACGCGCGGCACTCTATTCCACGGTGAACACCCGGCAACAAAAGGGTGAACGGAAGGAAAACGACGAAGGGCGCCGTCCGTGCGGACGGCCCCCAACGGCCGGGTCGTCGGTGCTCCGACGAGCTCGCCGCGAGCCATCGGAGCGTTGTCGCCCAGGGGCGGTCCGAGCTTCAGGATGCGCAGGTAGCCACCGTTGCGCGCTTCGTAGCGCGGAGCGACGTCGTTGACCAGCTTGTGGGTCATCTCCTTGTCGCCCAGGTATCCCTGGATCTGGCGGATGCGGTGCACGCGCATCGGGCCCTCTTCCTGAGCCTTCTTCGCCTTCGTGATGAGCTTCTCGGCGATGGGGCGCAGGGCCTTGGCCTTGGCCTCGGTGGTGACGATCGCCTCGGCGGCGATGAGCGATGCGGCCAGGTTGGCCATCATCAGCTTCTGGTGTTGCGAGCTGCCGCCGAAGTTGCGGGCCCGGCGAGGGGTTGCAGGCATTTCGTGTCTCTCCTAGTACTTCTCTGCTCAGCCGCGCAGCGTCAGGCCGCGCTCGTCGAGCTTCTGCTTCACTTCGTCGAGGCTCTTCTGCCCGAAGTTGGTGATGTTCAGCAGGTCGTCCTCGGTCTTGGTGAGCAGCTCGCCCACCGTGTTGATCTGGGCGCGCTTCAGGCAGTTGCGCGGGCGCTCCGACAGATCGAGGTCCTCGATGGGCAGGTCCAGGTCGGGCGAGGTGTTGGCCGTGCTGGCCACTTCGCCGAGGGCCAGACCCTGGGGCTCGTCGCTGAGGTTGGCGATGAGGTCGACGAGCGAACGCAGCGTGTCGCCGGCCGAGGCCAGGGCCTCGCGGGGCTCGATGCTGCCGTCGGTCTCGATGTCGATCTCGAGGCGCTCGTAGTTGGTGTTCTGCTCGACGCGGGTGGGCTCGATGCTGAACATGACGCGGCGCACGGGCGAGAAGATGGCGTCGACCGGGATGACACCGATGACGCGGTTCTGGCTGTCGCGGTCGCTGGACAAGTAGCCACGGCCACGGCTGACCGTGAGGTCCATGGCCAGGCGTGCCTTGCCGTTCAGCGTGGCGATGTGGAGGTCCTTGTTCAGGATCTCGACCTCGCTCGGGCACTTGATGTCGGCAGCGGTGATCTCGGCCGGGCCGCGCACGTCGAGGCGCAGGGTGACGTCGTCCTCGGACGTGCTGGTGAGCACGATGTCCTTGATGTTGAGGATGATGTCGGTGACGTCCTCGGCGATGCCGGCGATGGTGTCGAACTCGTGCAGCGCATCGTCGAAACGGACGGTGGTGATGGCCGCGCCGGGGATGCTGCTGAGCAGCATGCGGCGGAGCGAGTTACCGATGGTGTGGCCGTAGCCGGGCTCGAGGGGACTGATGGCGAACCGCTGACGGTTGCCGCTGGCCTCTTCGAGCGCTTCGACGGTGGGACGAGGGATGACGAGCATGTGCGTTGCCTCTGGTGCGGGGAAGGTGGCCGGATTACTTCGAGTACAACTCGACGATGAGCGATTCGCGCACGGGCACGTCGATGTGCTCGCGCTGGGGAAGGTCGCGAACCGTGACCTGCTTCCCACCATCGCCCGTCTCGAGCCAACCCACGACCGAGCGGTCGAGGACGTCGAGGTTGTGCTGGATGACGATCATGTCGCGGGCCTTCGGGGACAACGAGACGACGTCGCCCTTCTTCACGCGATAGCTGCGGATGTCGACGCGCTTGCCGTTGACCTGGATGAGGCCGTGGCTGACGAACTGACCGGCCTGCGGGCGGGTGCTGGCCCAACCGGCGCGGTAGACGATGTTGTCGAGGCGCTGCTCGAGCAGGCGCAGCAGGTTCTCACCCGTGGGGCCCTGCAGACGCACGGCCTCTTCGTAGGTGTTGCGGAACTGACGCTCGAGGACGCAGTAGATGTACTTCGCCTTCTGCTTCTCCTGCAGCTGGGCCAGGTACTCGCTGCCGGCGTTGCGGCGACGGGTGCGGCCATGGGCGCCGGGAGGGAAGGGACGACGATCCAGCGCCTTGCGGCCCTTCTCGTTCTCGTAGATGTTGATGCCGAGGCGACGCGAGACGCGCACCTTCGGTCCGGTGTAGCGAGCCATGTGATCAGGTCCTGCGACGCTTGGGCTGACGGCAGCCGTTGTGGGGGACGGGGGTGACATCCTTGATCGAGGTGACCTCGATGCCGGTGTTCTGGATGCTGCGAACGGCGGTGTCGCGACCCGAACCCGGGCCCTTCACCTGCACTTCGACGCGACGGAGGCCGTGCTCCATTGCCGCACGGGCTGCCTTCTCGGCGGCCATCTGTGCAGCGAACGGCGTGCTCTTGCGCGAGCCCTTGAAGCCCACGCCACCGGAGGACGCCCACGAGATGACGTTGCCCTCGGTGTCGGTGATCGAGACGATCGTGTTGTTGAACGAGCTCTTGATGTGGACGACACCGTTGGTGACGTTCTTGCGCTCGCGCTTGCGGGGGCGGCGACCGCCCGGCTTCGGCTTCGCCATTACTTCCTCACAGCCTTCTTCTTGTTGGCAACGGTCTTCTTCGGGCCCTTGCGGGTGCGAGCGTTGGTGTGGGTGCGCTGACCGCGGACCGGCAGGCCCT
>CBHWEI010000204.1:0-7500 GCA_966112835.1 uncultured Acidimicrobiaceae bacterium
GACCGTGCACGCCACCGACGCGCTCGGTTCGGCATTGCCCCGTGTGGCGGTGACGTTGTCGTCGGCCAACGGCAGGTCGTCCAACCGCACTGGCTGCACGCAGGTGCTGTCGGGCACCACCGATGCGTCTGGCAATGTGCCGCTGCGGTTGTGCCCCACGGTCAGCGGCACCTGGTTTGCCGACGGATCGGGCGTGGTGCAGACCCCTGGCCTGGCGGTCGCTCTGCCGGTGGCGCCCACGCAGGTGTCGGCCGGTCGGCTGCACACCTGTGCGCGCCTGGCCGACGGTTCGGTGGTGTGCTCGGGCAGCAACGCCACGGGCCAGCTGGGCCTGGGCACGGTGGGCGGTGTGGCGTCGGTGCCCACCAAGGTGACCGGTCTGCCGAGCGCTGCCGCCGTGAGTGCGGGTGGCGGGTTCACGTGTGCGTTGTTCACGCCGGGTGCGGCCGGCACGGTGAAGTGCTGGGGCGCCGGTGCCTCGGGCCAGATCGGCAACGGGTCGAAGCCCGCCGCCCAGCCGGTGCCGCAGACGGTGATGGCCACCACGTCGGCGTCGCTGAAGGCGGTGTCGTCCATCTCGGTGGGTGAGGCGACGGCGTGTGCGGTGTTGAACGCCGGTGCGGCCGGCACGGTGGTGTGCTGGGGCGAGAACGGACGCGGGCAGGTGGGCGATGGCACCACGGTGGACCGGGTCCGCCCGGTGGCGGTGAAGGTCAGCGCCACCCAGCCGTTGCGTGGCGTGCTGCAGGTGTCGGTGGGTCGCGACCACACGTGTGCGGTCATGTACGGCGGTGGTGTGCGCTGCTGGGGTGCGAACAACGTCGGCCAGTTGGGCAACCCGGTGGTCACCAAGGACATGCCGTTCGCGAGCACGGTGGTGTGGCGCATCGACGGTGCGAACGCGAAGGCCACCCAGGTGTCGGTGGGGACGGCGCATGCGTGCGCTCGTCTGTCGACCGGTGCGGTGCGGTGCTGGGGTGGCAACACCAGTGGGCAGTTGGGCCAGGGCACGAACCTGGTCGCGTTCTCGAGGACGCCGTTGCCGGTGAAGATCACCGCCACGGCATTCCTGAGTGGTGCGACGTCGGTGAGCGTCGGCGGCAGTGCCACGTGCGCGGTCGTGGGCACGGGCGCGGCGGCACGAGTGCGGTGCTGGGGCCTGAACAGCAGCGGCGGCCTGGGCATCGGCAACACCACGAACCAGCGCTACGCCGTGCTGCTGACCACCACGTCGTTGAACGGTGTGAAGGCCGTGTCGATGGGCAGCTCGTTCGGTGTGGCCATCGTGCCCTCCACGTTGCGGCCGCCGTCGATGGTGGTCGGTTGGGGTGGCCCGAACGGCAAGGTGGTGATGGGCGAGCCCAGCATCGTGGGCAACGCCCTGAAGCCGGTGCTGCTCACCCGCTGGTGAGGTGAAGGCAGCCACGTAGCATCGTCGGCCATGTGCACCCGAGTGTTGTGGAACGACAACGGCCTCGCCGTGGTGGCGGGCCGTTCGATGGATTGGCCGACCACCACCGAACCGAAGTTGGTCGTGTGGCCGAAGGGCCAGTCTCGCGATGGAGCCGTGTTGGCCGGCCATCGCATCGAGGTGCCGAACCCACTGACGTGGACGTCGCGGTACGGCAGCGTGGTGGTCTCCATCTACGGCGTCGGCAGCATCGACGGCATCAACGAGCGCGGTTTGGCGGTGCACGCCCTGTACCTGGCCGCGTGCGACTTCGGTGTGCCGCCGGCCGATCAGCAGTCGTTGCACGCGGGCCTGTGGTTGCAGGCCCCGCTGGACCTGTGTGCCACGGTCGGCGAAGCCGTCGAGCTGCTGTCGCGCACCGGTGTGGTGCCGGTGGAGATCAACGGTCACCGGTCGAACCTGCACCTGGCGTTGGAGGATGCGACGGGCGATTCGGCGGTCGTCGAGTTCGTCGACGGGCGGCTGTCGGTGCACCGTGGGCCCGAGCACGTGGTGATGACGAACGATCCCGTCTACGACGAGCAGCTGCAGTTACTGGCCGAGTTGGACTTCTCGCAGCCCAGCCGCGACATGCCGCTGCCGGGGAACGTGAACGCGCGCGATCGGTTCCAGCGCGCCGCCTACTACCGGGCGCTGCTGCCCACGCCCGCGAACGTACGTGAAGCCGTGTCGGGTGTGCTGGCGATCGTGCGCAACTGCTCGGTGCCGTTCGGCGCACCGTACGGCGAATTCGGTGTGTACAACACCGAGTACCGCACGGTGGCCGACGTCACCAATCTGCGCTACTTCGTCGAGTTGACCACCAGCCCGAATGTGCTGTGGGTGGACCTGGCGGCGGTGGACCTTTCCGAGGGTGCTCCGGTGTTGATGCTCGACCCCGACAACCTCGGTTTGTCGGGCGAGGTGTCGGCGGCGTTCGAGCCCCTGGCCGCCGCCCCGTACTGACCCGCCGGTTGTGGCCGCCGTCGCTCAGCGGCAGAGTTTGCCCAGCTCCTTCAGGCGCGCCTTGTAGTCGGCGGGGCCGGGACCGGGAGCAAGCCCCTTGCGGATCATCTCTGGTCCAAGCCCTTCGACGACGCACTCAGCCGCGGCGTCATCCATTCCTCTGCAGGTGAGGGTGGATTTCACGTACGCGCGACGGCCACGGTCGTCGAACGACGCGGTGCCGGAGAGCACGTGGTCGAGCGTCGCCGGCTGGCTGACGACTTCGGCCATGGTGCTGCCGACGCACAACGCGAGCGAGTGCTCGATGCCCTCGCACTCGAGCATGTCGCCGAACAGCTCGGTCACGATCGCAGTGCTGTTGCCGTCGAGCGGGAAGTCGTCGCGGTGGCGATCGGCCACGCAGTCGGCCTGCGTCGCGCTCAGCCCACCTTCTGTCAACTTCTCGGTGAGATCGGAGCGACTGACGGAGGCAGCAGGGGTGGTGTCCGCGCCGCACGAGTTGAGGGCAGCGACTGCGATGAATGCGGCGACGACCGGCCGTAGGCCCATCGTGTGTTGGAACCATGTCGCCATCGCGACCTCCCAGGAGGTGGACCGTACCACCGCGATCCAGGTAGCCCTCCGGTGGGTGTGCGGACGCGCGCCGATGACCGGCCCTTGGGCGGGGCCGGTCGTTCGGGAAGCGTGCCGCGCCCGTTATGGGCTGCGGTCGATGGCGTAACGGATGAGGTCGATCGCGTACGGCGCGATGTGCGGATGGTCGAGCTGGAATCGCATGACCGGCCATCCGATCTCGGTGCCGTCGGGTCGATAGGTGTGCCATCGGCCCTTTCGGTCGCGCAGGGTGAGCGTGCCGTCGTTCTTCCGTGGGTTGTGGAAGTTGCAATTCGGGCCGCCGTTGCGGGCGTTCGTTGGCCCGCCCCTGCTGAAGGGGATGAGGTGGTCGGCCTGGCACTTGTGGCCGGGGATGCGGCACCCGACGTGGGTGCAGAACATGCCCGAGGCCAGGACGGCGTCGCGCAGGCTGCCGGTGAACAGGCGCTGCTTGCGACCCATGTCGAGCACCACGCCGTCGGCGCCGATCACCTTGCGGCGCACCTTGCCGACCACCGAGGCGGCGACCACGGCCTGCGGGTCGAGCACTCGGCCCCGGCGGTCCTGGCAGCGGCGGTTGGGGGCGTGCGACGGCGGGATGGGCTCGGGGTTGCCACCGAGCATCTGCTCGAGCTGGTGCTCGTAGGTGGCCTGGTCGATGGTGATCTCGACGGTGACGGCCGGACCGTTGCCCTCGCCACCGTCGGCGGCGAGGTTGAAGATGCGCAGCAGTGCGTCGAAGCAGCGCTGCCCGTGCGTGCGCTCCATGAGGCCGGCGTGCATGTCGTCGCCGTGGATGGCCGAGAGGATCTCCCATTCGGTCATCCACTCGAGGTCGGTGTAGTGGGCGAGCACCTCGTCGAGGAGGACGCCGTCGAACGCCGGACCGCTGGCGTCGAGGTAGACGCGCTCGCCGACGAAGTTCACGCCGGCGCGGCGTTCGTGCATGGCACGGGCGTGTCGCTGGCGAGGACCGTCGGTGTCGGCCAGTTCTTCCCAGTGGCGCAGCAGCACCGAGAGCTCTTCGAAGGTGAGCTCGGTGGCGGCCTGGGTGAACAGTTCGTCGGCGTCGGCCAGGTGTTTGCGTGCCCGGGGGTTCGCGGCGACCTTGGCGATGGCGTGCATGGCGTCGACACCGATGGCGCCGGTGACCGCCGTGTCGGCGAAGGTGGGCAGCAGCCGGAAGGCGCGTGCCAGCTTGACCAGGCGTGTGGTTTCGGAGGGCGACCAGTTGTTGGTGCCACGGCCCCAGTCGGCCACCTTCTTGTGGCCGTCGGCCAGGAAGGCGCCCGAGTCGTCGACGGCCTGGACCATGAGTGCGGTGGCGGCTTCGGTCTTGCGGCGCATGACCTCGATGGCGTGCGCGTGCCGCTCGACGTCGGCCGGCGAGATCATCACCAGTTCCTCCGCTGTCGGGACCCGCAACTCCATGGGGCCATCATGAACAAGGGGTGTGACAGAGTTCCCCCGTCAGGGCCCTTTCGGCGAAGAAATTCCGGAATTCTTTTCGAGCGTGCCGGTCGCTGCGGCCGATCGCCGCGGACTCAGGTGCCGAGTTCGTCGACGAGCGTGACCGGAACGAATCCGGCGAACGGGCCGCGCAGGTCCGTCGGTTCGCTGCCGTCGGTGGGGACGAGGTGGTAGCTGGGGGCGTCGTAGACGGTGCCGCTCGAGTAGTGCAGCCCGACGACCGCGGATGCATCGTCCGGGGCGACGGCCACCATGAACGCCGAGTCGACCTCGCGTACCTCGGTGTTCGGTCGGCCCAGGGTGTTCACGGTTCGGACGACGTGAGGCGACGGCACATGGTCCAGCTCGATGCGCTTCGAGCCGGTGCCGACTGCCGCCAGCACCCAGAGCGAGTCGCCGTTGCTCGAGACGGTGCTGTCGAGCAGCTCCGCGGGCTGAACGTCGGTGCTGCTCGCCCAGGCCTGACGTTCGCCACGTTGTTCCACGGAGATCTCGCCGAACGCGGTCTGCGACGGGGAGGTGATCGTGCCGGTGCCGTCGGTCGTCCAGATCGGCGGGTCACCGACCAGCAGCCGGCCGTCGGACGGGGCGGTCACCTTCGAGGTGGTCGGGTCGACGATGACGGTGGGCGTGTCGAGGACTGCGACGGCCAACAGGGTGCCGGTCGGGTTCCATGCGATCCGCGAGTCGTTGGCGATGGTCTGCCCGGGGATGGTGACGAACCTGGCCGGGGTCTCGGGGTGTTGGAGATCGAAGAACCAGAAGCCGGTGGACTCCGAGGCGGTGACGGCCACCCACCCTGTCGCCGACACGCTCACCTGTGCGAACAGGTCGCCCACGTAGTTCGGCCCGTACGCGCTTCTCACGGCGCCGACCACCTCGGGCGGGATGGTGCCGATGACCGTTCGGGTGCCGTCGTTGCGCACGGCGAACAGCCGCTGATGGGTGCCCAGGGTGACGGCGGCGTACCGGGCGTCGGTGGCGACGACGGTGGAGGGCGCCGGCGAGATGACGGGGAGCTGTGTCGAGTTGCGGTCGACGATGGTGCGAACGATGAGTGCTGCGACGACGAGCGCAGCCACCAGCCCGACAGCGATGGCGAGGCGGCGACGGCGGCCCTGCCAGTGGTGTGGTTCGACGACCCGTGACGCGTGGCCGACCAGGAAGTCGTCCCATGCTTCGTCGGTGTGTGCGCTGGTCGCCAGCTGGTTGCGAAGGGTGGCCGCTTCACGGCGGATCGCCAGGTCCAGTTCGTCCATGGGTACGTCGTCGATGGTCATGACTCCACCTCCGTGGAGCGGTGTGCGGCCAGTGCGGGCGCCAGTGCGGTGCGCGCCCGGGAGAGGGAGGTCTTGACGGTGCCGGCCGACACGCCGAGCACGTCGGCGACCTCGGCGATGGCCAGGTCGTCGACGTAGTGGAGCGCGACCACGGCACGCTGCAGTGTCGGGAGCTGTCGGACGGCGTCCCAGAACTGGGTGGACGGCAGCGACGGTGAAGGTGCCGTGCCAGCGGGTGGGACGAGGGCGAGTGCGCGCTGTTCGCTGCCTCGGCGTCGGTGAAGGTCGGTGCACAGGTTCACGAGCACGCGTCGGGTCCATCCGCCTGGGCGTTCGAGCCCGTGCACCTGCGCCCACGCGTCGTACGTGCGCAGCAGGGCCTCCTGCACCAGTTCACGGGCGACTTCGCGGTCGCCGACCAGCGCAGTGGCAGTGGCGAGCAGGCGCGGGTGTTCCCGCCGGAAGAACGGTTCGAACTCGTCGAGTTCGCCGGTCGGATGGTCCCCACGAGGACCGGACATCTGCACATCATGCACACGAATGGCAAGCCCGGCCGGTTGACGCGTCAACCGGAACTGCCGTTCATCCGTGTGAGATGCATGACTCGTCGTATGGGTTGCCTCGGGGTGGTGGCGTTGATGATGCTGGCCGCATGTGGCTCGGGCGGGGGCGCGGCCGCGCCGACCACGTCGATCGCGCCGACCACGGTGGACCCCAGGCGCGAGCCGGGGATCGTGTTCGAGGGCCCCATTCCCGGGGCGGTCGGGAACGTGCTGGTACGGCCGGACGGCTCGGGGAGCCACCCGGCGACGCCCGACGTGCTGCTGCCGAAGGACGGGTGGCAGGTGCACCCCGACTGGAGCCCCGACGGGCAGCAACTCGCCTTTGCTGCGGATGATGCCGACAACACGGGCACGGGAGAGGACGTCATCACTCGCGACATCTGGGTGGCGGGCGTCGACGGTTCGAACGCGGAGCGGATCTTCAACTGCGAGCGGCCGTGTGTGGACGCCGATGAACCGGCGTGGTCCCCCGACGGAACGACCATCGCCTTCATCGCGTTCGACGACGACCACGGCAGCGCCGTGAACGTGCGGTTGGCGCTGCTCGACGTGGCGACGAAGGAGGTCAGCACTGCCTTCGTCGCGTCGGGTTCCGATGCGTTCGGCTGGCCGCGCTGGTCGCCGGACGGCACGCACCTGGTGCTCGAGGTGCAGCACTGGTCGAACCCGGGTGAGTCGGGGAAGATGACCGCGTCGGCGATCGCTGTGGTCGACATGACGGCGGCCGACCCGGTGCCGACCGTGATCACCGACTGGGACTCGTGGGCCAACTATCCGGACTGGAACCCGAAGGACGACCTGATCGTGTTCTCGACCCGCCAATGGACCGAACTGGACGTGGGCCCGTCGAACCTCTTCACGATCAGGCCCGACGGCTCGGAGCGGACGGCGTTGACCTCGTTCGCCAAGGGCGAGACCCGGGCTGTGCAGCCCACGTGGACACCCGACGGTTCGAAGATCATCTTCACCGCCGTGGAGGGCGAGGGGTTCGGACAGCCGACGATGGCGGTCATCAACGCTGACGGGTCGGGCCTCACCTCCGCCACCACCTCGGGGCCGATGTTCGGCACCCACCCACGGCTGCGGCCCGACCCGACGGGGGTGCCGGCGAAGTGATGCTGCGGACGAGGTGGATCGTGCTCGTCCGAGTGGAGACCTGTCGATCGTGCAGATCGCG
>CBHWEI010000205.1:0-7498 GCA_966112835.1 uncultured Acidimicrobiaceae bacterium
TGAACAAGGCCATCGCCAGCTTCATCCGCCTCGGCTGGATCGACCAGCACGAGCGCCACTACACCATCCTGAAGCGCGACGCCCTCGAGCTGCGCGCTCGCTGATCAGGCGTCGCGGCGGTTCACGCTCCAGGTGCCGAACGCGAGCACCACGAGCGTGACGGCAGCGAAGTACAGCCCGGCCACCAGCCGCGACGGCCCGTCGAACGGCTGGAGTGTGGCCATGCTGAAGCCGGCGCGGAACGGCATCCACGAGGCGACGTTCTGGTTGTCGAAGATCAGGCCGATGAGGCCGCCGAGCAGGTTCTCGACCAGCAGCGGCCACAGGATGAGCGCCGCGATCACGGCGGGCGTGCTGCGGATGACGAGGCCGAGGCCCAGACCCATGAGCGCCATCAGCCCGGCGAGCACCACCGACCCGATGAGCGTGTTGTAGCCGGCGTCGACCGAGCCGAGGTCGATGGTGGCGCCGCGTCCTTCGGCGATGGCGGCGCCGCCCATGGCACCCACCACGACCACGCCGATCTGCACCTCCAGCGCGACCACGAGCAGGACGATGGCCTTCGCGGTGACCACTCGCGTGCGCCGCGGGGTGGCGGTGAACGTGGGCCGGATGGTGTTGAAGCCGAACTCGCCGGTGACCGACGCGGCGGCGGTGACACCGATGAGCAGCACCGACACGAACGCGGTGCCGCTGAGCACCTCGATGACCGAGCGGCTGTCCCACCCGGCGTCGTCGCCGTTGAAGAACGCCGTCAGGAACGTGATGACCAGCGGGAACAGCGTGGCGATGATGAGCAGCACCCAGTGCATGACCACCGTGCGCAGCTTGATCTGTTCGGAGCGGAGGAGGCCGATCATGATGGCGGCCCCCAGTCGCCCGCGCCGGGCGGTGGTGGCGGCGGCGCGACACCCGGCGCGCCGGACGGGCCGGATCGGTACTCCACCGACTCGGCGGTGGCCGACAGGAAGGCGTCCTCCAGCGAACCGGTCTGCGGTGACAGTTCGTGCAGCACCAGGCCCTGCGCGGCGGCGAGCTCGCCGACGGTGGCGGCGTCGAGCTGGCGGATGTCGAGGGTGGTGGGGTCGACCTGGGCGACCTCGCCGCCCTGCGCCTGCACCGCACCCACCAGATCGGCGGCACGGGGGCTCTTCACCCGCACCCACCGGTCGGCATGGCGGGCCACGAAGTCGGTGACCGTGCTCTGTTCGATGAGGCGACCGCGGCCGATGACCACCAGGTCGTCGGCGATGAGGGCGATCTCGCTGAGCTGATGGCTGCTCACCAGGACCGTGCGACCCTGCGTCGCCAGCCACGACAGCATGTCGCGGATCCAGCGGATGCCTTCGGGGTCGAGGCCGTTGGCGGGCTCGTCGAGGATGATGGTCTGCGGGTCGCCGAGCAGCACGCCGGCCAGACCGAGGCGCTGGCGCATGCCCAGCGAGAACGTGCGCACCCGCTGGCCGGCGGCCGACGTGAGGCCCACCAGTTCGATGACCTCGTCGACGCGTGACCGGGCGATGCCGTTGCTGGCCGCCATCCAGCGCAGGTGGTTGCGGGCGCTGCGGCCGGGGTGCACGTACCCGGCGTCGAGCAGCGCGCCCACCTGGTGCAGTGGCCGGTCGAGGTCGCGGTAGCGGCGGCCGTCGAACGAGGCGCCGCCGGTGTCGGCCCGGTCCAGCTCCAGCATGCAGCGCATGGTGGTGCTCTTGCCGCTGCCGTTGGGACCGAGGAAGCCGGTGACCACGCCCGGCCGCACCTGGAAGCCCAGGTGGTCGACCGCGGTGGTGCCGCCGAAACGCTTCGACAGGTCCTGGACTTCGATCACGTCGTCACCCTAACCGTGGCGGTGTCGACCGTTCGGCGATCAGCCGGCGGCGATGGTGGTGTCGGTGGTGAGCGCGCCCTGGGTGTCGAGGAAGGCGTTCGCCACCGTCACCGGATCGGTGCCACCGGCGTTGATCTGGTTCAGCATCTGGTTGATCTTCGTGCTCGTGAGCGCACCGTTCACCTGCGTCAGCACGGCGATGAGGTCCTGCGTGGCCACCGATGCCGACAGCACCGGCACCAGTGCATTGCCACGCACCATCGCCTTGTCGTCGACCAGGATGGTGAGCCGCTTGGTGGTGATGATGGGGTCGAGCGAGTTCACGGCCACGCAGTCCACCTTGTCGCCGTCGATGGCGGCGGCCAGGTCGGCGTCCTCCACGGTGACGACGTCCTTGAAGTCGCCGCCGTAGTACTTCTGGTACGCCGGGTAGCCGAACTCGGTGTCGGCCATCCACGCGGCCGAACCGCCGAGGCGGATGGTGGGCGCGATGGACGCCAGGTTGAACAGGCCGACGAACTCGGTGTCCTTGTTGGCCTTCTCGGTGGCCTCGGTGCAGGCGATGACCTGCTTGTCCTCACCGTCGGTGGGCTCGCCGATGGCCACACCGTCGGGCAGCGCGGCGCGGATGGCGATGACCTGCTCGGCCGTGGTGCGACCGTTGGTGATGACCGGGGCGGCCGTCGTGGTGGTGGCCGCACCCGTCGTCGTGGTGGCGCCGGCCGTGGTGGTGGCGCCCGCGACGGTGGTGGAGGTGGGCGGGATGGTGACCGGTGCCTGCGTGGTGGCGGGCTCGGACGGCACGACGGTGGTGCTCTGCGCCGGTGCGCCCGGCAGCGAGTACACGTAGCCGACGAGCGGGTCGGTCCAGTCGGGGATGAGGTTGAAGTCGCCCTTGGCCAACGCGGCCAGGTAGCCGGCGCGGTCGAGGTCGACGGGGTCCTTGCGCGACACGCGGTAGCCGGCGTCCTCCAGCACTCGTGCGTAGATGGCGGCGAACAGTTCGCTTTCGGGGTCGCCCTTCACCGAGGTGACGACCACCTTCGGTGCGACCGCCCCGCCGGTGGTGGTCGTCGCGCCGTCGGACGAGCCGCAGGCGGCGAGCGCCATGCCGAGCAGGGTGATGGGTGCAATGGCACGGCGCAGGTGGCGTGCAGGAGTGGTCGTCCGCTTCATCGGTCGGGGAGCCTACTGGCCGGGTCTCGCCGGTTGCCGTCGGGCAGACTGCTGCGGATGACCCCCGCACCGATCGCCTGGCACGTCACCCATTGGGCCGACGATCCGTACAGCCGCGGCTCGTGGAGCGCGCTCGCCCCGGGCGGTACGCCCGCTCATCGGGCGCAGATCGGCACGCCCATCGACGGCCGATTGGTGCTGGCCGGCGACGCCACGAACCCCGACGCCCCGTCGATGACCCACGGCGCCTTCCAGGAAGGTGGTCGCGCCGCCAGATGGGCGCTGGACCAGGGCGCCACCCGAGTGCTGGTGGTGGGTGCCGGGTTCGCCGGCCTCGGCGCGGCGCGTGCCCTGCGCGACGCCGGCGTGGAGGTGACCGTGCTGGAAGCGCGGGACCGCATCGGTGGCCGCGCCCACACCGTCGACCTGGGCGGCGGCGCGACGGCCGATGCCGGCGCGGCGTGGCTGCAGCAGGGCCCCACCAACTCGCTCGCCCGCATGGCCGAGGCGCTCCGCCTGCCCACCGTGCCCACCGACTTCCATCACCCGCTCGCGGCCGCGTCGGACGGCGAGGTGGGCGACATCGAGGCTGCGTTCGCCGGCATCGCTGCGGCGTGCGCCACCGCGCCGCCCACCGCTTCACTGGCCGACGTGCTGCCCGCGTACCTGGCCGGGCTGTCGCCCGAGGCCCGCCGTGTGGCCCAGCACGCCGTCGACGGCGAGCTCGACCTGGAGAACGGCGCACCGCACCATCGTCTTTCGGCGCACACGGTGTTCGCCGAACCGGGCGTGGGGTTGGCCGACCGGTGGCTGCCGAGTGGCTTCACCGCATTGCAGCAGCGCCTCGCCGACGGCGTGGACATCCGCACGTCGACCGTCGTGCGCCGCATCGAGTGGGACGACGCGGGTGTGCGGGTCACCGCCGACGGCGTCGATGTGCTGCACGCCGACGTGTGCATCTGCACCGTGCCCGCCTGGCTGGCGGCCGAGCTGGTGCCTGCGCTGCCCGCCGCACACCGCGATGCCATCGACCATCTCGCGGTCGGCCGCATGGAGAAGGTGGTGCTGCGCTTCGCCGAGCGCTGGTGGCCCACCGCGCCGTCGGGCTACCTGCGCTGGTACGACACGCCGGCCTCGTGGTGCGAGTGGTTGGACCTCACCGACGGCTTGGGCGTGCCGATGGTGGCGGGCCTGATCGCCAGCGACGCGATCGACCGGCGGCACACCGGCCGCGACGACGCGGCCATCGCCGCCGATGCCACCGATGCGCTTGCGGCCTGGGCCGACGCCGTCAGCCGAGGTCCCGCGCGTCGATGACGTCGTCGTCGGGCGGGATGGTGATGCCCGGCGCAGTGTCGAGCAGGTGCATCGTCGTGTCCACCGTCACCTTCGACGTGGTGAGGTCCATCTCGTAGACCACGCGGCGGATCTCGTTGTCCTTCGTCACGTACATGTCGTAGATCAGCTCATCGGGCAGCACGGCGTCGAGCCCCTCGATCTGGTTCTGGAGCAGATCCTTCAGGCCGGGTACGTCGGCGATCTTGGCGATCACCTCGTAGTGGCGCACGTCCTCGCCGTCGAACGTGGTGGCGCCGAGGTCGGTGATGGTGTCGGCGTGGGCGATGACGGCTTCGACATCGATCTTGCCCGCCGCGCCGAGCTGGTCGAACATGCTGCTGTCCTGGCCGGCGTCGTCGAGCGCCTGCTGATCGACCTTCACCCACGCCTTGTCGGTGACGTCGGCCAACGCTGCACCGAACGCATCGGCCGACATGTACATGGTCTTGTTCTCCGGGTCGACGATGGCCACCATCGGCGTGTCGGTGCCGATGATCTTGCTCAGGTCCATGCTCACCTTCGCCAGCCCGCTCTCGTCGTCGAGCGTCGAGTCGACCGCCAGGGTCTGGCCCAGTGCCACGGTCTCGATGACGCTCGTGCGCCCGGGTGCGGCGGCGGTGCGGTCGGCGGCAGCCTGGAGCGAGAACGTCACCGGCTCGTCGCCACCGCGCAGCATGAGGAACGCGCCGACGCCCACTGCGGCCACCACGACGACGGCCGCGGTGACGAGCAGCCCGACACGCGACGTCTTCGGCGGCTCGGTGATGACCACGGAAGTGAGCGGCGCTGCGGTGGCCTCGGGCGCGGGTGGTACCGGTGCGGGCAGCGTCGGTGCGGCCCACGGGGACTGCGGCACTGCGGGCCTCGGCTCCGGCGTCGTGTCGTCCGGTGTCGTGTCGTCAGCGGGCGTCTCGTCCATGGCGCGGACGCTATCTCGTACCGTTCGTGGCCATCTGCACGTTTGGGGCGTCGTGCACGCCCGGCTCGTCGACGGCCGTCTGCACCAGGCGGTGGCCGCGTTGGTCCACGGCCCACACCAGGCCGGGACGCGGGCGCACCGGCAGGCGACGTGGCACCACCGTGGCCAACAGGTCGGCGTCGGTGTCGCCCCCGCCCGCGGCGAGGGTGCCGAGGCGGGCGTGACGCACGCTCGCGGTCCAATGCCCGTAGCGCTGGCGCAGCGCGTCGGGTCGGCCCGCGGCGACGATGGTGACGCCATCCCGTCGAGATGCCGCCAACGCGGACAGCGCGCCGTCGCCGTCGTCGACGAGCTCGGCGTCGTCGCACACCACCAGCAACGGTCCGTTCCCCGCGCCGAGGTGACGGGCCACTTCGTCGCCGGCCGCGACGGCGTCGGCCAGTGCTGCGGGGAACGCCGAGCGCCGCGGCAGCACGGCCACCACGCGGCCGTCGGGGTGCGCCTGCCGCCACGCCGTGGCCAGGCGGGCGAGCAGCGTGCTGCGGCCGGTGCGGCTGCCACCGAGCACCAGCACGTGGTCGCCGTCGGGCACCACCAGGTGGTGCGGCAGACCCGTGGCGAAGTCGAGCCCCATCGGTAGGAGCAGCTCGCCGTGCTCGTGCCGCCCAGCGCCCAGTGCGGCCGCGTGCACCACCGGCGGCACCACGGCCACGGGGTCCACCTGCGGGCGATCGCTCACCGCCACGTCGTCGCGAACGGTGACGTGGGCGGGGTGCAGCAGCTGCGCCGTCAGCCCCGTCGAGGCGACGTGAACCCGGCCCGGTACCGCGGGCGGCACCAGGCGGGCCGGCACGCCGAGCGCCATCGCGTCGTGCGCGTCGTGCAGGTGCAGCACCCAGCGGTGGGCACACCGGGCCAGGAGCGTCACCGGCAACGTGCTCGGCTGGGCCGTGCCGACCAGCAGCGTGTCGTGTGCCGAGGCGAGCACCTCGTCGAGCGCATCGAACGTGTCGAGCGACTCGGGCTGGTCGAGCGTGCGCCGCACCACCTCCAACCCGTCGATCACCACCACGCGGTGCGCGCCGTCGAGGTCGGGCATGCGCAACCGGTGCAGCAGGCGGTGCACCCGTTCGGTCTCGTGCAGTGCCACGGTGACCAGCCGCGGGTGCGCGGCCAGATCCGCCCCGTCTCGTGCGGCGGTGAGCACGTGCACGTGCGTGTGCGGCTCGTCGAGCGCGCGGGCCACCAGCGTGCGCAGTGTGGACGTGACGCCGCTGCCAGGGCTGCCGGCCACGACCACCGACCCGGCCGCCGGCGTCCAGTGCAGCGCCACCCGCCGCTGATGGTCGGGGTCGTCGCACAGACCGATGACGCCGGGTTGAACGTCGAGGTCCTCGGGCGTGAGCGTCGTCGGCAGCGGCGGGGTCCATGGCGCCGGCCACGTCGGCCGCTGGTCGCGACCGGCTCCTGCGGCGCACACGGCCTGCACCGCAGCGGGTGCGTCGGCAAGGTACGCGGTCTGGAACAGCAGGTGCTCGTCGGCGCCGAGCCGCATGACCGCCCGGCCGGGCACGCCGCGCGGCAGCCGGGCGGGGGCGGCATCGCCCACCACGTCGACCGCGTCGGCCGCGTCGTGCAGGCGCAGGGCGATGCGCAGGTTCGTGTTGGCGCGGATGTCGTCGCTGATGACGCCCTGCGGCCGCTGCGTGGCGAGCAGCAGGTGCACGCCCAGGCTGCGCCCGCGTTGAGCGACGCCGACCAGCGAGTGCAGGAAGTCGGGTTGCTCGGCCACCAGCGCGGCGAACTCGTCGACCACCACCACCAGTCGGGGCATGGCCACCTGTGGCGCCCGGCGGCGAAGGCTGGGCAGGTCGGCCGCGCCGTGCTCGCGCAACGTCGACTCCCGCCGCTTCAGTTCGGCGTGCAGACTGCGCAGGGCGCGATCGGCCAGCGCATCGTCCAGGTCGGTGACCACGCCGGCCACGTGCGGCAGGCCGACCAGCTCGTCGAAGGTGGCACCGCCCTTGTAGTCCACGAGCACCAACTGCAACTCCTCGGGCGGCACTGCGAGCGCGAAGCACAGCACCAGGCTGCGCAACAGTTCGCTCTTGCCCGCGCCGGTGGTGCCTGCGAGGAGGGCGTGCGGACCGTCGCGATCCATGTCGATGTCGACGATGCCGTCACCCGCCATGCCGATGGCGGTGCGCAGCGGCCCGTGCGGCTCGCGCCAACGGGCC
>CBHWEI010000206.1:0-7463 GCA_966112835.1 uncultured Acidimicrobiaceae bacterium
TCGTCGGACGCCTTCGCGATCTTCTCGAGTTCCTTCGTGGAGCAACCCTGGAACAGCGACACGTTCCGGAGGTGCTCGAGGTACGCCTTCTTGTTGGCCATGTCGCGAACAGTAGCGCGGGCGCGCCACCGGCGATGACGTGGACGTTGTCACAACGCGTCGGCCGGCCGACGCTCGTCGCGGGCGAACATCGACGCTGACCGATTCCAAGAGTTCACTCAATGGATGTTGACCGAATATCCGGCCTTCCGTACCGTGGGCGGCATGGACCGGCCCCTGCGCTTCGAACAGCGCGTCGCGATGCATGCGGCGTTGGGAGAACCGGTTCGGTTGGCGATCGTCGACGACCTGGTCGTCAGCGACCGCACCCCGAAGGAACTCGGTGCGCGCCACTCGTTGCCCACGAACCTGCTGGCTCACCACCTCCACGTGCTCGAGCAGGCCGGGCTGGTCAGCCGTTCCGTGTCCGCCGGCGACGCGCGCCGTCGGTACGTCCGCCTCACCCCGGCGGCCCTCCCGCTGGTGGGCCGACCATTTGCCGCACCGCCCGGCCCCATGCTGTTCCTCTGCACCCGCAACTCGGCCCGGTCGCAACTTGCAGCTGCAGTGTGGACCGCGCGCACCGGTCTGACTGCGACCTCGGCCGGCACCGAGCCTGCCCCGCGGGTGCACCGCGGCGCCGTCGCCGCTGCACGCCGCGCCGGGCTGGACCTGGGACACGTCGTGCCACGCCGCGTCGAGCACGTGGCAGCCGGCACCCAGGTCGTCACGGTGTGCGATCTGGTGCACGAAGAACTTCGGCCCGAGCCCGACTGGTGGCACTGGAGCATCACCGACCCGGTCGACGAGGGCAGCGCCGCCGCCTTCGATGCGGTCGTCGCCGACCTGAACATGCGCATCGACGCGCTCGTCCCTTCCTCCGAACGGAGCATCTCGTGACCATCCGCCTGGGCATCAACGGCTTCGGCCGCATGGGTCGCCTCGTCGTGCGCGCACTCGGCCGCCATCCGGAGCTCGAACTGGTGCACGTGAACGAGCTACACGGCGACGCCGCGACCTCGGCGCACCTCCTGGAGTTCGACACCGTGCACGGCCGTTACGCCGGCTCGGTCGGCACGGAACACGGCGACCTGGTGATCGACGGCTCGCACGTCAGCCACTCGTCGTACGCGACACCCGACGAGGTGCCGTGGGACGACCTGGGTGTGGACCTGGTCATCGAGGCCACCGGCAGGTTCAAGACCGTGCCGCATCTGCAGCCGTACTTCGACCGCGGCGTGCGCAAGGTGGTGGTGGCGGCGCCGGTGAAGGACGAGACGCCGGGTGACCCGGTGCTGAACGTCGTGATGGGCTGCAACGACCACCTCTACGACCCGGCGGTGCATCGCATCGTCACCGCGGCGTCGTGCACCACCAACTGCCTCGCGCCCGTCGTGAAGGTGCTCCACGAGCAGATCGGGATCGAGCGTGGCGCCATCACGACCATGCACGACCTGACCAACACCCAGGTCATCGTCGACGCGCCGCACAAGGACCTGCGCCGCGCCCGCTCGGCGGTGAACTCGCTCATCCCCACGTCCACCGGGTCGGCCACGGCGATCACCATGATCTATCCCGAGTTGCTGGGGAAGCTGAACGGCCTCGCGGTGCGGGTCCCGCTGCTGAACGCGTCGCTCACCGACGCCGTGTTCACCATGCGCCGCGACGTGACGGTCGACGAGATCAATGGGCTGCTCCGCGATGCCGCCGAGGGCGAGCTGGGCGGGATCCTCGGCTTCGAGCACCGCCCGCTGGTGTCGGCCGACTTCACCAACGACACTCGGTCGGGCATCGTCGACGGGCCGTCGACGATGGTGGTGGACGGCAGCCTGGTGAAAGTGCTCGTCTGGTACGACAACGAGTACGGCTACGTGTTCCGCATGGCCGAGCTGGCGGCGAAGGTCGCCCGTTCGCTCGAACCCGCGACGGGGGAGCAGCCACGCGCATGAAGATGCGCAACTACGTGCTCGTCACCGCGGGGTACTGGGCGTTCACACTCACCGACGGTGCGTTGCGCATGCTCGTGCTGCTGCACTTCCACGAGCTCGGCTACTCGCCCGTGGCCATCGCGTTCCTGTTCCTCGCGTACGAGTTCATGGGCATCCTCACCAACCTGCTCGGCGGGTGGGTGGGCTCGCGCACCGGGCTGAACCGCACCCTCACAGCCGGGCTCGGGCTGCAGATCGTTGCCCTGCTGGCCCTCACCCTCACCCAGCCGACATGGCGCGAGTGGGTGACGGTGACGTTCGTGATGGCCGCGCAGGCGCTCAGCGGCATCGCCAAGGACCTCACCAAGATGAGCTCGAAGAGCGCGGTGAAGGCCATCGGCGGTGCGGGTGCGGGAACCGGCGGTGAGGCGGGCGCGCTGTTCCGGCTGGTCGCGGTGCTCACCGGGTCGAAGAACGCACTCAAGGGCGTCGGCTTCTTCCTGGGCGCCGCGCTGCTCAGCGCGCTCGGGTACGACGAGTCGCTGTACGCGATGGCGGGCTTGCTGGCCGTCACGGTGGTGGCGTTGCTGGTGTTGCTGGACGAGGACATCGGCAAGTCGAAGAAGAAGGCGCCGCTGCGATCGATCCTGTCGAAATCGACCGCGATCAACCGCCTCTCCGCGGCCAGGTTCTTCCTGTTCGGGTCGCGCGACATCTGGTTCGTGGTCGCCCTGCCGGTGTTCCTGCACGAACAGCTCGACTGGTCGAACTACGCCATCGGCGCGTTCCTCGCGCTGTGGACCATCGGGTACGGCGGCGTGCAGTCGATGGCGCCGCGCCTGCTGCGTCGAGGCGACGGCCCGCTCGACGAGATCCACGCCGCGCAGCGCTGGGCGCTCCTCCTGGCGTTCGTGTCGGCGGCCATCGCCGTCACGGTCGCGGCCGATGTCGCGGTCACGGTGGCAGTCGTCGGTGGGCTGATCGTGTTCGGCGTGGTGTTCGCGGTGAACTCGTCACTGCACTCGTACCTCGTCCTCGCCTACAGCGACGACGACACGATCTCGCTCGACGTCGGCTTCTACTACTCGGCCAATGCCGCCGGCCGGCTGGTGGGCACGCTGCTGTCGGGTGTGCTCTCCCTGTGGGGCGGGCTGTCGGCCGCGCTGTGGGGCTCGGCCGCGTTCGTGTTGGTCACGTGGTTGATGACGCTGCGACTGCCACCCGTCGATGCGGGCGGCGTGAACACCGGCGGACCGGGTCAGTCGGCGGCGACCACCACGGGCTCGGCGTAGTCCGCCGGCACCGGCAGGCCGAGCAACTGCAGCAGGCCGGCGGCGATGTTGGCCAGGCCCAGGTCGGGCGTCTCGCTGAGCGCGAGCGTGCGCGGCACGAAGTCGACCACCACGAACGGCACCGGCGACAGCGTGTGGCTCTTCTTCGGCACGGCCACGCCATCGGCATCGAGCAGCGTCTCGCCGTGCTTGTCGCGTTCGTGCATGACCTCGCAGTTGCCGTGGTCGGCGGTCACCACCAGCGTGCCGCCGGCGGCGCGGACGGCCTCGAGCACGCGCTCGAGCGAGATGTCCATGGCCTCGACCGCCACCACCGACGCGTCGATGTCGCCGGTGTGGCCCACCATGTCGCCCGCCGCGAAGTTGGCGCGCACGAACTCGTACGATCCGGACTGCACGCAGCGGATGACCTCGTCGGCCGTCTCGGCGCTCTTCATCCACGGCCGCTGCTCGAACGGCACACGGTCGCTAAGGATCTCGACGTAGTCCTCCAGCGCCTCGTCGAACTTGTCGCTGCGGTTGCCGTTCCAGAAGTAGGTGACGTGCCCGAACTTCTGGGTCTCGGCGATGGCCGCCTGGCGCAGGCCGGCGTTGGCGATGACCTCGCTGACCGTGCCCACCACCCGTACAGGCGGCACCAGGAACAGCGCAGGGATGCCCAGGTCGCCGTCGTACATGGTGAGGCCGGCCACCAACAGGTTGCCCGGCAGGGGGCCGCGGTCGAACGCGTCGAACGGCTCCTCGGTGAGCGCCCGGTAGATCTCGATCATCCGGTCGCCGCGGAAGTTGAACAGCACCACCGCGTCGCCGGCGTGCATCGCGCCCACGGGCACGCCGTCGTCGTCGACCACGGTGAACTCGGGCAGGAACTGGTCGCTGACGCCCGGCTGCTCCTTGCGCAGCGTGGCGAGCGCCTCCTCCGCAGAGTGGAACCCGCGCGCGGTGCCGGTGGCGTGGGCGCGGTAGCCGCGCTCGACGATGGACCAGTCGGCCTCGTAGCGGTCCATGGTGGTGGCCATGCGGCCGCCGCCGGAGCCGACCACGGCGGTCACGCCGAACTCGGCGCGCACCGCAGCCAGCATGGCCTGCAACTGGCCGAGGTACTGCTCGGCCGTGTGGTCGATGACGTCGCGGCCGTCGAACAACGCGTGCACCACCAGGGTGGTGGCACCGTCGGCTGCGGCACGGCGCAGCAGTACGTCGAGATGGCGGATGTGCGAGTGCACGTTGCCGTCGCTCAAGAGGCCGATGAAGTGCACCCTTCCGCGGGTCACCACCGACTGCCAACCGGCGCCCCAGATGGTGCCTTCCTTGATGGCTTCCTCCACCTGCTTCGCGCCCTGGTCGAACACGCGGCCGGCACCCATGATGTTGTGGCCGACCTCGCTGTTGCCCATGTCGCCCTCGCTGGGCAGACCCACCGCGGCGCCGTGGGCGCGCAGGTGCGAGCGATAGGTGCGGCCGCCGTCGTACCGACCGTGCAGCAGGCCGTGCAGGAACGGCGCACGCGCCAACCACACGGCGTTGTCCTCGGCGGGCGGCATGTCGCCGAATCCGTCGAGGATGGCGAGGACGAGCGGCGAACGACGATCGTTGTGATGCACGTCCATCACGCTACCGGTGCCCCGGGACGGCGGAAATCAGCCCTGGGTACGGGTCAGCGGGCGAGGCGCTCGATGAGGTCGGCGGCCAGCAGCGTGCCGCGCCGGCCGCGGATGACCTCGCCGTTCGCGGCCATCCGCCGGTGCAGCGGCTCGTCGGCCAGCAGGCGGTCGACCGCGTCGATCAGCTCGTCGTCCTCGAAGCCGTACGTGTCCAACCGCTGGCCGAAGCCGAGCTCGTGCACACGCTGGGCGTTGTCGTACTGGTCCCAGAACAGCGGCATCACCACCATCGGCTTGCCGAAGTGGAACGCCTCGGTGGTGGTGTTGTTCCCGCCGTGGGTGATCACGAGGTCCACCAAGGGCAGCACGTTCGTCTGCGGCACCTGCGCCGCGCCCCACATGTTCGACGGCAGCTCGTACTCGTCGGCCAGCGGCCCCTTCGACACGATGTAGCGGTGGCGGGTGCGGCCCAGCACGTCGACCAGGCGGCGCATCAACCCCACGTCGGCCGAACCCAACGACCCGAGCGACAGGTACACCAGCTTGCTGGCGGGGTCGTCGGTGCGCAGGCTGTCGGGCACCTCGAACGGCGCGTCGGTGGCGCGCACCGAACTGTCCAGCCGGTGCCAGCTGGGGCCCAGCGGACGGCGGTCGGTGTAGTCGGCCACCTCCGGGTAGAGGTACAGGTTCAGGTCGCCGTCGTGCACGAACTCCAGATCCGGCAGCGGCGGAGCGCCGACCGACTGCATCCACTCGTCGAACGCGCGCCACATGTCGCGGTTGGCACGGTCGTACTCGGCGCGGTAGTCGCCCCACTGCGACCGGTCGTCGCTGGGCAGGCCGCTGAACGTGGGCGGCACGTCGGGGCCCTTCATCTCCAGCGGCTGGCAGCTGACGCTCTTCACGAACGGCACGCCGGCGGTGACCAGCGCGGGGAAGGCACTCACGTTGTCCTGGATGACCACGTCGGGCTTCTGGCGGGCGAGGATCTCGACCAGCTGGTCGTGGCAGTACACCGCCCCGTCGATGAGCGCCTGCCACGTGGGCTGGATGAACCCGGTGATCTGCTCGATGGTCGGCGTGCGGAACACGGGCGCAGTGTCGCGGATGAAGTCGATCCAGAACTGGCCGGCCGCCTCGGGCGGAGCGTCGGGGTCGGGCTCGGGCGGCGCAGACAGGTGCACCAGGTCCTCGACGAAGCCCATCGGCTCCAACCGGCCCTCCCAGCTCGCCTCGGCGGCGAACACCACGGTGTGGCCGCGCTCGCGCAGGATGTTGCCGATGCCGATGCAGTTGTTCGTGGGGCCGTAGGCACTCTCGGGCATGAACAGGAACGTGGCCATCGCAGGAGCGTAGGTCGCCGGTTCGGCGGCGGCGGGACGCGCCTGCGAACATGCGCGTTCCCCCCGTTCTTCGAAAGGTTCAACTCATGTCCGAAGCCTGGATCATCGACGCCTGCCGCACGCCTCGTGGCATCGGCAAGGTCGGCAAGGGCGCTCTCGCCCACATGCACCCGCAGCGCGTCGGCGCCACCGTGTTGAAGGCCATCGCCGAACGCAACGAGCTCGACACCTCCACCGTCGACGACATCATCTGGAGCACCAGCAACCAGAGCAACACCCAGGGCAGCGACCTGGGCCGCATGGCCGCGCTCGACGCCGGCTACGACGTGAAGGCCAGCGGCGTCACCCTCGACCGCTTCTGCGGTGGCGGCATCACTTCGTCGAACCTGGCCGCGGGCATGATCCTGTCGGGCCTGGAGGACGTCATCGTCGCCGGCGGCACCGACATGATGAGCACCTACGGCCCCAACCGTCACCCGGCCGCGGCGCCGTTCCTGGACGCCGGCAACGACCACCTGCGCGCCATCCACCCGCAGCCCCACCAGGGCGTGTGCGCCGACGTCATCGCCACCCTCGAGGGCATCCCGCGTCTCGCGCTCGACGAGCTCGCGCTCGAGTCGCAGCAGCGTGCCGCCCGCGCCATCGCCGAAGGTCGCTTCGACCGCAGCCTGGTGCCGGTCATCGCCGACGACGACACGGTCATCCTGGACCGCGAAGAGTTCCCCCGTCCGCAGACCACGCTCGAGAGCCTGCAGTCGCTGGCCCCGTCGTTCGAGGGCATGTACGCCTACCCGCTCACCGAAGAGGGCACGTCGTTCAAGTCGCTCGTGCAGCAGAAGTTCCCCGACCTCGAGGTCGTGCACGTGCACCACGCCGGCAACAGCTCGGGTGTGGTCGACGGTGCCGCCGCCGTGCTGTGGGCCAGCCCCGAGGCCGCCAAGGCCCGCGGCTGGAAGCCCCGCGCCCGCCTGGTCAGCATGTCGAACGTGGGCGACGACCCCACGCTCATGCTCAACGCTCCCGTGCCCGCGGCCCGCAAGGCGCTCGCCAAGGCCGGCCTGAGCGTCGACGACATCGACATCTGGGAGATCAACGAGGCCTTCGCCGTCGTCGCCGAGAAGTTCATCCGCGACCTCGACCTGGACCGCTCGAAGGTGAACGTGAACGGTGGCGCCATGGCGCTCGGTCACCCCATCGGCGCCACGGGCGCGATGCTCATCGGCACCGCCCTCGACGAGCTCGAGCGCACCGGCGGCC
>CBHWEI010000207.1:0-7437 GCA_966112835.1 uncultured Acidimicrobiaceae bacterium
CGTAGCTCCTCCCACACGGCATACGGATTCTCGACGTAGGTCGCGTCGAAGAGGTCGTAGTCGTTGGCCCAATCGTTCTGAACAGTCACGTTCATCTCCCCCAGTTGATGATGTCGTCGATGGCGTCGCCCCCCAGCGACACCGCGTGTCACACCGGCTCGAGCCGAGCCGGCGTGGTCTTGTGCCATGGCGTGCCCGCCCACGGGTCACGGTCCTCCATCGCGGTGAACTCGTTCGTGGACACGCCGGTGGTCAGGCGGTTGCCGGACTCCACATGGTCGAGACCGAAGCCGTTGGGCAGCGTGATGTGACCCGGCTGCAGGCCTTGATCGATCGCGACGGTCACGACGGCGCTGGCGCGCTTGGTGGTGAGCTTCGCCGAGCCACCGTCGACGATGCCGATCCGCTCCGCATCCGCAGGCGACACGCGCAGGGCGCCCTCGGCATCCTTCTTCCGCCAGGCCGGGTCGCGAAGGATCGTGTTCGCGGTGAACGACCGGCGCTCGCCCGCGGACAGCAGCATCGGCCACGCGGGATCGTCGCCAGGAGGTGTATCACCGGCCAGGGCGGCGAGGTCGGCGAGCAGCTCGGGGATCTCGACGTGGACGAGCCCGTCGTCCGTCTTGATCCGTTGCCAGGTCGCCTCCCACGTGTCGTCCGTGAAGACGACGCCGGACGGGTTCTCGACGATGGCGTCGAACAGCCGGTCGCCGGCGGCGGGGCCGGTGCCGAAGCCGGCACGCTCCACACCGTCGGGGTTCATCTGCGCGCAGCGCTGGACCATCGGCCACAGCGACGCAGCAGCGGCCGCACCGTGTGGCAGCGTCGGCCCGAGGGTGCGGTACAGGAGCACCGCGGCGACCGTGCCCAGCTTCGGGTTCGCGGAGATGGCCGCGGCGAATGCCGATGCGAACTCGTCGCGGCTCCGCTCGGCTGCTGCTCGCAACGAGGCGACCACTTCGGGGTCGAGGAGACCGGCCGCCTCGACGATCCGCGCGTGGATCTCCGGTTCGGGGAGCGGGCCGTCGGGCGGGGCGACCACGGGGCGGCGGAGGTGGAAGACGTTCCTGGGGTACTCGAAGTTGAAGAACGTCGCCTCGAACTTCTCGAACTGCGTGGTGGCCGGCAGGACGTAGTCGGACAATCGAGCCGTCTCGGTCATGAACACGTCGATGCACACGCTGAACTCGAGTGCCGCCATCGCCTCGCGCATCCGCTGGCTGTCGGCGATCGAGCTCACCGGGTTCCCGGACTCGACGATCAGCGCCCGGTAGCGACGCGGGTGATCGGCGAGGATCTCCTCCGGGAGGATGTTGCACGGGATCAGCCCGCCGATGACTCTCGCCCCGACGACCGGCGACACCGGTGCTGCGGTCGGGTGGAGCTCGGCGCGCGCCATCCGGAGCATGTTGCCGATGCCCGTCATCGCGTACTGCCCGCCAGGGTTGGCGAGGTTGCCGGTGAGCAACCACACCAGCTTCTCCAGGTAGCTGACCAGGGTGGAGTAGCGGTTCATCTGCACGCCGAGGTCCTCGAAGGTGGCCACTCCGGACGCGGCGGCGATGCGACGCGTCGCTGCTCGGACCAGTTGTTCGTCGACGCCGCTGATCTGGCAGTACTCGGCGATGGGCACCTCGCGCAGCGCGGCGAGGACCTGCTCGTAGCCGGTGGTGTGCGCGGCGAGCCAGTCGCGGGCTGCAAGACCTTCTTCGGCGATGACCGCTGCCATCGCGGCGAGGAGCCATGCATCTCGTCCCGGTCGCACCTGCAGGTGGAAGTCGGCGATGGCGGCCGTCTCGGTGACTCGAGGATCGATGACGACGATGGACCGGTTCGGATCGGCCGCGATGGCCTTCAACGTCACGCGCGCGTGCGGGATGCCGTGGCTGATCCACGGGTTCTTCCCGGGGAAGAACGCGACCTCACAGTTCTCGAAGTCGCCTCGGAGCGGCGTTCCGAACATCTTGCCCATCACCAGCATCTCGCCGGTCTTCTCCTGGGCGACGGCGTTGGTCCTGAAGCCGACGTCGAATGCTCCACGGATGGCGGTTCCGTAGGTGCCACCCAGATGGTTGCCCTGGCCGCCGCCGCCGTAGTACACGATCGCGTCGCCGCCGTGCTCGTCGCGGATCGCGCCGAGTCGCGCGGCGATCTCGTTGACCGCGGTGTCCCAGTCGATCTCCTCGTACGTGCCGTCGGGGCGACGACGGAGCGGGCTCAGCAGGCGCTCGCCGCGGCCGTTCTGGTAGTGGTCCAGGCGCAGGGCCTTCTCGCAGGTGTACCCCTTCGAGGCAGGGTGGGCCTTGTCGCCACGGATGCGGTCGAACGTGCGACGGTCGTCACCGAGGCGCACTTCCACGCCGCAGTTGCACTCGCAGAGGATGCAGGCCGTCGGATGCCATTCGGCACGGTCCACTGCTTCGGCCTGATCGCTCATGTGTCGCGTCCCCTCGTCGTCGCACCGGCGTCACGGCCAGTCGATTCCATGATGAAACTGATCGTAGACGCGCAGTGTTCCGCCACGCAACCGATTGTGCCGAACGTCAGCCGGGCACCAGGTCAGCCGGGCACCAGCAGCGTCGATGCGGTCGCCACCAGACGACGTGTGTCGTCGCGGACCGCATGCAGCTCGCCGGCGGTGAAGATCTGCTTGCGCCCGGCCTTCACCACTCGGCCCTCGGCGATGAAGTGGTCGCCTGCTGCAGGTGCGAGGCAGTTCATCGAGAACTGCGACGACAGGACCGACCAGCCCGCAACCGTTGCTGCGGCGAACCCACATGCCGTGTCCAACAACGCCGCGACCATGCCGGCGTGGAGGAAGCCCCCGTACTGACCCATGTCGTCGGGGCGCCAGTTCATGCGCAGGTCGCACTCGCCGTCGGCCACACGGAGCACTTCGAAGCCGGCCCATCGATTGAACGATGCGGTCGAGCTGCCCTCCCGGAACTCGTCGATCGTCATTCGTGTCCTTTCGGCGTGGCGATGTGGCTGCCGGCCTCGGCCACCAGGCCGGCCAATGTCTCGAGGTCGGCGATCAGTTGGTCGAACGGCCGATGCAGGTTGATCCGAAGTGTGGTGACCCCAGCGCGCTCGTAGTCGATGAGCCGCTGCACGATGACCCGCGGCGGGCCGACGAGGTTGGTGCCCAGACCGATCTCGAGGGGCACCCGAGCGGCGGCGGCGTCACGGTCACCCGAGGCCCACAGCTGGCGCACCGCTTCCACGTCGGCCCCGAACCCCTGACGGGCGAAAGCGTCGTTGTAGAAGTTCTTGGACCCGGTCCCCATGGCGCCGAACGTGAAGGCGTAGCCATCGGCGTGGCGCCGACCGGCTGCGTCGATCGCCGCCGGGTCGTCCTCCGTGAACTCGAGCGACACGGCCACCACCCGCTCGACGTCGTCGAGGGTGCGTCCGGCCTTCGCCGCACCTGCGGCGATCGGGTCGAAGAAGACCCCGGCACTCTCGGTGAAGAACGAGTTGCCGATCCACCCGTCGGCGAGCTCGCCGGTGAGCGCGAGGTTCGCCGGCCCGAGTGCGGCGATGAACACGGGAATGGGAGCCACCTGGGCCCTCGAGCGGATCGCCTTGCCCGCGCTCTCGGGCAGCGGCAGTTGGTAGACGGCACCGTCGTGGGCGAGACGCTCGCCGGCCGTGATCATGCGCAGGATCTCGATCGTCTCCCGGGTGCGCTGCACGGGTCGGTCGAAGCGCACACCGTGCCAGCCCTCCATCACCTGGGGCCCGCTGGTGCCGATGCCGAGGATCAGCCGACCGTCGGACACCTGTTGGACGCCTTGCGCGGTCATCGCCAACATGGCCGGCGTGCGCGCGCCGAGCTGCGCGATGCCCGTCGCGAGCCGGAGCCGCTCGGTGACCGCGGCGATGGCCGCCAACGGCGTGAAGGCATCGAAGGCCCAGTACTCGGCGACCCACACCGAGTCGAGCCCGATCCGCTCGACCTCGCGGGCGATGTCGAGGAATCGCGGCATCGCCGGATCGACGGACAGGCCGATCCTGAGCGTCACGCGGCACCGCCCTCGGCGAGCGCCTTCACGCCCTCCACCACACGGGCCATGTTCACCCGGTGCTCCTCCAGGCGGCGAGCGACGATGCGCTCCTCCTTCTCGGGCATCGCCTCGATGGCGTAGTTCAAACCTCCACGTCCAGGGCCCATCTGGAACCAGTGCTCGAGCCGCGAGCGATCGCCGTCGAGTGCGTCGACGGTGAACCGCCAGATCGACGACACGTCGTCGTCGCGGCCGATCACGCTCCACTCGAAGAGGCGGCCCGGTTCGTAGCCGGTGACGATGCACGTCGTGGTCCACTGGCCGATCGCCTGGTGCGCACTGTGGCCGACGAAGCGCGCCTGCAACGAGGGACCAGCGGCGCCATCGAGCCATTCGGCGCCGCTCACCTCACTGGAGAAGCGCGACGACAGGCCGATGTCGGACACCAGCGCCCACACGGTGGACGCGGACGCGTCGACGTCGATCTCCACCGTCGTCGTCGGGCAGTCCGAGTACTTCATCGATCGTCTCCGTTGCTGAGCAATTGCGAATGGCACTGCATACGTTACTGTGCGTTCCATGATGGAATCCAATGATCGTCACCCACATGGAACCGTCCACACCGAGGTGCTCGACGAGCACATCCTGGTGATGACGGTGGATCGGGTGGAGAAGAAGAACGCGTTCACGCCCAAGATCACGCACGAGTTGGAGGACGCGCTGACCCGACTGGACGACGATCCGGACCTGTTCGTCGGCGTGCTCACGTTCGCCGGCGATCACACCACCGCCGGCCTGGAGATGCCGCTGTTCTTCAGCGACGAAGCGATCGCCGCTGCGGCAGAGCGCCGGGCGGCCCAGTCCACACCGCCCGTCGACCCGTTCAGCCTGGGCCGCAGGCTCACCAAGCCCCGCATCACCGCGGTGCAGGGCATCACATTCACGATCGGCATCGAGATCGCACTCGCCGGCGACATCGTCGTCGCAGCATCCGACCTGAGGATGTGCCAGCTCGAACCGAAGCGCGGCCTCGCCCCGCTCGGAGGCGCGACCGTCCGCTACGTCCAGCGCGGTGGTTGGGGCAACGCGATGTACCACCTGCTCCGCGCCGACGAGTTCGGGGCCGACGAGGCCTACCGCGTGGGCCTGGTGCAAGAGATCGTGGCGCCCGGCCGGCAACGCGACCGTGCCGTCGAACTGGCGCGGGAGATGCTCCAGTGCTCGCCCACCGCCCTGCGCCACACCATCGCCAACGCTTGCATCGCGCTCGACGAGGACGAGCCGGCTGCCATCGCGGCGATCGACGAGATGGAACGAACCGTTCGTGCCACCGAGGACTTCCAGGAAGGCATCGCCTCGTTCCTGGAGCGCCGACCCGCACGGTTCACCGGACGATGAGCGAGATCTCCATCGAGGCGCCGACGTCCGCCCTGCTCGCCGTCATCGAGCGCTGGCATGCGTTCATGCGCGGCGAGGACCCTTCCGCCTTGGACGACCTGCTCGACGACGACGTCGTGCTCCACTCCCCGGTCGTGTTCAGGTCACCGGTCGGCAAGGCCATCGTGACGAAGTACCTCACCGCAGCGAAGGACACGTTCGCTGCCGTTGGCTTCGACCTTCCCGAAGGACCGTCGTTCCGCTACGTCCGACACCTCGCCTCGGGCGACACCGCGATGTTGGAGTTCGAGACCGAGATGGCGGGCAAGTACGTGAACGGCGTCGACATCATCCGCATCGACGCGGCCGGTCGCATCGTCGAGTTCCGGGTGATGGTCCGACCGCTCCAGGCCGTCAACAGCGTGCACCAACTGATGGGAGCCCGTCTCGCCGAGATGGAGTCGGACTGAGCAGAGAACAGTCAGTGCCATCATGCAACCGCGGCGTAGGCTGTGGACATGGAACGAATCGACACGTCCGATTGGCCCTGCACCATCGCTCGCAGCGCGGCCGTGCTCGGTGACCACTGGAACATCCTGCTGGTCCGTGAAGCATGCCTCGGCGTCCGTCGCTTCGACGACTTCCAGGCAGCCCTCGGCATCGGGCGCAACATGCTCACCCGCCGGCTGAACACGCTCGTCGAGGAAGGCATGATGGTGCGGGTCGAGTACCAGACGAACCCGCCGCGAAACGAGTACCGCCTCACCGACAAGGGGCGCGACGCCTACACGGTGCTGGCCGCCATGGCCGCGTGGGGCGACCGGTGGCTCGTCGGCCCCGAGGGCACCCCGCTCGTGCTCCACCACACGACCTGCGATCACGACATGCACGCGGTCGTCGTGTGCAGTGAGTGCTCGGAACCCATCGACGTGCGCGAAGTGCGCGCGCGCCGCGGTCCCGGGGCCCCGCCGCTCGCGGAGGAAATCGCTCGCTGATTCCCGAAGATCAGATGATTAGTTCCATCATGGAACTTACTCTGGTAGCGTGACTCCACCCCAGCCAAGGAGTCATGAACATGCCCACACTCAGCGGAGCCGTCGTCCTCGTCACCGGAGCAAATGGTGGCATCGGCACGGAACTCGTCCACGGTGCGCTGCAGCGCGGCGCAGCAAAGGTGTACGCCACGGCCCGGACGCCGCGTGAGTGGAACGACGACCGGATCGTCCCGCTGGCACTCGACGTGACCGACGCGGTATCCATCGCCGCAGCAGCCGAGGCCGCCGGAGAGGTCACCGTCCTCATCAACAACGCCGGCGTGACCGTCACGACCCCGGGCATCCTCACCCAGAGCGACGATGAGATCCGCGCCAACATGGAGACGAACTTCTTCGGCCCGGTCCTGTTGTCGCGGGCATTCGCCCCGATCCTCACGTCGAAGGATCAGGCAGCGATCATCAACATCCATTCCGCGTTGAGTTGGTACGCGATGGCCGGTGCGTACAGCGCCGCCAAGGCCGCGCTGTGGTCCGCCACCAACTCGCTACGGCTCGAACTGCACCCGCAGGGCGTGCACGTCGTCGGCGTCCACGTCGGCTACGTCGACACGCCCATGGCCGCCTTCACCAACGACCCGAAGACCGCGCCCGCCGACCTCGTTCGCAAGGTGTACGACGCGCTCGAAGCCAACGAGTACGAAGTGCTCGCCGACGATGCATCGGTCGGTCTGAAGGCGGCGCTCAGCGCGCCCCTGCAGGCGCTCTACCCGCAGCTGGCGTAGGCCTCGGCCGAGCCGGCGAGCACCAGCGCAGTTCGTCAGGCGCGAGACAGCACTGCGACCGGGATGCGACGACTCACCTTCGTCCGAGTGGGTACTCACACCCCGGGTGCGAGTGAGTACTCGGATGGTCGGCCGGCACTCGGTTGGGGGCGTGGCACTCGGATGTGCGTGGGCTGGGAACGACGAAGGCCCGGATCTTGCGATCCGGGCCTTCGATCAATTGGTGGCGGGGGCAGGATTTGAACCTGCGACCTTCGGGTTATGAGCCCATTGACG
>CBHWEI010000208.1:0-7392 GCA_966112835.1 uncultured Acidimicrobiaceae bacterium
TCGGCGTCACCGAGCACAGCCAGGGCTCCACCATGGTCATGGGCATGGCCAACCTGGCCATGGCCACCGGCAACCTGGGCCGCGACGGCGTGGGCGTGAACCCGCTGCGCGGCCAGAACAACGTGCAGGGCTCGTGCGACATGGGCTCGTTCCCGCACGAACTGTCCGGCTACCGCCACGTCAGCGACCCCACCACGCGCGCCCTGTTCGAAGGGCTGTGGGGCGTCACCATCCAGCCCGAGCCGGGCCTGCGCATCCCCAACATGTTCGCCGCTGCCATCGACGGCCACTTCAAGGGCCTGTTCGTGCAGGGCGAGGACATCGCCCAGAGCGACCCGAACACCGTGCACGTCATGGCGGCGCTGCAGTCGCTCGAGCTGCTCGTGGTGCAGGACCTGTTCATCAACGAGACGGCCAAGGTGGCGCACGTGTTCCTGCCCGGCACGTCGTTCCTCGAGAAGGACGGCACGTTCACCAACGCCGAGCGGCGCATCAACCGGGTGCGTCCGGCCATGCGGCCCAAGTCCGGCAAGCAGGAGTGGCAGGTGGTCAGCGAGCTGGCGACAGCCCTCGGCCACCCCATGCACTACGACGACGCGTCGCACATCATGGACGAGATCGCCGCCCTCACGCCCACGTTCCGAGGCGTCAGCTTCGCCAAGCTCGACGAGGTCGGCTCGGTGCAGTGGCCGTGCAACGACGACCGGCCCCTGGGCACGCCCATCATGCACGAGGGCAAGTTCGTGCGCGGCCTGGGCCGCTTCTCGGTGACGCCCTACGTACCCACCGACGAGAAGAGCACGCGCCGGTTCCCGCTGCTGCTCACCACCGGCCGCATCCTCAGCCAGTACAACGTGGGCGCTCAGACCCGGCGCACCGAGAACAGCCGTTGGCACGGCGAGGACATCCTCGAGATCCACCCGGCCGACGCCGAGGAGCGGGGCATCCGCACCGGTGACCTGGTCACCTTGGCCAGCCGCGTGGGCACCACCACGCTGCACGCCGAGGTGAGCGACCGCATGGCCCAGGGTGTGGTGTACACCACGTTCCACCACCCGGTCAGCGGCGCCAACGTGGTCACCACCGAGCTCAGCGACTGGGCCACCAACTGCCCCGAGTACAAGGTGACGGCCGTGCAGGTCACGCCCGGCGGCTCGGCCGCGACGGTGGAGGTCGAGCACCCCGAGCACCGCCTTGGTGCCCTGGTGCGCATGGCCAACCAGATCGCCCGGCAGATGGCGGCCGACCCGCATGCCGATGCGGTGGCCGCGACGGCGTACCACCTGGACCGCTTCTGGGAGACCGAGATGAAGGTCGACCTGGCCCGCGCCGTCGACGGCGGCACCGTGACGGTCGACGACCTGGTGGTCCAAGCCATCGACCGCCTCAGCGTCGACGTCTGACCCCGCTGGGGGTCAGGGGCGGGGGCCGGGGTCGGGTGCGCCGTTGCGGGTGCGCTTCAGCTCGAAGAACACCGGCAGCTTGGCCAGCTGCGCAGTCGCGTCCCACAGGGCCAGGGCATCGTCGTGGGCGGGGAGACCGCTGATGACCGGGCCGAAGATGGCCACCTCGGCACCGTCGTTGCCGGGGATGCCGATGATGGGTGTGCCCACGTCGTTGCCCACCAGCGCCAGCGCCTCGTGGTGGCGGCGCAGCAGCTCCTCGTCGAGCGACTCGTCGTCGAACGCCGCGGCGTAGTCCTCCGAGAGGTCGATGGCCTTCAGGGCGATCGCCACGTCCCACAACGTCTCCTTGTCGTGGTGGATGCGGCGGCCGTACTCCAGGTACAGCGCGTCGACGGCACCCTCGCCCTCCTCGGCGCGCACCTTCTCGAGGACGCGCAGCAGGCCGAAGCTCCACTTGGCGATGTCGTACCAAGGTGAATCGGGCTGGGTGTCGTTCTTGATGAGCAGGCTGATGGGCTGCCAGCTGATCTCGAGGTCGCGTTCGGGGGCGACCCCACGGATCCACTGCGCGGTGGCCCAACAGAACGGGCACAGCGGGTCGATCCAGAAACGAACGGGAGTGGTCATGGCGGGTTCTCCAAGCGGGGGCGCGGGTGATCGGTTGCGGGGGCAAACGACAGCGGGCGGCGATCCATTCCCGATCCTGTGATAAAGACGACTTCGTCAGTCGACTTTTCTGGAGCGTGTGATGCCCGGCTATCCCGGATTCGAAGGCACCGTGGGCCGCACCTTCGCCGGCTCGACGCCGTCGTGGCCCACCAGGCCGCAACCGCCCGCAGGGGCACCCGACGTGGTGGTCATCCTGGTCGACGACATGGGCTTCGCCGACCTGGGTTGCTACGGGTCCGAGATCGCCACCCCGAACCTCGACGCGCTCGCGGCGCGGGGCCTGCGGTGGGGCTCGTTCCACACCGCGCCCATGTGCTCGCCCACGCGGGCGTCGCTGCTCACCGGCCTGCACCCGCACGCGGCCGGGTTCGGCCTGGTGGCCAACGTCGACCCCGGCTTCCCGGGTTACACGATGGAGCTCGCCCCCGACGTGCAGACGATGCCCGAGATCTTCCGCGCCAACGGCTACGCCACCGCGGCGGTGGGGAAGTGGCACCTGTCGAAGGAGGCCGACAACCACGAAGGCGGCGATCGCCACTCGTGGCCGCTGCAGCGCGGCTTCGACCGCGTCTACGGGTTCCTGGAGGGGTTCACCAGCTTCCACCACCCGCACCGTCTCGTGAACGGCAACGACGCGATCACGGTCGACGAGTACCCACCCGGCTACTACCTCACCGACGACCTCACCGACCGCGCCATCGAGTATGTGCGCGGTGTCGACGCCAACGCGCCGGGCAAGCCGTTCTTCCTCTACTTCGCGCACGCCGCCGTGCACGCACCGCTGCAGGCCAAGGCCGACCACATCGCCGCGCAGCGCGGGTGTTACGACCGCGGGTGGGACGAGGTTCGCGCCGAACGCTTCGCCCGCCAGCGCGAGCTGGGCGTCGTCCCACCCAACGCCGAACTGCCCGACCGCCCCGACGAGGTGGGCGCCGACGTGCGCCCGTGGGACGAGCTCTCCGGCGACGAACGACGCCTGGCCGTCCGCGCTCAGGAGGTGTACGCCGCGATGGTGACGAGCGTCGACGAGAGCGTGGGCAGGTTGCTCGCTGCCTTCGACGAGCTCGGTCGGCTGGACAACACCATCGTCGTGTTCCTCAGCGACAACGGCGCCTCGCGAGAGGGCGAGTCGCTGGGGACGGCGCAGTACCTGCGCACCGTCATCACCGCGCAGCTCGGCGACGCGTCGAAGTCGCTGCAGCGCGACATCACCCAGCTCGACGAGTTGGGGGGGCCCACCACGTTGCCGCACTACCCGCGCGGCTGGGGCATGGTGTCGGGCACCCCGTGGCGGCTGTTCAAGCAGCACACGTTCGCGGGTGGGCACACCGTGCCGTTCATCATCGCCGGGCCCGGGGTGCCGAGCGGCGAGGAGGGAGCGGTTCGCTTCCAGTACCAGCACGCCACGGACCTGCTGCCCACGTTGGTGGCGCTCACGGGCGTGCAAGTACCGGGCGAACGCCAGGGCCGAGCCGTGAAGGCGGTGCACGGGCGCAGCTTCACCGACGCCATTGCCGACGCCGACGCGCCCAGCGCCCATCCCGAGCAGCACTACGCCATGCTCGGCCACCGCGGCTACTACCGCGACGGCTGGGAGATCGTCACCAACCATCGCGGCATGACCCCGTTCGGCGACGACGAGTGGTCGTTGTTCGACGTGCGCGCCGACCCGACGCAGCGCGTCGACCTGCGCGACCAGCATCCCGAGAAGGTGGCCGAGATGGCTGCTGCGTGGGAGCGCGATGCCTGGGAGCACCAGGTGTTCCCACTGGACGAGGGTGCCGGCATCGTGTGGATCACCAGGCCCGACACCGACGCGGTCTACGCCCGCCCTGTCACGCTGCGGCCCGGCACACCCACCCTGGAACGGTGGCGCGCCTCGCAGCTCATCGCGACGCGGGCGTTCACCGTGGAGGTGTCGCTCGGGACGGCCGGCAACGGTGTGCTGGTGGCGCACGGCGACCAGGGCGGCGGCTACGTGCTCTACGTCGAGGACGGCATCGTGCACTTCGCGTTCAACGAGTACGGCGATCTGCACACGGTCGCGGTCGGTCCGTTGGGCGACGCACGGGCTGTCGTCCTGCACGCCGAGACCAGGCCCGGTCTGCGCTGGCAGTTCCACGTGCAGGTGGGCGACCAGCCCGCGGTCGACGCGGGAGAGCGGCCGATGCTGTTCGGCATGTCGCCGTTCGAAGGCATCGACGTGGGAGTCGACCGGCGGTCACCGGTGTCGTGGCCGCTGTTCCAACGGCGCGGCTCGTTCGCCTACGACGGTGTCATCGGGTGGGTGCGCTACGTCCCCGGTGCCGAAGCGCCCGACGGGCCCACGGCCATGCGCGACGTGCTGCGCCAGATCGGTGTCGCGTTCGAGTGACCCGAAGGATGGTCGTGGGCGGTCACAGCCGCAGCGCGAGCGCAGCGATCTCGTCGGCAGCGGCGCGCACGAGCGGCGCGATCTCCTCGATGCGTTCGGCGGTCATGCGCATGGACGGGCCCTGCACGCCCACCGCGGCGCGGGCAATGCCCTGAGGGCCGAGCACCGGCGCGGCCACACCGTTCACGCCCAGGTAGCGCTCCTCCAGGTTCGTGGCGTAACCACGGCGGCGGGCCTCGAGCAGCATCTGCAGCAACCCGTCGAGCGTGGCGACGGTGTGCTCGGTGAAGCGGGAGAGCTCCTTCAGCTGCGCGACCGCGGCCTCGGGGGCGATCTCGCCGAAGGCGAGCATCACTTTGCCCATGCCCGACGCATGCATGTGCAACTCAGCGCCCGACGGGTGGTCGAACCGCAGCGGCTGCGGCGACGACACACGCTCGAGCACCACCACCTCGTAGTTGCGGCGCACACCCAGGCTCACCGACTCGCCGGTGGCGTCGGCCAGTCGTGACAGCACCGGCTTGGCGAGGTGGTAGCCGGCCTGCTCGAGCGCCCGCTGTCCGAGCACGGCGATCTCGATGCCCAGCCGGTAGCGCTCGGTGGTGGGGTCCTGCTCCATGAATCCGGCCGACACGAGCGCGCGCATGAGCCGGTGGGCGGTGCTGATGTTCAGGCCGACGGCGCGGGCGATCTCGGAGATGCCCAGCGGCTTGGGGTCCTCGCGGAAGCACTCGACGATGGCGATGGCGCGTTCGACCGCCTGGGTGCCGGGACGCGTTTCAGAGGACTCGCCGAGACTCGACATCTGCGCCCAGTGTGCCACGGCCACCGGGCCGCGACCGGCACCGTCAGGCGGCGTCGGCGAACTGGGTGCGGGCGGTGTCGGCCGGTGCGGCCAGGAACGAGTCGACCTGCGGGTCGACCGTGGCGGTGCCGCGGACGGCGTCGAGCAGGGCCCGGGCGCCGTCGAGCAGTTGCGGGTCGCGCAGGGCGGCGGCAGGGATGTGCACGAACCGCCACAGGCTGTTGCGCACGACCAGGCCGGACTCGCCGTTGGCGTCGACGAACACGTGCACGCGGCGCACCTGGGGTGCCTCGACGCGACGAACCCGCAGGCCACGGGCGGTGACGCCGGCGGGGGAGATGTCGAAGCTGACCTGCATGCGTGGGACTCTACTGCCTCCATTTGGAATTGTCACGCGTGGAATCGTATTTCACATGTTGACATTGTTGACCGGGGACGGCATGCTGTGATTCCCGACCTAGTTGGTCGGGAATTAGACCCCCCACTCGTACGACCGGAAGCCATGTCACTCACCGCCCTCCCACTCGACGTCGCCGCCACGTCGACGCCGGCCGCCCCCACGGCCGCCGTCGGCCGATCGCGGCGCTCCGTCCCCCGCCCCTTGCGACGCCTGCTCGGCCCCGCACTGCTCATCGCCGTCTGGTGGTGGGCGTCGGCCAGCGGTCGCCTCGACGAGAAGACGCTCGCCGGTCCCGGCACCGTGGTGCGCACCGGCTGGGAGATGATCCGCGACGGCTCGCTCCCCGAGGCACTCTGGGTGTCGGTTCAACGCGTCGCGCTGGGGCTCGCCTGGGGCATCGCCGTCGGCATCGTGCTCGCCGTGATCGCCGGGCTGTTCCGTCTGGGCGAGGATCTCATCGACTCGAACCTGCAGATCCTGCGCACCGTGCCCATCATCGGGCTGCTCCCGCTGTTCATCATCTGGTTCGGCATCGACGAGACGCCCAAGATCATGATGATCGCGGTCGCGGTGATGTTCCCCATCTACGTGAACACCTTCAACGCCATCCGCAGCGTCGACGAACGGCTCGTCGAAGCGGGGAGCACGTTCGGCCTCGGCCGCTGGGGCCTCATCCGTCACGTGCTCCTCCCGGCCGCACTGCCGGGCCTGCTGGTGGGCCTGCGGTTCGCGTTGGTCATCAGCTGGCTCGTGCTCGTCTTCAGCGAGACCATCAACGCCCAGCGCGGTCTCGGCTTCCTGCTGAACAACGCACGCACGTTCTACGAGACCGACAAGATCGTGGTCGTCCTGGCGGTGTACGGCGTGATCGGCCTCCTGTCCGACGCATTCGTGCGGCTGCTCGAGAGGAGGCTGCTGTCGTGGCGGCGCACGTTCTCGGGGCGTTGAACGTGCCCGCCGCGACGGCCGAGCCCGTCGCCCGCGTCCACCAGTTGCATCGCTCGTTCGATGCGCACCACGTGCTGCGCGGCATCGACCTGTCCATCCGTCGCGGCGAGTTCGTGGCGTTGCTCGGCCGCAGTGGCTCGGGCAAGAGCACGTTGCTGCGTGCCATTGCCGGTCTCGACGACGGCTTCGTCGGCGACCTGCAGGTGCACGGCAAGCGCGCCGTCGTCTTCCAGGATCCGCGGCTGCTGCCGTGGAAGCGGGTCATCGACAACGTCACCCTGGGCCTGCCGAAGTCGTCCCGCCCGCACGGGCTGGAAGTACTCGCCGACGTCGGCCTGGAACCGCATGCCGGCAAGTGGCCGCTGAACCTCTCGGGCGGTGAGGCGCAGCGCGTGGCGCTGGCCCGTGCCCTGGTGCGCGAGCCCGACCTGCTCTTGCTCGACGAGCCGTTCGGTGCGCTCGACGCGCTCACCCGCATCCGGATGCACGGTCTGCTGCAGGACCTCTGTCGCAAGTACCGGCCGGGCGTGCTGCTCGTCACCCACGACGTCGACGAGGCCATCCTGCTCGCCGACCGGGTGCTCGTGCTCACCGACGGCTCGATCTCCCTCGATCGGACCGTGCAGGTGTCCAGCCCCCGGCTGCGGTCCGACCAGGACTTCATCCGTCTCCGCCGGGAGTTGCTCGCCGAACTCGGCGTCGATGAGGCGGCCGAGGGACGTCACGGCTGAGGCCGCGACCGACCCTGCGGCACCGCCGTCCCTACCACTCCCAACCTCCCTACCCCCCC
>CBHWEI010000209.1:0-7390 GCA_966112835.1 uncultured Acidimicrobiaceae bacterium
AAACCCAGGACGGCAGCGGCCTCACCTACCTGAACAACCGCTACTACGACCCCACAGTCGGAGCGTTCCTCACCGTCGACCCCTTGGTCGCGAAGACCGGGACCCCGTACCTGTACGCCAACGGCAACCCCACCACCCTCACCGACCCAGGCGGGCAGAGCGCTACCTGTACCGCCGTCGACGGCGGCGGATGCCACAGCGTGCGGTCGACCGCCGAGACGAAGAAGTTCCAGGCAACGTTGTGCATCCTCAGCACCGATTGCGATGGGCAAAAGCTTGCAGACGCTGTCAAGACCAGCGACCTTGGTGCGTACATTTTCGGGGCAATCGATGTCGCCAAGCAGGGGGACTGGAACAAACACGACGGCAATTGGAGTCCGGACGACGTGGCAGCAGCAGCGGTCGGAGGTGCTGCCCTCGCACAAGTCCTCACGCAGATGGGCATGGGCGCCGCAGACGCAGCAGTCTTTGCCCCGCTCGTACAGAACGTCGCGCAGCGACTGAAGGACGACCATGCCGCCTACGAATCCATCGACGCCGAACAAAGCTGGTGGGACCGAAACGGAGCCACGGTTCTCGGGGCTATCTCTGCGGTGATGACAGTTGCCGCAGTCGCGCTTTCGGTAGCTTCGCTTGGGACTGGCTCGCTTGTTCTCGGGGGCCTGGCGGTTCTGGCGTCGACAGTATCTACCACAGCTACCTGTCTTGGCGGCTCGGAGGTTTCGTGTGGTCTTGCCATTACGTCCACCGTCCTCTCCGCTGTGACCCTTGGTCTCGCTGGAGCGGCTTCCGGACTCGGGCTTGTCGCCGCGAAGGTCGGTGGTGTAGGAGATTCCCTTCTGGCGGAGCATGCGTTCGTTGCCGCGCGACTCTACGGCGCCTCCGCGAGCGTGGGATCCGCGTCTGCAATTCTGACCAACGGCGCGAACCTTGCGACGAAGGGCATCGTTCTTTTCGACACAGGGAGCCTTCTTGTCTCGTCGCCGAGTCTGACGGCCGGTGCCTGATGGTTCTGCGTCGAATCATGGATTCCATCAATGGCTTCGACTTTCGAAGATCAGAGAAGGTCTTATCGCTGGTCGCACAGCACCAAGGTGAAGTCGGGCTAATTCTCTGGTTCAAATATCCCCCTCAGGCAACCTTTGGGGACATCGGCCCCTCGAGGCCATGGATGTTCATTGCTGTATATCTCGATGGAGAGTACGTTCGATTTGTAGGTGGCCGAAGGTGTGAGCCGATGTGGCTCCCTCTCAGCCCTGGGTCGTATCGAATTGAAATACGGAGGGCGCCACCGAACGATGGGGACCTAGCTGCAGTCGAGGTGAACTTGCGCGACGAGATGCAGGTTGTTGAAGTGATTCCGGGGACGCGATACCAACCGAACTCAGGTGCCGTTCGTATCATCGATGTGCCCGGCGTCACCTAGCTCTGAGTTGCACCGGCACGGTCAAGCTCAGATCTAGGAACCTACCCCACTCCGAGTTCGGTTTGAACTCTCGAAGCATTGCCTCGCTTCTTGAAAGTTGCTTCGGACCGCGGCGTCTTAGATGGCGCTAAGACCGCGGCCGGTATTTCATCGCCATGACATTCCCGCTACCGCTCACTTCTTGGCGGCCTCCACATCACGCGCACGTGACAACACGTGAGCAGACCTCCCACCTCCCCATGAGCTCGACAGGGGCCGACAGGGGAGGGCTTGTCGCACCCCTGGAATAGCCTGCGGACATGGCTGACCATCCGGTGCTGCACGGGTTCTCGCCCGCGGTGCGCGAGTGGTTCGGCGCGTCGTTCCCCGAGCCCACGCCACCGCAGGTGCAGGGCTGGCCGGCCATCCGCAGCGGCGAGCACAGCCTGGTGTGCGCACCCACCGGCAGCGGCAAGACCCTCACGGCGTTCCTCAGTTCCATCGACCGGTTGGTCACGCCCAGCGACGAGCCCATCGACCCCAAGGCCCGCACCCGGGTGCTGTACATCTCTCCGTTGCGCGCCTTGGCGTTCGACGTCGAGAAGAACCTGCGCTCGCCGCTCATGGGCATCCGCCTCGCCGCCGAGCGGCTGGGTGTGCCGTTCGTCGAACCCAGCGTGGCCATGCGCACCGGCGACACCAGCGCGAAGGACCGCCAGGCGCTGTCGCGCCGCCCGGTCGACCTGCTCATCACCACGCCCGAGAGCCTGTACCTGATGCTCACCAGCGAGGTGCGCAACACGCTGGTCAACGTCGACACCATCATCATCGACGAGATCCACGCCATGGCCACCACCAAGCGCGGCGCCCACCTGATGCTCAGCTTGGAACGGCTCGAGCGCCTCACGAAGAAGCCGCCGCAGCGCATCGGGCTCAGCGCCACACAGCGGCCGTTGGAAGAGATCGCCCACTTCCTGGGCGGCCATCAGGCCGACGGGCGCCGCCGGCCGGTCACCATCGTCGACGCCGGCGTACGCAAGCCGCTGGAGGTGGAGGTGGTGGTGCCCGTGGAGGACATGGGCGCCATGGGGCAGGTGGTCAGCGAGCTGCGCAGCGGCCCAGCCAGCAGCGCCCTGCAGGGGCAGCGCAGCAGCATCTGGCCCAGCATCTACCCGCGCATCCTGCAGCAGGTGCTCGCGCACCGCAGCACCATCATCTTCTGCAACGCCCGCCGCCAGGCCGAGCGCCTGGCCGCACGGTTGAACGAGCTCGCGCTCGACGAAGGCATCGTCGGTGAAGACGGCGCCCCCACCGAACTGGTGAAGGCCCACCACGGCTCGCTGGCCCGCGAGCAACGGGTCACCATCGAGGACGAACTGAAGCGCGGCGAGCTGCGCGCCATCGTCGCCACCAGCAGCCTGGAACTGGGCATCGACATGGGCGCAGTCGACCTGGTCATCCAGGTCGAATCGCCAGGCGCCGTGTCACGCGGCCTGCAACGCATCGGGCGCGCCGGCCACAGCGTCGGCGAACCCAGCAAGGGCACGCTGTACCCGAAGCACCGTGGCGACCTGCTGGAAGCCGCCGTGGTCACCCGGCGCATGCACGAAGGTCTCATCGAGACGTCGCGCTTCCTGCGCAACCCGCTCGACGTGCTCGCCCAGCAGATCGTCGCCCACGTCAGCATGTACCCCGACGAAACGGTCGACCAGCTGTTCGCGCTGGTACGCGGCGCCGCCTGCTTCGCCGAGCTCAGCGACGAGCTGCTGCGCAACGTGCTCGACCTTCTCTCCGGTCGCTACCCCAGCGACGAGTTCAACGAGCTGAAGCCGCGGGTGGTGTGGGACCGCGTGAACGGCACCCTGCGCGCCCGCGACGGGTCGAAGCGGCTGGCCATCATGAGCGGCGGCACCATCCCCGACCGCGGGCTGTTCGGCGTGTTCCTGCCCGACGGCACACGCGTCGGCGAGCTGGACGAGGAGATGGTCTACGAGAGCCGCCCCGGCGAGACGTTCCTGCTGGGCGCCAGCACCTGGCGCATCGAGGACATCACGTTCGAACGGGTCATCGTCACCCCTGCACCCGGCCAGCCGGGGAAGATGCCCTTCTGGCACGGTGACCGCCCGGGCCGCCCGCTGGAACTGGGCCGCGCCCTCGGTGCGTTCCAACGCGAGGTGCGGGCCATGCCCGGCGACGCCGCACTCACCACGCTGATGGACGACTACTCGCTCGACTCGTGGGCCGCCAACAACGTGCTGCTGTACCTGGAGGAGCAGGCGCAGTCCACCGGCGTGGTGCCCGACGACCGCACCGTGGTCATCGAACGGTTCCGCGACGAGATCGGCGACTGGCGGGTGTGTATCCTCAGCCCCTTCGGCACGCCGGTGCACGCGCCGTGGGCCATGGCCATCCAGCGCCGGCTGGGTGAACGGTTCGACATTCCCGTCGAGATCATGTGGACCGACGACGGCATCGTGCTGCGCCTGCCCGAAGCCGCCGACGACCTGCCCATCCACGACCTGGTCATCGACCCCGACGACATCGACGAACTGGTCATGGACGCGCTGCCGCAGACGTCGCTGTTCTCGGCCCGGTTCCGCGAGTGCGCGGCCCGCGCCCTGCTGCTGCCGCGCCGCCGGCCCGACCAGCGCACACCGCTGTGGCAGCAGCGCCAACGCGCCCACGACCTGCTGGCCGTGGCATCGAAGTTCCCGACGTTCCCCATCCTGCTCGAGACGTCCCGTGAATGCCTGCAGGACGTGTTCGACCTGCCGGCGTTGCGCGAGGTGCTCACCCAGCTGCGCAACCGCACCGTGCGCGTGGTCACGGTCGACACCGCCAAGGCGTCGCCGTTCGCGCAGAGCCTGCTGTTCAACTGGATCGCCGCGTACATGTACGAGGGCGACGCCCCGCTGGCAGAACGCCGTGCGGCCGCGCTCGCGCTGGACCGCGACCTGCTGCGCGACCTGCTGGGTGCGGAGGAGCTGCGCGAGCTGCTCGACCCTGGCGCGCTGGCCGACATCGAACTCGAACTGCAGCTGCTGGCCGACGGCCGCCGAGCACGCAGCGCCGACGAACTGCACGACGTGCTGCGCCGCGTGGGCGACCAGTCGCGCGACGAGGTGGACCTGCGCTGCGAGGGCACCGACGGCGCACAGTGGCTGGACGAACTGCTGCGCGACCGGCGCGCCATCGGCGTGTCGGTGGCCGGTGTCGACCGCTTCATCGCCGCCGACGACGCCGCCCGCTACCGCGACGCCCTGGGCTGCAACGTGCCGCTGGGGCTGCCGCGGGCGTTCACCGAACCGGTGCCGCTGCCGCTCGAGAGCATCGTGGCCCGCTATGCGCGCACGCACGGCCCGTTCGTGGTCGACGACCTGGCTGCACGCCTGGGCATCTCCGTCGACCGGGCCACCGGTGCGCTGGTGGCGCTCGAGGCCGACGAGCGGGTGGTGCGAGGCGAGTTCCGTCCGGGCGGCTCGGGGCGTGAATGGTGCGACAACGAAGTGCTGCGCCAGATCCGCCGCCGTTCGCTCGCTGCGCTGCGCCGCGAGGTCGAGCCCGTCGAGCCCGAGGCTTACGCCCGGTTCGTGCAGGCATGGCACGGCGTCGGCAGCGACCGGCGCGGGCTCGAGGCGCTGGTGGAGGTGCTCGGCCAACTGCAGGGTGCCGCGCTGGTGGCCGGGGCCATCGAGCGCGAACTGCTGCCGTCGCGGCTGCGGGCCTACCGACCCACCGACCTCGACGAACTGTGCACGTCGGGCGAAGTGGTGTGGGTGGGTGCCGGCGCCATCGGCGCCAGCGACGGTCGGGTGCGGCTGTGCTTCGCCGACCAACTGCCCGTGCTCGCCCCCGGGTGGGAGCCGCAGGAGGCGCCCACCGGCGCGCTGCACGAGGCCATCCGCGAACACCTGGCCACACGCGGCGCCAGCTTCTGGAACGGCATCCGCTCGGCCGCGCCCGACGCCACCGACACCGAACTGTTGGCCGCGCTGTGGGATCTGGTGTGGGCCGGCGAGGTCACCAACGACTCGCTGGTGCCGTTGCGGTCCATGCTCGCCTCGAAGGGCGTCAGCGGCAAGGCCGCCGCCAAGCCCATGGCCCGTACCCGCCCGCGCCCCGGTCGCCTGAACCGCATCGGGCCCCCGCTCGGTGCCGGCCGCTGGAGCCTGGTGGCGCCGCTGCTGCTGCCCGCCGCCACACCCACCGAAGCCGCGCACGGCACGGCGCTGCAACTGCTCGAGCGGTACGGCGTGGTCACCCGCGAGGCCGTGCTGGCCGAAGGGGTGGTGGGCGGCTACGCCTCGGTCTACGGCGTGCTGAAGGTGTTGGAAGAGCGCGGCCAGGTGCGCCGTGGCTACTTCGTCTCGGGCTTGGGTGCCGCCCAGTTCGGTCTGCCCGGCGCGGTCGACCGGCTGCGCGCCGCACGCGACACCGTCGACGCCGAACTGCACCCCGGCGACGTGCCCGCGCCCACCGTGCTGGCTGCCACCGACCCGGCCCAGCCCTACGGTGCGGCCATCGGCTGGCCGCAGTCCGAGGGCCGCCCGGCCCGTACGGCCACGGCCGTGGTGGTGTTGCGTGCCGGTGTGCCGCTGGTGTGGTTCGACCGCCGCTCGTACTCCGTCGCCGCGTTCCCCGGTGCCGAACACGACGCCGGTTGGGCCGAGGGCCTGGCCTCGCTGGTGAAGGACGGCCGGGCGCGCAGCGTGGAGGTGCGCAAGGTGAACGGCGAGGCGGTGCCGCCATCGTCGAACTGGGCCGACGCCCTGCGCGGCGTCGGCTTCGTGGAGGGCTACCGCGGCTGGGTGCTGCGCGCATGACCCGAACCGCCAGCGAGTTCTCTCAACTCAGCCCTCGTTCGCAGGTGCTGCGCCTGCGCGCCGCCGCCCTCGAGGTGCTGGGGAACTGGCCCATCGACGTGGCGCGCGTGCGTCTGGTGTTCCACGGCTACAACACCACGTTCCGGGTCGACGCCGCCGACGGCCGCCGGTTCGCCCTGCGACTGAACGTGAACTCGCGCAAGACCGGCCCGGCGCTGCAGGCCGAGATGGCGTGGATCGCCGCGCTGGCCACGCACGACGAAGTGGTCGTCCCCGTGCCGCAGGCCACCACCGCCGGCGGGCTGACCGCGGAAGTGTTCGTGCCGTCGCTGGGCCGAGCATTGCCGGCCGCGCTGTTCAGCTGGCTCGACGGGCCGAACGTCGAATCGGTCGCCGCGCCCCGTCACCTGCACGCGCTGGGCCGGGCCACCGCCCACCTGCACACGCACGCCGAAGGCTGGTCGCTGCCGAAGGGCGCCGAACTGCCCACCACCGACCACTACTGGTCGCCCGAGTTCCCGCTGTTCCCGGCCGACCACCCGCTGTTCGGCCCCGACCGCCGCGCCCTGTACGACCAGGCGGTCGCCCAGATCCGACGCGTGGCGGCCGAGGTGTCGGCCATGGCGCCCCATCACGTACTGCACGCCGATCTGCACCTGGGCAACACCAAGTGGTTCCGTGGCCGCCTGGCCGTGTTCGACTTCGACGACGCGCTCGTCGGTGTCCGCCACCACGACCTGGCCATCTCCACCTACTACCTGCGGCCGCGGGAGGAGCTGGTCGAGACGCTGTTCCAGGGCTACGAGTCGGTGCGGCCCGTGCCGGCCCTGTCGACCGAGCAGTTCGAGACGCTGCTCGCGGCGCGCAACGTGTTGCTGGTGGCCGAACTGCTGGGCACCGAGAGCGCCGACTTCGCCGCCGTGCTGCCCCAGTTCATGACGAACTCGGACCTGCGCCAGCGCCACTTCCTGGACACCGGCCAGTTCCGCCACGACCTCCCCGGCGTCGTCCCCCTCTGGTGACCGCCCCCATCCGCCTCCGGTGATCCGAGTGGGTGGCCGTCATCCGAGTGGGACAGCAGCGTGCGCCTGGGGACACCCCCCCCCGGGGGGGGGGGGGCCACCGCCCCCCCCGGGGGCCACCGGCGGGGGCCGGGGCCCCG
>CBHWEI010000210.1:0-7365 GCA_966112835.1 uncultured Acidimicrobiaceae bacterium
GTGACCTGCGCGGCGACGGGTTCGATCCACACCGACCTGCCATCCGAGCCACGCCGCGGGCCGTCACCCTCGGGGTCCAGAACCACACACTCGCCCAGCACACGGTCCACGACCCGGTCGACCAGTCGCGCCCACCGCTCACCCGAGATCCCCGCCTGCGGACGAAGCCGGTCGGTCACGGCGCGCAGGACGTCCATGCGATGCCACACCGAACGATCCGCCGAGAGGTCGTTGATCACCTCGGCGACACTCACCTTCCCCGGCGGTACCACCGATCGTGCAGCCTGCGCGATCGACTGGCCGAGCGACTCGGCAGTGACACCGATGCTCGCAGCTTCGGTGCGCCACCGTGCCAGCAGGTCCGGGACACCGTTGGCGGCCTTGCGCAGCCGAGTATCAGCTGCGGCTTCACGTTCGAGGGCGGCGTGCTCGAAGCGGGTCGGGTGGCGGCCCTCGCGCTGGCGGAACTCGCCGATCTTCACCTGCAGCTCGCCCCACACCTGAACAGCGCGCTTGGAGAACTGCTCGATCAGCTCGGTCGGGACGCCGGCGATCTCCGCCTGCCCGTTCAAAATCTCGGCAAACGCGACCCCGTAATGGTGCGTGAGCTCGGCACGCAACACCGACTGATACAGACCACCAAAGGCCCGCTGATGCTGCTTCAACACACGGGCGTCCAGTGCCAGCCAGCGGCCGTCATCGGTCTGCACCTTCGACGAGATCACGAGATGGGTGTGCAACTGCGGATCATCCAACCTCGATGTCGATTGGCGGAACGCGGCCACGATCAGCCCTTGGCTGTCCGGATGCAACCGCCCGCCGTTCGAGCGGATACGGGTGGTCGAGCCGAAGCGTTCCAGGTGGTCGACCACCGCGTTGACGGCGACGTCGTGACACTCGGCCAGGCCGGGGTCGCCGGTGAGCGCCCACCACACCGACAACGACTTCGGCGCCGACACCGTCGCATCGAACCCCGCCACAGCGCGGATCATCGTGCCGTTCGCCGTCGTCCGATCGACCAGCGGGTTGCCGAGTGCGACTCCGGTGAGTGGATCGTGACCAGTGAGGAGCTGCTCGAGCGCGTCGGTCGACACCTCACCCGACAGACCGAGACCTGCAGCCTGGGTGCCGGACCACACACCCGGCTGCTCGCCCGGCGCCTGCGTCAGGTACTTCGTGTAGTACTTCGCAGTCGCGGCGGCCGAGCCTGCGTAGAGGGTCGTCACGCGCAGCACGAGGACTCCCGCCCGCCCGCGGGCACCTGTCTGTCAACCATCGGTACGGTGGATCCGAGCGCGGTCATCGCGTGCGCCTCAGGACTCGATCGCGAGCGACAGCTGGGCGGTGGAGCGAGGCGCGCCTGGGCGGTCCATGCGCTTGACTCGGTGCGACGATCGCGTCGTTGGTTCCAGGGTGCCGGGCTCGGTCGGCAGGGCCACGTGATCGGGCCACCGAGCTGTTCCTCGAGCCGGCAGCGCGGCACACGGAACTGCTTGCCATACCGAACCACCGGAATGCCGGTGCGGCCACCCGACCGTTCGAACGCGTTCGCCTCCCGGTACGCCGTGCTCCGTCCGACGCGCAACACCGCCGTTGCTTCATCCAAGGTGAGGAAGTCGGGCGAGGCGCTCGGCACGGACTCAGTGGGCTCGATCATCGGATTCACCGGACTCATGCCTCCCCAGGACGGCACGCGTCACACGTCACTGCAGGCGTACGGGACGCGAGCGACCGGAAACGGGAGATCGAAACAAACCTCACACCCCTTACAGAGGTCGAAATCCGCCAACCGCAGCACGGCGTGTGGGCTACATGGCGAAGGTCGAGACGCGGTGCCGCCGTTTCCCCCGCCTGCCAACACGCGATCTCGTGACGCACACCTTCTAACGGACATCAACAGCCGCCTGTGGATGAACGCTGCCATGCACGAGCGGTCGACCGATCTACCGGCATGAAACTTGTTCGCCCACTGGCGCGCGGACCTGACGCGGACTTGGGAACGACGAAGGCCCCCTTGCGGGGGCCTTGCAACTCGTCTACCTGGTGTTCTGGGTGGGGCTAACAAGAATCGAACTTGTGACCTCATCCTTATCAGGGATGCGCTCTAACCGACTGAGCTATAGCCCCAGGGACGGTTGCACAGGCTAGCGGCCGTGCCGGAAAACCCTCAACCGGGTTGTCCCGGCCCTGCGCAACGACCTGGGGCTGTGTCAATCGGTGAGGCCGTGGTGGCGGATGACATCGGCGTACCAGCGGCCGGAGTCCTTGATGGTGCGCACCTGCGTGTCGTAGTCGACGTAGACGATGCCGAAGCGCTTGTCGTAGCCGAACGCCCATTCGAAGTTGTCGAGCAGCGACCACACGTAGTAGCCGCGGATGTCCGCACCCTGCTCGATGGCGTCGAGCACGGCGCCGATGTGGCTGCGCAGGTAGTCGGTGCGAGCGTCGTCGCGCACCCGGCCGTCGGGGCCGGGGCCTTCGGGGTAGGCGGCGCCGTTCTCGGTGACCATGATGGGCAGGTCGGGGTAGCGGCTGCTGATGTCGACGAGCAGCTCGGTGAACGCACCGGGCTCGATGCGCCAGCCCATGTCGGTGTACGGGCCCTCCTGCGGCATCGACACGACCAGGTCGGTGCCCGCGAACGGGGTGGGCCGGATGATGCTCACGCGCGCGGTGTCGCCCTCCGCCGCCTGGGTCAGCAGTTCGGGCGTGGCCGCGGCCACCAGGTTCGGTGAGTAGTAGTTGATGCCCAGCCCGTCGATGGGTTGGTGGATGTTCGCCAGGTCGCCGTCGAGCACGAACCCGAAGTCGGTGACGGTCGCAGAGGCGTCGACGACGTCGGCGGGGTAGTGGCCCTCCAGTTGGGGCTGCAGGAACACCCGGTTGCAGAACCCCTCCGCCAGGCTCGCCGCAGCGATGTCCTCGGGCGAGTCGGTGGCCGGCCGCACGATGGCGAGGTTGTGGGTGATGTGCACCTGTCCGGTGGGTGGCAGGGCAGCACGCAACGCCTGGGTGCCGAGGCCGTGGGCGAGGTTCAGGTGGTGCACTGCGCTGAGCGACGCGGCGTGGTCGGTGATGCCGGGGGCGTGCACGCCCAACGAGTACCCCAGGAAGGCGCTCACCCACTGCTCGTTGAAGGTGGTCCAGGTGCGCACCCTGTCGCCCAGGTGGGTGGCCATCACGTGGGCGTACTCGGCGAAGCGTGCGCTGGTCTCGCGGTTCGTCCAGCCGCCGGCGTCCTGCAGTTCCTGGGGCAGGTCCCAGTGGTACAGGGTCAGCAGGGGAGCGATGCCGTGGGCGAGCAGCTCGTCGACCAGCCGTGAGTAGAAGTCGATGCCCTTCGGGTTCACGGTGCTGCCACCGTGGGGCAGCACCCGGCTCCACGACGTGGAGAACCGGTACGACTGCAGGCCCAGCTCGGCCATGATCGCCACGTCGGCGGGCATGCGGTGGTAGTGGTCGGCCGCCACGTCGCCGGTGTCGCCATTGACGACGGAGCCGGGCAGGTGGCTGAACGTGTCCCAGATGGACGGGGTGCGGCCGTCCTCGGCCACGGCGCCCTCGATCTGGTACGACGCGGTGGCCGCACCCCACACGAACCCGTCGGGGAACCGGCGGACCACGTCGGGCCCGTTCGCTGACGTGGCCATCAGTGCGCCGCCGCGCTGGGCAGCCAGTGGAAGAACGTCACTTCGATGCCGCTCGGGTCGACCACCGCCACGTTGCGATGCCCCCACGGCTGGTCGGCGGGCGGGCGCACCACGGTGATGCCCGCGGCCGCCATGCGCTGGTGCACGGCGTCGGCGTCGTCCACCTCCAGGCCGAGCGTCAGGCCCACCACCGGCTCGGGGTCGGCCAGCTCGATGAACTCGATGCGTGCCACGTCGCCGTAGCCGAAGATGCGGCCTCGTCCCTGGTGCTCGTCGGCCGGCCATTCACGTGTGACCGGGCAGCCGAGCAGCTCACCCCAGAACGTGCAGGACTGGTCGAAGTGGTCGGTACGGCGGACGATGCGCAGCTCCATGCCGTGCATGCTGGCACATGGTGCTTGGTACGCTCCGCCGTCATGAAGGTGATCCGTCGAGCTCTGGTCGCCCTGTCGCTGGCCGGCACCATCGCCGGGCTGCTGCGTCTGCGCGGCAAGGGCGGCGTGCCGCCCCAGGCCGGCGGTTGGCGCGAAGTCAGCGTGCCCCCGAAGTGATCCCCAGGCCATGACCCAGCCGCTGTCCACCGAGTCGGCGCCCATCGTCGGCGTCGTCGGTTGCGGTGTCACGGGCAGTCGTGTCGTGGCCCATCTGGCAGCGCGCGGCCTGCGGGTGGCGGCGTTCGACGTGCTGCGCGGCAATGCCGTGTCGTGCACGCGGCCCCGCGGTGGCGTGGTGGTCGAGCGGGTCGCCGACCTGTCGGCGTGCGACCTGGTGGTGCTGTGCCTGCCTGCGCCGCATGCCGAGCTCGCCACGCAGTTCCTGCGCGGCGGCACGCCCGTGGTCAGCATCAGCGACGACCTCGACGACCTGCGCGTGCTGCTGGGCCTGACCGACCTCACCCGCCGGCATGCCGCACCGCTCATCGTGGGCGCGGGCATGGCGCCGGGCCTCACCGGCATGCTCGCCCGCTACCTGGTGGACCAACTGCACGAGGTGGACGAGTTGCACGTGGCCATCCACGGCACGGCCGGCCCTGCCTGCGCCCGCCAGCACCACTACGCGCTCGGCGAGGTGGCGTTGGGTTGGCACGACGGCGCGTGGATCGACCCGCCGGGCGGCAGTGGCCGCGACCTGGTGTGGTTTCCCGAGCCGGTCGAGGCTCACGACTGCTACCGCGCTGCGCTGGGCGACCCGCTGCTGCTGCACGAGGCGTTCCCGACGGCCAGCCGCATCTCGGCTCGAGTCTCTGCCACCCGCCGCGACCGCATGACGTCGCGCCTGCCCATGCTCACCCCGCCCCACGCCAGCGGCGACATCGGCGCCGTGCGGGTGGAAGCCCGCGGGTCCGACGTGCACGGTGGCCGCAGCACGGTCATCGCCGGCGTGGCCGGCCGCACCGCCGACATCGCCGCTGCCGTCGCTGTCGCGGCCGCCACCAGGGTGCTCGACCAGGGGCTGGAGCCGGGCGTGCACACCACCGGCTGCGAGTCGGTGGCGCAGCTCGACCTGTTGCACCACGCCACCCAGATGGGCGTGAACGTGCAGGAGTTCACCGGGGTCGCCAGAGCTACCGGCTGGTAACTTAGGGGTATGGCCCGACGCAGGAAGTCCGACGGCAGCATGGCGATCCCGTGGCTGCCGCCCGGTCGAACGATGGTGCTGCCCGGCCGTGGCGAGATGTTCTACCGCCACCACCAGCACCCCGACCCCTCGGCACCCACGCTGCTGCTGTTGCACGGCTGGACCGCCAGCGCCGACCTGCAGTTCTTCACCGCATACGAGACCCTGGCCGCCGACTACTCGTTCGTCGCCGTCGACCACCGTGGCCACGGTCGTGGCCTGCGCAGCCCGGCCGACTTCGAACTGCACGACGCCGCCGACGACGCGGCCATGCTCGTCCGCCAGTTGGGCATCCCCCAGGTCATCACCGTCGGCTACTCCATGGGCGGGCCCATCAGCCTGCTGTTCGCCCGCCGTCACGCCGACCTGGTGCGCGGCATGGTGGTGCAGGCCACCGCGCTCGAATGGCGTGCCAAGTGGTGGGAGCGGGCGCAGTGGAAGGGCGTCGGTGTGCTCGGCGCACTGCTGCGCTCACGCGTGTACCAGCGCTGGATCCGCAACGGCATCCGCCGCCTCCTGGGCCCGAACCACCCGATGCTGCCCTACGTGCCGTGGGTGGCCACCGAGGTGCACCGCAACGACGTCGGCTCCATCGTGCAGGCCGGCCGTTCGCTCAGCCGTTACGACGCCAGCGCGTGGGCGTCGCACCTGGGCAAGCCCGCCGCGTCGCTCATCACCACCCGCGACCATCTGGTGTGGCCGCGCAAGCAGCGCGCCCTGGCCGCCGCACTCGACGCGCACGTGGTGGAACTGGCCGACGACCACCTCGCCTCGTGGACGTCGCCCGACGACTTCGCCAAGTCGACGCTGCTGCTGGTGCAGCACGTCGTCCGCGAGTCCACCCCACCCGCCTGAGCCGCCACGCGGCACCGGAGCCCGGTCAGTACGTGGCGCGGTACAGGTCGCGCAGGAGCGCGATCTCGGCACCGTGGTGGATCACTTCGCGCTGGGCGTGCACCACCAGCGCCAGCCGCGGGTGCTGGCCGAACGGGCCCCAGTCGGGGCCGAGTTGCTCGAACAGGTCGTCGCCCCAGTCGGCTACGCCGCCGCGGAACGTGGACCACGCCGCCGCCAGCAGGTGCTGCGCGGTGGCCGCGTCGCCCACCCACGCCGCACCCTCCAGGCCCGTGCCGGTGTGGCCGAACAGGCGCGCCGAGTACGAGTCGAGCGCGTCGACCGCGATGTGCCAGCAGCGCCAGGCGATGGTGGTGAACGGTGCCGGGTCGGGGTCCTCGTCGCTGCGGTCGGCCGTCCAGCCGCCGTCGCCGGTCGGGTGGATGGTCCAGCAGTCGGCGGTGGGCGACCACAGGTATTCGTCGTCGGTGATGCCGGCGAGCCGGGGGAGCAGCGGCTCCCACGCGTTGTCGAGGCCCTCGAGGACCGTGTCGCGAAGGCTGTGCGTGGACTGCACGATCAGTCGGCCCCGGGGGCGTCCTTCTGGACGCGTGCTTCCAGTTCGTCGAGGCGTGCGCTCATGCGCTCGACCGCGGCGGTGAGCTTCTCGAAGTGGTCCTCGAGGTCGTTCGTGGTGGGTACGACGCCCAGTGACAGACGGACGCTGGCGATCTCGCGTGCCAGGAACTCGGTGTCGGCCTGGGTGCGCTCGGCCACCTTGCGGTCGGTCTCGGTCTGGCTGCGGTCGCGGTACTCCTGCCGGTTCTGGGCGAGCAGGATGAGCGGCGCGGCGTAGCTGGCCTGCAGCGACAGCAGCAGGGTGAGCAGCACGAGGCCACGCTTGTTGGGGTCGAACTGCAACTCGACGGGTGCGAGGTAGTTCCAACCCACCCAGACACCGATGACGATGGTCTGGTACACGAGGTAGCGGGCGGTGCCCAGGTAGCGGGCGATGCCTTCGCTGAACTGACCGAACGCGTCGGGGTCGTAGTGGACGCCGAGGCGGCGGTTCTGGCGGGGGGTGGTGAGGTCTTCGCGGCGCTTCATCGCGACACCGTCCCTGCATTCACCCGCCTGCGTTGCCGCCACCCGGTGGGCAGCGTGCGGTCGAGCACGTCGTCGACGGTGATGGCGCCGAGGAGGCGTCCCGCCTCGTCGCACACGCCGACCGACAACAGGTTGTAGCTGGCGAGCCGTTCGGCCA
>CBHWEI010000211.1:0-7269 GCA_966112835.1 uncultured Acidimicrobiaceae bacterium
CGCGTGGGCCAGGTCGTAGGCCAGCACCTGGTGCACGTCGGGGCCGCCGTTGGCGGCGAGGTGACGGACACCCTTGCCCACCACGCTGGAGGCCAGCTCGATGACATCGGCGGCTGCGGCGAGATCGGGCGCCGGGAGAGAGGCTGGCAGGGAGGTGCTCATGGGCGCGACGTTACCCGTGGGTATCTGTGAGGGTCGAAACGTCCGACGCCTTTCGGTGTGACGTCCGCCTAGGCTCTCGGTCATGCGGCTCTGCGTCTACTGCGGTTCGAACACCGGCAACGTGCCGGCCTTCGCCGTAGCAGCGCGCCAACTGGGCACGTCGTTCGCGAACCGCAGCATCGGCATGGTGTACGGCGGCGGCAGCGTGGGCCTCATGGGCATCGCCGCCGACGCCTGCATCGAGGCCGGCGGCGAGGTCATCGGCGTCATCACCGAGCAGCTCTACAGCGCCGAGGTGGCCCACAAGGACCTCAGCCGGCTCGAGGTCGTGCCCAGCATGCACGAGCGCAAGGCCCGGCTCAGCGAGTTGGCCGACGGCTTCGTCGTGCTGCCGGGTGGCTTCGGCACGGTCGACGAGTTCGCCGAGATGCTCACCTGGAACCAGCTGGGCATCGTCGCCAAGCCGGTGGTGCTGTTCGACGTGGACGGCTTCTGGGAGCCGTTGCTGGCCTGGATGGACCGCGCGGTCGACGACGGCTTCGTGCGGTCCTCGCATCGCATGCTTGCCCAGCGGGCCCGCACCGTCGACGACGCCATCGCCCTCGCCACCGCACCGGTGCCCGAGACGCCGCACAAGTGGCTCGACCGCGACGGCACGCCGGCCTACGGCGTCACCGGCCAGGTCCCCATCATCAAGAGCTAGTCACTCCGGCTCGAATCGGTAGCCGATGCCGGGTTCGGTGACGAAGTAGCGCGGCCGTCCTGCCTCTGGCTCCAGCTTCTTGCGGATGGCCGCGAGGTGCACGCGCAGGTAGTTCGTCTCGCTCTCGTACTGCGGCCCCCACACGTCCTGCAGCAGCTGACGCTGAGTGATCAGCCGGCCCGGGTGACGCACCAGGACCTCGACGATCGCCCATTCGGTTGGTGTCAGGTGGACCGTGGCGTCGGCTGCGGTGGCGGTCTTCTGGGCCAGGTCCAGGTGGAACGCGGCGGTGTCGATGACCGGCTGCTCGGGTTCCGGGTGGTGGCGGCGCAGCGCGGCCCGCAGCCGGGCCAGCACTTCGTTCATGCCGAACGGCTTGGTGACGTAGTCGTCGGCGCCCGCGTCGAGCGCGCGCACCTTGTCGGCCTCGGCGTCGCGCACCGACAGGATGATGATGGGCACGTTCGTCCAGCCGCGCAGCCCTTGCACCACCTCGATGCCGTCGATGCCGGGCAGGCCGATGTCGAGCAGCACCAGATCGGGATGGTGGGCCGCGGCCTGCGCCAGGGCCTCCTCGCCCGAGTCGGCGGTGTCCACCTCGTACCCGCGTGCGGTGAGGTTCACCGACAGCGCCTTGCGGATCTGGACCTCATCGTCGACCACCAGGATGCGGGTCATGTCGGGGTTCCTCCCTCGGGTGCGATGGGCAGCGTGATGGTGAAGGTGCACCCGCCACCCGGCGTGTCGTCCAGTTCCAGTCGGCCGCCGGTGACCTCCACGAAACCTTTCGCGATGGCGAGACCCAACCCTGCCCCTGCGTCGCTGGACCGGTCGCCCAGCCGCTGGAAGGGCTCGAACAGCCGCGCGCGATCGGCTGGAGGGATGCCCGGCCCGCGGTCGACGACCCGGATGAGCACCTCGTCGACGATGCGTGCGGCTTCGATGCGCACGTCGGCGTCGTCGGGCGACCACGACAGTGCGTTCGAGACGAGGTTCGCGATCGCACGTTCCAAGAGGGCCGGGTCGGTGTTCACCAGTGGCAGTTCTTCGCTGACGTCGACGGCCACGCGGCCCGTGGGAACCGCCAGCGCGGACAGCGCCGCGGCGACGACCTCCTCCAGCGCTGTGGGCACGAGGGTCGCGCCGGTGGCGCGGGCTTGCAGGCGGCTCATGTCCAACAGGTTGCCGATCACCCGGTCGAGCCGATCGGCCGACGTGTCGATGGCGTCGAGCAGGCTGTCGCGTTCGTCGACGGAGAATCCGACGTCGGCCGACATCAGCCCGGTCACCGATGCCTTGATGGACGCCAGCGGCGTTCGCAGATCGTGCGACACGGCCTGCAGCAATGCCGTGCGCAGCGCGTTGGCCTCGGTGAGGGCCCCCATCGCCTCGGCGTCACGGCGCAACTGACGGGCCTCGAGGCCCAGCGCCACCTGATCGGCGAAGGCGCGCAGCACCTTCACGTCGGCGCTGCTCAGGGCCGCGCCCTTGAGGACCAGCTGGATGTTGCCACCGTCGTCCAAGGGGATCGCCGTGCCGTCGGTGGGGGTGAGCGGGGGGTCGACACCCGCCGACGTGTTCAGGGTCCAGCCGGTCGTGGTCCGATCCAGCACCGCCACGGCATCCTGGCTGAACAGTGTGCGAAGTTGATCCACCAGGTCGGGGAGCGGATCGGCCGAACCGATGATCGAACCCGTCGAACGCGCGAGGGCCGTCGCGTCGGCCCGCGCGCGTCGAGCCTCGCGCGACTCGCGGGCGGCGCGATCGACCAGCAGGCTGACCAGCAGCGCGACCGTGATGAAGACACCGAGCGCCACCACGTTGTCGGTCTGGGCGATGGTGAGGGTGTGCACCGGCGGCGTGAGGAACCAGTTCGCCTGTAGCGACGCGAAGATCGACGCGACCACTCCCGGTCGGACACCGCCGATGGCGGCGATGACGATGACGAGCGCGAGGTTCAACAGCAGATCGCTGCTGAGGTTGAGGTGTGGTTGCAAGACGACCAGGAACCACGTGAGCAGCGGGATGCCCACGATGCAGAGGGCCCAGGCGAGCAGTTCGCGACGGCGCGGCACGGCGCTGATCCCGGTCGACCCTGTGGGGAGGTGCGACCGGCCGCCGGTCGTGTCGGCCCCGGTTGCGATCATGTGGACGTCGACGCCGACCAGTCGTCGTTGCAGATCGTTCGCGAGCGAACCGCGTGTGATCTCCGACCACTTCGAGCGGCGGCTCGAGCCCATCACCACCTGCGTCGCCTGCTCGGCTGCAGCGAAGGTCGCCAAGGCGGTGGCGACGTCGTCGCCGACGACCTCGCGGTACGTGCCGCCCAATTCGACCAGGAGCGATCGGTGCCGCTCGAGTTGCTGCCCGGCGGTGGACGACAGCCCGTCGGCGCTCGCGACGTGCACACCGATGAGGTCGCCCCCAAGACGTCCGGCCATGCGTGCGGCGCGGCGGATGAGGTGTTCGCCGCCATCGGCTCCGGTGAGCGCGACGACCACTCGCTCGCGGGTCTCCCACGTCGCGGTGATGCCATGGTCGCTGAGGTAGCCCTGCAACGACTCCTCGACCCGGTCGGCCACCCACAGCAGGGCCAGCTCGCGAAGCGCGCCCAGATTGCCGGGTCGGAAATAGTTCGCCAGCGCCGCGTCGACCTTCTCGGCGGGGTAGATGTTGCCGTGGGCCATTCGCCGGCGGAGCGCCTCGGGGCTCATGTCGACCAGCTCGATCTGATCGGCCTGCCGGACGAAGCTGTCGGGCACGGTCTCGCGCTGGCCGACCCCCGTGATCCGCTCGACGACGTCGTTGAGCGACTCGAGATGCTGGATGTTCACGGTGGAGATGACGTCGACACCTGCTGCGAGGAGCGCCTCGACGTCCTGCCATCGCTTCTCGTGACGCATCCCCGACGTGTTCGTGTGCGCGAGCTCGTCGACCAGGACGAGCGCGGGTCGACGCTCCAGAACGGCGTCGAGATCCATCTCCTCGAAGTCGGTGCCCCGGTACGGGACCCGCATTCGGGGAACGACGGGCAGGTCGCCGATCTGGGCCGATGTGTTGGTGCGCCCGTGGGTCTCGACGAAACCCACGACGACGTCGGCGCCGCGCTCCTGGCGGCGACGGCCCTCGTTGAGCATCGCATAGGTCTTGCCCACGCCCGGCGCAGCGCCGAGGTAGATGCGAAGGGTTCCGCGAGCCACGCGAACAGTCTGCCGCTTCTAGTGGTGTTCGCCGGGGGCTTCCGGAAGCGGCGGTGTGGAGATGATGGTGTACTCCGGGTTGAGCACCGCGAGGACGCCGTGGTGGCGGCCGGCGATGCCCGTGACACTCATCACGGTGCCGGTCCGTACGCCGCCGATGGAGCGGCGGCCGAAGAACACCACCGTGATGCTGCCGGTCTCGTCGGCGAGGGTGCACTCGAGGCTGGGGGTGCCGCTCCACGGCTGCACCCGCAACGATCGAACTCGACCGGCGAACGTGGACCGTGTGCGTTCGGACAGCTGATGCATCGGCGTGCGGTCGGTCGGCAACGTGGCCGTGTCGAGTTGGGCGAGCGCGGTGCCCACCTGGCCGCGCCCGTTCGACGAACCGTTGGCCGACTCGGGCGTGGTGACCTGGACGGTCGATCTCGCGCTGCCGAGGTGGTACGGCACGATCGTGACGCTGCAGTGCGGCACACTGCCGAGTGCGGCGGCGATGGGATTCGACGACCGGTCGTGCAGCAGCCGATGCCAGCGCTTGGTGTACTCCCTGCGAGGGATCAGCACGGTGAGCTCGGTGCGGCGATCGGCCACGAGTTCGTTGACCATCTCGAGTGCGGCGCGGGGGACGCGGCGGTCGGGACATTCGATGATGTCGAGTGGGAACTTCGACAGCCCGAGCTCCTGCCAGGCGTCGGTGAGCTGATCCGTCTTCCACGGGTCGAGGTCGAAGTGGACGGCGCGGAGGTCGTCGCTGGTGAGTGTGCGTGCGTACTGCATGGCACGGGCTGCCGCGGCGTCGAGATCGTCGACGAACACCACCACGGCGTGACGCCGCATGACGGGAGCCTCAGCGGCGGCCCTGGCGTCCTCTTGCAGTTCCTCTTGCTCGTTCTCGTACGCCTTGTTCAGGCGCATCAGCCCGATGACCATGATCGGGACGAGCAGCATGATCACCCATGCACCCTCCTTGAACTTCACGGTGGCGACGATCACGAGCACGAGCAGTGACAGCAGCGCGCCGATGCCGTTGATCCACGCGCCGACCTTCCAGCCCTTCTCCTTGAGCCGGAAGTGGTGCTTGGTCATCCCAGCTTGCGACAACGTGAAACTCGTGAACACGCCGATGGCGTAGAGCGGGATGAGCCTGCTCACCTCGCCGCCCGTCCCGAGGAGTGTGACGATGGCGGCCCCGGCGAGGAAGATGATCCCGTTCGAGAAGACCAACCGGTGACCACGCACCATGAACTGCCGGGGCATGAAGTTGTCGCCGGCATGGAAGCTGGCGAGACGCGGGAAGTCGGCGAAGCTGGTGTTCGCTGCGAGCACGAGGATGAGCATGGTGCCCGCCTGCAGTAGGTAGAAGCCGACGTTTCCGAGACCGGACTCGCCGTACACCATCTTTCCGACCTGCGAGATGACCGTAGGCGTACCACCGTCGTACGGCATCGCATGCGTTGCTGCGGCGAGCATCGACAGGCCGAGGAACATGACGCCCAGCAACGCGCCCATCACGACGAGCGTCGAGCGGGCGTTCTTCCACGCGGGCGGACGGAAGGCCGGCACGCCATTGGAGATGGCTTCGACGCCGGTGACTGCCGCGCCGCCCGAGCCGAAGGCCTTCAGCACCAGGAAGACCGATGCACCCATCAGCAGACCGGTGTTCGGAGCGTTGCCGACGTGTTCCATGCCGGGCAGATCCGTGGCGCCCTTCGGCAGCCCGCTGAATGCGAGCCGCCAGAACCCAACGGCAAGTAGGACCGCCATGTTGGCGACGAAGAAGTAGGTCGGAACCGCGAAGATCTTCCCGGACTCCTTCGTGCCGCGCAGGTTGCCGAACGCGATGAGGATGACGAACCCGATGGCCAGCCAGTGCTTCACCGGCGCCACGGCGGGAATCGCCGACGCGAGCGCGTCGCTCCCGGCTGCCACGGACACCGCGACGGTGAGGATGTAGTCGGTGAGCAGGGCCACTCCCGCCACCTGCGCCGGCATGAGGCCGAAGTTGTCGCGGGTGACGATGTACGCGCCGCCCGCCGAAGGATACGCCTTGATGGTCTGGCGGTACGAGAGGATGAGGAACGCGAGCACCACGAGCAAGGCGATCGTGATCGGAGTGACCAACGCGAACGCCGACAAGCCGATGATGGGTACCAGTACCCGGAGGATCTCCTCGGTGGCGTAGGCCGACGACGAGAGGTTGTCGCTGGCGAACACGGCGAGCGCCGTCGGCTTGCCGAGCGTCTCGTGCTCGAGACGCTCCGAGTGCAGCGGCGGACCGAGCAGCTTGGTCTTCAGCCGGTAGCTGAAGGGTTCTTCGAGGTGGACGCTCGGCAGGGCGGCCGTCGTCCCTTCAACGGGAGACGACGATGTCTCGATGCGTTCTTCTGCAAGCACCTGCCCAGTGAACGCTGCCGGCGCGACCGGTGCCGCTAGGCCGCCGTCAAGAAACGGCCCCATCGCGCTAACACTGCGTTAAGGACCTGCTCAGCAGGCCTGCTGTTCCATCGCGTCAAGAACACGTGGTGGCGCGCCAAGACCGCGTCAAGCACCTTGTGAGCCATCGCCGCCGGGCGTACACCGAGAGCCGACCCGCCATCTGGCCCTCGGGAGGATTCCATGGCCGACCTACTGCTCGTGAGCGTGCTGCTCGCGTTCGTCCTGCTCTGCGTTGCCTACATCACCTGGTGCGATCGCATCATCGGTGCCGACGACCGGTCGGTGGACGAATGATCGCCGCCGCTGCGTACGACAACTGGGTGGGGCTGGCGCTCGTCGTGGCCGCGATCGGCTACCTCGTCGCCGTGCTCGTGTTCCCGGAGCGCTTCTGATGACGTGGCAGAACATCGTCCAGGCGTTGCTGCTCGCCGCACTCCTCGCGATCACCGTCCGGCCGCTCGGTCGGTACATCGCCGCGGTGTACGGCGCCCGTGCCGACGGCTCGGCCCCCGGCGACCGGGTGTTCGGTCCCGTCGAGCGTGCGGTGTACCGCGTGCTGGGCGTCGACCAGCGGCGCGAGCAGCGGTGGAACGTCTACGCGGTGTCGCTGATGGCGTTCACACTGCTGTCGCTGGTGGTGCTCTACGCGCTGCTGCGCCTGCAGGGCAGCCTGCCGTTCAACCCGACGGACCGCGCCGGCCTGTCGCCCACGGGCGCCTTCAGCGCGGCGGTCAGCTTCGTCACCAACACCAACTGGCAGTGGTT
>CBHWEI010000212.1:0-7249 GCA_966112835.1 uncultured Acidimicrobiaceae bacterium
TTGGCTGTGGGGCCATGGTGGGGTCCTGGGGCCGCAGGGGGGGCGGGGGTACGCCGTGCGAGGGGGGGGGGGGCGCCGCGTGGGGGATGGGCCGGCGGCGGCCGAAGCGCGCCGCGAAGTCGAGCGCGCTCTCGCGGTTGATCTCGGTCTCGGCAGCGAGCTCGCGCAGGCCCTTCAACCGTTCGCGACGCTTGATGCTCCACGGCCCGAACCGCAGGCTGGCGTACATGACGGCGCCCAGGATCATGGGGAACCAGTACTGGGCGAAGCGGTAGGTGAGCACGCCCAACGTGGCCTCGGATCGGGTGAGCCCGAAGCCGACGAGCGTGGGGATGAGCACACCTTCCACCACACCCAGCCCACCCGGTGTGACGGGGATGACGGCGAAGACGTTGGCCAAGCCGAAGGCGATGAACAGCGCGTCGGGGTCGACGGCCGGACCGAAGGCGCGGAGAAACACCCACAGCGATGCCGCATCGAGCACCCAGTTCGCCGCCGCCCACAACGCCACCCGCACCAACAGCTGCCGGTCGGCAGCAAGGTCTTCCAACCGTCCGCCGATCTGGCGCACGGCGGCACCGGCGCGCTCTTCGCTGAAGCCGAACTTGCGGGCGAACCAGCGCAGCATGCGCTCGGCCCGGCCGGCGCCCTCCATGAGGCCGAACACCAGCGCCGCGGCACCACCCATGATGATGACGCCGGCCACCGCCGCCGTGCCGTACAGCGCGTTCACGCCGCGCACCGGGATGGAGATGATGAGGCTCACCCACAGGATGACGTTCAACATGACCGCCGAGCCCAGGCCGGCGGTGGCGAGCGCGAAGCCGGCGTCGGCGCCCTGCACGCCCGACAGGGTCATGAGGCGGTAGCCCAGCGCCGAGCCGGCGGCGCTGCCGCCGGGCACGATGCTGCTGAGCGCCTTGGTGCTCATCTGGATGCGGAACAGGCGGAACCGCGAGATGGCCGAGTGGCTGTCGCCGAGCGCGGCCCGGGTGAGCAGCGTGTAGCTGAACAGGGCCAGCAGCTGCAGCCCCAGGCCGGCAGCGAGCAGTGCGGGGTTCACCGAGCGAAGATCGGTGGCGGCCTTGCGCATGCCGGGGATGAGCGGCAGCACGAAGAACCAGATGATGAGCGCGGCGGCGAGCGCCTTCAGGGTGAGGCGGAACGGGCGAACGCGACGCGGGCGCGGCGGGCCGCCCGTGTCGTCCAGGGACACACGGGGCAGTTCACCGGTGAGGGGGCCCGGGTCGTACGCCATCGGAACATTGCTAGCCGATTCCGCGGGCGCGGTGGCGCCTCCCCCCGACCCGAATCAGGCTGTGGCGGCCCGCAGGGTGGCGCTGAGCTGGGCGTCGAGCAGCGGCGCCAGGTCGGCCGGGGTCTTGCCCAGGTGCACCACCACGAGCTCGGTGTCGGGCACCACCTCCACCCGCTGACCCTCGTAGCCGTGGCAGCAGAAGCTGCCCGGGAAGTCGGGCAGCAGCCACCACTGGGCGCCGTAGCCCAGGTTCTCCTCGGGGTCGAAGGCGGTCTGGGTGCGGGCGTGGTCGCGCCAGCCTGCAGGCAGCACTCGGGTGCCGTCGGCGGTGACGCCGTCGTTGCGGTACAGCTCGCCGAACCGGCCGAAGTCGCGGGCCGTGGCGTACACGTACGACGACCCGACGAACGTGCCGATCTCGTCGAACTTGGGGATGGCCGAGTGCATGCCGGCCGGGCCGAACAGCCGGTCGCGGAGGAACGCCTCCATGTCATCACCCATGCCGGCGACGACATCGCCGACGATGCGGCTGATGATGTTGGTGGTGCCGCTGGAGTAGTTCCACACCGCGCCCGGTTCGTGGATGAGCGGCAGCGCCGCGGCGTAGCCGGCCATGTCGGCGGCACCGGCGCCGTAGAGCATCTCCAGGCAGTTGCTCACGCCCTCGTCCACGTAGTCCTCCACGAACTGCAGGCCGGACCGCATGTTCAGCAGGTGCTGCAGGGTGATGGCTTCCTTCGGGGTGCCCTTCCACGACGGCACCGGCGCGGGTGCGGCCGGGTCGAGCAGGCCCTCGCCCACCAGGATGCCGACGGCCGCGTGGGTGATGCTCTTGGCCATGCTCCACGAGATGAGCGTCGTGTCCGGGCCCACCGGGCCACCGGGTCCGAACAGCGTGTCGGGCTGCGTGCCGTACCGCTCGAACAGGATCTCGCCCGACTGCATCACCACCAGGGCGAGGCTGCGGCCGTGGGCCGCGTCGTCGGTGAACAGGGTGTCGGCGACCGAGGTCACCACGTCGAGGTCGATGCCGGGCATGAAGTCCGAAGGTACACCCGGGCCGGTACGGTCGCCGTCGTGAACGAGCAGTACCCCGACGTCGCCACCGCCCTGGGCACGTACCTCGAGATCGTCGATTCGGTGGATCCGGCACTGGTCGAGGGCCTGTACGTGGTCGGCTCGTACGCGCTCGGCGACTGGGTGCCCGGCGCCAGCGACATCGACGTCGTGGTGGTCACGGCCGAACCCGCCACCGACGACGACTTCGGCGCGCTGCGCACGGTGCACGCCCTGCTCGCCGAGCAGCAGCCGCTCCCCCGCGTCGACGGCCCGTACGTCGCGTGGGGCGACCTGGTGGTCGAGCCGGCCACCGGGCTGCACCGGCCGTGGACGTTGAACGGCGAGCTGCATCACGACGGCGACTGCTTCGAGATCAGCCCGATCACCTGGTACACGTTGGCCACCTACGGCGTGACGGTCCGCGGCCCGGCGCCCGATCGTCTGGGCATTCCCGTCGATGCCGAAGCACGCCTGCGGTTCGTGGTCGACAACCTGCAGACGTACTGGTCGTTGCTCGCCGACGACGTCGCCCGCGCCACCGGCGAGCAGCCGGACCGAGCGTTCAGCGGCGACTCGTTCGTGTGGGTGGCGTTGGGTGCGCTTCGGCTGCACTACACGGCATTCACGGGCGACGTCACGTCCAAGCGCGGCGCCGGTGAGTACGGCCTGCAGGCTGCGCCGGCCGAGTTCCACGAGATGCTGCGCACGGCCCTGGCGATGCGGGCGGACGGCGAGCGGGGCGAGGCACCGAGCGAGCTGATGGCGAACGCCGGCGCCCTGGCGCGCTGGGTGGTCGACGACACGACCGCCGCGTTCGATTCACGCAGAACCTAAGTTCTGCGGGACGGCTCGGAACGTCGCAGCGAGATCGCGAACTGGTCGGCGAGCGCCACCGCCGCTCGGCGCTGCTCTCTCGAGACTCCGGTCATCGCATTGGGGAACAGCACGATCTGACCCAGGAACGCGCCGTCACTCGAGACGTTGATGGCGGCGCCGGAGTCGGGCAGCGCGAATCCATCCCGGACGTAGCGACGGCGGGTGACATCCACACTGCCGTCGCGCTCGATGAGCGGGAGTGGGTGGTGCACGCCCGCATCGAACCTCGCGCTGCGAAGGCCGAGCGTGGTGACGAGGGCCTCTCGGACCGCCGGCCACACCTGATCGGCGGAAGCGCCTGCCGACACCATGGCGCCGATCTCCTCGAGCGACCGGATCGCACGCAGATGCGAACGGCGTGTGGCGCTCTGCCGGGCCCTGGCCACGCCCAACTCGCCGACCGCGACACCCACGGCGAAGATGAGGACCACCGTGGCGACGTCCTGTGGCCGGTCGATCCGCACCGTCAGGTACGGCTTGGTGTGGAAGAAGTTGAAGGCGACGGCAGCCGCGATGGCGGTGACGGCCCCACCGATCCTGCCGCCCAGCGACGCGGCGACCACCACGACGAGCACCATGATCAGCGCGACGTTCGCCGAACCCAGGGCATCACGCAGTGGCACCAGCGCCGCCGCCAACCCGATCGCGAGCGCGGCGAATCCGGCTCCCACCGCGAGGGAGTCACCCGACTCGACATCCATCACCATCACCCCTTCACGCCATCGAGGGCGAGGTTCAGTTCGAGCACGTTCACGCCGGGCTCGCCCAGCACCCACAGCGAACGCTCGTCGGTGTGCGCCGCCACCTGCGCCAGCACCACGTCGACGCCGACGCCACGTTCACGAGCGACCCGGGGGGCCTGCAAGCGGGCGTTGGCGACGGAGATGTGCGGGTCCAGGCCCGAGCCCGATGCGGTGACCGCGTCGACGGGGACGGGCACCGAGGGGTCCAGCCCGTTCTCGTCGCGATAGGCCTGGACCCGCTCGCCGACCGACGGGAGGAGGTCGGCGTTCAACGGCCCGAGGTTCGAGCCCGAGCTGGCCGCGCCGTCGTACCCGTCGCCGGCCGCCGACGGCCGCGAGTGGAAGTACTGCGGGGCGGTGAACGTCTGCCCGATGAGCGAGCTGCCCACCACGGTGCCGTTGCGGACCACGAGTGAGCCGTCGGCCTGGTCGGAGAACGCGACCTGGCCGATGGCGGTCACCACGAGCGGGTACACCACCCCGGTGACCACGGTGAGGACGGCGATGGCCACGAGGGCCGGACGGAGTTGGCGGATGAACGCACGCATGTCACTTCACTCCCAGGGCGGTGACGAACAGGTCGATGAGCTTGATGAACACGAACGGGGCGACCACGCCGCCGAGCCCGTAGATCAGCAGGTTGCGGCGGAGCACCGCCTCGGCGGACTCGGCGCGGAACTTCACGCCCTTGAGCGCCAACGGCACCAGGGCGATGATCACGAAGGCGTTGAAGATGACCGCCGAGAGGATCGCCGACCGCGGCGAGCCGAGGTGCATCACGTTCAGCCGGTCGAGTGCCGGCAGCACACCGGAGAACATGGCCGGGATGATCGCGAAGTACTTGGCGACGTCGTTGGCGATCGAGAACGTGGTCAGCGCGCCACGGGTCATGAGCAGCTGCTTGCCCACCTCGACGATCTCGATGAGCTTCGTCGGGTTGCTGTCCAGGTCGACCATGTTCCCGGCCTCCTTGGCGGCCTGGGTGCCGGTGTTCATGGCAACGCCCACGTCGGCCTGGGCCAGGGCCGGGGCGTCGTTCGTGCCATCGCCGGTCATGGCGACCAGGTTCCCGCCGGCCTGCTCGCGCTTGATGAGCGCCATCTTGTCCTCGGGCGTCGCCTCGGCGAGGAAGTCGTCGACACCTGCTTCCGCGGCGATCGCCGCCGCGGTGAGCGGGTTGTCGCCGGTGATCATCACCGTGCGGATGCCCATGGCGCGCAACTCGTCGAAGCGTTCACTCATGCCGGGCTTCACGGTGTCCTTCAGCCGGACGACGCCGAGCACCCGCCACTGCTCGCCCGGTCGACGATCGATGACGACGAGCGGTGTGGCACCGTCGTTCGAGATCTGTTCGACGATGGGCATCAGCTCGAGCGGCACCTCTCCGCCCTCGGCGATGACGAACCGGCGCACCGAGTCGGCGGCACCCTTGCGGACGGTGCGACCGTCGCTGAGGTCCATGCCGGACATGCGGGTCTGCGCGGTGAACGGGACGAGCACGGCGTGACGGTCCTCGATGGGGGCAAGGCCGTGGTCCCGGATCGCGAGCTCCACGATCGACCGGCCCTCCGGCGTCTCGTCGGCCAGCGACGACACCAGCGCCGCCTCGGCGACCTCTGCCTCGACGACACCGTGCACGGGCACGAACTCGGCTGCCTGACGGGACCCGAAGGTGATGGTGCCCGTCTTGTCGAGCAGCAGCGTGGTCACGTCACCGGCGGCCTCGACCGCCCTGCCCGACATGGCGAGCACGTTGCGCTGCACCAGCCGGTCCATGCCGGCGATGCCGATGGCCGACAGCAGGCCGCCGATGGTGGTGGGGATGAGGCACACCAGCAGCGCGACCAGGACGATGATGGTCTGCTCGGCGCCCGAGTAGATGGCGAACGGCTGCAGCGTGGCCACTGCCAGCGTGAAGATGATGGTCAGCCCGGCGAGCAGGATGGACAGGGCGATCTCGTTCGGCGTCTTCTGCCGGTCGGCGCCCTCCACCAGCGCGATCATGCGGTCCAGGAACGTCTCACCGGGCTTCGCCGTGATCTTCACCACGATCTGGTCGCTCAGCACCCTGGTCCCGCCGGTGACGGCCGAACGGTCACCACCGCTCTCGCGGACGACCGGAGCCGACTCACCCGTGATCGCCGACTCGTCCACCGTGGCGATGCCCTCGACGATGTCGCCGTCGCCGGGGATGACCTCACCGGCGTCGACCACGCACAGGTCGCCCACGGCGAGGTCGGCCGACGACCGCTCGGCCACCGAGCCGTCGGGCTGGCGGACCTTGGCCACCGTGTCGGCGCGGGTCTTGCGCAGGGTCGCCGCCTGTGCCTTGCCGCGTCCTTCGGCCATCGCTTCGGCGAAGTTCGCGAACAGCACGGTGAACCACAGGAACGCGGCCACGAGACCCGAGAACAGGTTCTCCTGGCCGGAGTTCGTGCCCAGGTCGCGGAGGAACAGCAGGGTGGTGAGCACCGAGCCGACCTCCACGATGAACATCACCGGGTTCTTGGCCATCACCCGTGGGTCGAGCTTCTTCAGCGCGTCGACCGACGCGCTGCGCACGATGGTGGGGTCGAAGATGGAACGCGACGCGGACTCCTTGGTCCGCACCTTCGGCGGGCGTTCGGTGGGGTCGGAGAGTGTTGCAGTCATGACGTGTCCTTGGCGGTCAGAGCGAGAGGTGCTCGAGGATCGGGCCGAGCGCGAGCGCGGGGAAGAAGGTCAGGCCGGCGACGATCGCGATCACGCCGGTGAGCAACGCGCCGAACAGCACGTTGTGCGTGGGCATGGTCCCGGCGGTGGCCGGCACCTTGGGCTTGGCGGCCAGCGACCCACCGATGGCGAGCACGGGGATGATGGTGAAGAACCGGCCCATCAGCATCGAGAGCCCCTGCGTCACCGTGTACCACTGGGTGCCGGTGTTCTGGTAGGCGAATGCCGAGCCGTTGTTGTTCGCCGACGAGGCGAAGTTGTAGAGCACCTCGGACAGGCCATGCGGCCCCGCCTGGAAGGTGTTCGCCGACGAGAGCACCACCGACGCCGCGGCAAAGGTGAGCAGGGCGAACGGCATCGCGAGGATGTAGAGCGTGACGAGCTTCATCTCCGACGCCTGGATCTTCTTGCCCAGGTACTCGGGGGTGCGACCCACCATCAACCCGGCGATGAACACCGACAGCAACGCGAGGATGAGCACACCCGACAGGCCGACACCCACTCCGCCGGGCGAGATCTCGCCGAGCATCATGTGCAGCATCGGCACCAGCCCACCGGCCGGCGTGAACGAGTCGTGCATGCAGTTCACGGCACCGGTGGA
>CBHWEI010000213.1:0-7238 GCA_966112835.1 uncultured Acidimicrobiaceae bacterium
TTGGTGGTCAGGGCATGACGTCATACGAAACTCGTAGCGCCGAGTGCCCGGTATGGGCGCTCTTTGCAAGGGGCGATCACGACGGGTGGGCGAGAACTCCCTGGGGAGTCTGGGCGGTTCGAACTGGTTGCGTTGGTTCCCGGAATCCGGGAACCCACGCAACCAGAAACGGTTTTGGGAGGAATCGCAACCAGAAGCCGCCGCAGTAGCGCCGTCTGCCCGATATCGCGCCGTGTGGCAAGGGTCGGGCGGGCGCACGAGCGGCCGGACTCGGCGCTTCATCGGTTGGGCCATACTTCACCCGTGTATCGGGTGCTTGCGGTCGAGGGCGACTTCCACGAGGTCTGCGACGAGTGCGGCTTCCATGGCGGCACGCTGGACGTGGCGGCGACCGTCGCAGCGTTTCGTGCGCTGCCCGATCGGTGGGCGGCGCTGCTGGGAGCAGACGAGGCGATGGTGCGAGCCCGACCCGAGCCCGAGACGTACTGCGCGGTCGAGTACGCGCAGCACATCATCGAGGCCATCGCCGAGATCGAGTGGGCCGCACGCGTCTTCGCCGGTGGGGGAACGCCCGACTGGGACGAGCTGGACGAGGACTTGTTCCCGGGCGTGTTCGACCACGCGGTGCACGACTGCGGCCGGTTCGACATCGCCGAGACCCTCTCGACGCTCCGGGGCGTCTGCGACTCGATGGCCGCGTGTGCAGAATCGCTGACGCCGGACGAGCAGGGGCAGGTCGCCGTGTACGCCGGCGACTGGGTACTGAACACGACCGGCGTGATCCGCCATGCGCTGCACGACGCCGAGCACCACGTGCTCGACGTGCGGCGCGGCTATGCCCGCCAGTTGCTGCGCTGACCTACTCGTTCAGCCGGTTGAGGTTGGCCACCCATTCGTCGCGGACCAGCTCGGGATCGGGTGTGGGGGCGCCGTCGACACCGGCGACCGCGAGGCTCACCGTCGTGGCACCGGCGTCGGGCACCAGGTCGAGCCGGCACCAGCACGGCTCGGGGTCGTGCAAGAACGCCTCGAGCACGTAGGGCGGGTCGTCGACGAGCACCTCCCCCATCCACGAGCACACCACCAGCAGCGCCTCGAACGCCTCGACCGGCAGCACGTCGATCGTGAACGACGGCGAGTCGTGCTGCACGCCACGCAACCACCGCTGACGGCGCACGTTCTCGGGCGGGTGGTGCTCGGCCTGCGGCGGCGAGGGTGGCGCAGACGACGTGCTCGAGGACGTGCCGCCCGTGGTCGATCGCGGCGCCGAGAGCAGCGCGACCGCTTCGTCGAACGCCCGGTTGACCTCCTGCATGGCTGCGGCGTCGCCGCCGACGTCGGGGTGCAGCGTGAGCGCCAAACGGCGTCGCGCCGCGGTGATCTCGTCCAGCGATGCATCGGCCGCCACGCCGAGCACCGCGTACGGGTCGCGGCTCACTCCGCGGCGTCCTCGGCCACTCGGCGCAAGGCGGCGTAGCGCTCGCGGACCGAGACATCGCCGTCGACGGGGTCGACCACGGTGGCGGCGCCGAGGCCCCAGCGGGTGATCACATCCGCGTGTGCCTCTCCCCCGGCGACGGCCGCTGCCTGGACGCAGGCGCCGGTGGCAACCGCTTCGGCGGCGTCGACCACGGCGACCGGCAGGCCGGACAGCGCGGCGAACGACTGCCGCATCGCGGTGGAGCGAGCGCCGCCACCGGTGAGCACGATGCTGCGCACGGGCGCATGGCGACCCAGCTCGCCGAGGGCGTCGAGCAGCGAGCACACCACGCCATCGACCGTGGCCCGGGCGAGTTGCTCGCGGGTGACGTCGGTGCGCAGGCCGCCGAGCCATCCGGTGGCGGTGGGCAGGTTGGGTGTGCGCTCACCGTCGAAGTACGGCAGCAGCACCGGCCCGGCCTGCCCCGGGACGATCGCGCCGGCCAGCGCGTCGAACTGATCGTGGTCCACCCCCAGCAGGCGGGCAACGGCATCGATGACCTTCGTGGCGTTCAGCGTGCACACCAGTGGCAGGAACCGCCCGGTCGCGTCGGCGAACCCGGCGACCGCTCCCGTGGGGTCTGCGGTCCACCGCTCGGCCACCGTGTACGCGGTGCCCGAGGTGCCGATGGAGACCGCCGCGGTGCCGGTCTCCAGCCCCAGGCCCAGCGCGGCGGCCATGTTGTCGCCGGTACCGCAGGCCACGGGGGCACCGCGCCACTCGCCCACCACTTCGGTGGGTGCCGCGACCCTGGGCACCATGGACGCCCAGTCGAGCGACGTGTCCACCTCGGCCAGCAGGTCGTAGCGGTAGGTCTCGGCTGCGGGGCTCCAGTAGCCGGTGCCGCTGGCGTCGCCGCGGTCGGTGACGAAGGCGCCGGTCAGCTGAAGGGTGAGCCAGTCGTGCGGCAGCAGCACACGCGCCAGACGCGACCATGCGTCGGGCTCGTTGCGGCGCAGCCAGGCGAGCTTGGTGATGGTGAACGCGGCGACCGGCACGCTGCCCACGGCCGACGCCCACACGCCCGGCCCGGCCAACTCGGCCACCAGTCGTGCGGCGTCGTCGGCGGACTCGGTGTCGTTCCACAGCTTCGCCGGCCGCAGCACCTGCCCGGCCTCGTCGAGCGTGACCATGCCGTGCTGTTGCCCAGCGACGCTGACGCCGGCCAGCTCGACCGCCCCGACCGACGCGGTGGCCTCGGCGACCGCCGCGTCGTACGCGTGGTGGAAGGCCCTCAGCCAGGCGGCAGGGTCCTGTTCGGACCGCGGCGGCGTGGTGGCAGGGTGTGGCGCAGCGGCACGAGCGGCCACGGCGCCGTCGTCGAGGCGGCGCAGTTCGACCTTCGTGCTCTGGGTGGACGAGTCGACGCCGGCGACGAAGCGCATGGCCGCGACGACCTCAGCGGACGCCGAGGAGCAGTTCGGTGACGAGCTGGTCGAGCCGCTCGTGGCCGTAGCCCTTCGCACCGGCGGCGACCGGGTCGATGGTGGCGCCACGGATGGCGGCGAGGCCCTCGGCCGACACACCGTCGGGCGACGTGGGCACCGCCAGCTGGCCGGCCATGGCCTCTTCCAGCGCCGCGGTGATCTCGGCGTCGCAGCGGAACCGTTCGGCCTTCTCGCGCAGGATGAGGTAGGTGCGCATGCAGCCCTTGGCGAACTCCCACACGCCGTTCTCGTCCTCGGTGCGATAGGCGTGGGCGTCGAAGTGGCGCATGCCCGGCCAGGCGGCGTCCTCCAACAGCTTCACCAGGTAGAAGGCGTCGCGGATGCCCTCGCTGCCGAAACGGAAGTCCTGGTCGTACTTGCCGATGCGCTGGGCGTTCAGGTCGATGTGGAACAACTTGTCGTGCCACATCGCCTGGGCCACGGCGTGCGTGAAGTTCAGACCGCTCATGGTCTCGTGGGCGAACTCGGGGTTCAGGCCCACCATCTCGGGCCACTCGAGCTCCTGGATGAACGCGAGCGCATGGCCCACGGTGGGCAGCAGCATGTCGCCGCGGGGCTCGTTCGGCTTGGGCTCGAGCGCGATGACCATGCGGTGGCCCCGGTCGCGAATGTGCGCACAGCACAGGTCGACGGCCTCGGCGTAACGGTCGAGCGCGTCGCGCACGTTCTTCGAGGCCTCGGCCTCCATGCCTTCACGGCCGCCCCACATGACGTACACCTCGGCGCCCAGCTCGGCGCCCAGGTCGATGGCCTCGAACGTCTTGCGCACGGCGTAGCGGCGCACGGCGGGGTCGTTGGCGGTGAACGCACCGTCCTTGAACATCGGCTGGCTGAACAGGTTGCAGGTGGCCATGGGCACCTTCATGCCCGTCTCGTCGAGCGCGGCCTTGAAGCGCGAGACGATGGCGTCGCGCTCGGCGGCGCTGGAGCCGAACGGCACCAGGTCGTCGTCGTGGAAGTTCACGCCGTAGGCGCCCAGCTCGGCCAGGCGGCGCACGCTGTGCACCGGGTCCAGCGGCGGGCGGGTCTCGAAGCCGAACGGGTCGCGACCGGTGTTGCCCACGGTCCAGAGCCCGAACGTGAAGTGATCGGCAGGGGTCGGTTGGTACGCACTCATGCGTGGTCCAACCTAGTCAGAATCGCCGGGTCCGGGTTCCACTGCCCACGCGGCGCCGCCGCCCCAGTGGTCGTCGTGCACCACGTCGGCCAGTGGCTTGCGGCGCACCGGCCCGTGGCGGCCTGCAGGGCGGCCGAGCGTGATGCACGCCGACAGCGCCACCTCGTCGGGAATGCCCAGCAGCTCGCGCAGCTCGGCCTCGACCGCGCCGTGCCACATGGTGAGCGCTCCCCCGTAGCCCAGTCCGTGCGCAGCCAACAGCAGGTTCTGGCATGCGGGGTACACCGAGGCACCCTCGTACGGGTTGGGCGACCGGTACCGCACCAGGCACACCAGCACCACCACGGGGATGGCTTCGAAGTGGTCCACGTAGTGCTGCATGGTGGCGGCCATGCGCGACTTGGGCGAATCGGGCTCGGCGCCGCTGCCCTCCTCGTAGCCGTCGGCCCTCCGTTTCGCCGCCCAGCCCGCACGGAACGAGCGACCGAGCAGCGCCTTGGCCCGCGCGGCGTTCGGGCCGTCGCGCAGCACCAGGTAGCGAACCGGCTGGCGGTTGCTGCCGCTGGGTGCGCGTGTGGCGTGCCACAGGATGGACGCCAGGTCGTCGTCGGGGATGGGTTCGTCCGTGTAGCGGCGGATGGTGCGGGTGGTGGCCAGCCCCTCCAACAGCGGCAGGCCTTCGGGGGCCGGCGAGCTCACTTGCCGCTGAACTTCGGGGTGCGCTTCTCCATGTAGGCCGTGACGCCCTCGCGGAAGTCGTCGGTGCGCAGCAGCGGCAGCAGTTGCAGGAACACGTGGTGCACGTTCTGGTCGAACGTCTCTGTCTCGGCGGCACGCATCATCCGCTTGATGGCCCGCACGGCCAGCGGTGCGTTGGCGGCGATCTCGCCCGCCAGTTCCTTCACCGCCTCCTCGAAGTGCTCGGGCTCGACCACGTGGTTCACCAGGCCCAGCTCGTGTGACTCCTGGGCCGACAGGGTGCGGCCCGTGAACGCGATCTCGGCGGCCTTGGCGTAGCCGACGATGCGCGGCAGCAACCACGTGCCACCACTCTCGGGCAGGATGCCGCGCTTGGCGAACCCGGGGTTCAGCTTCGCGTTCGTGGATGCCACACGGATGTCGCAGCCCAGGGCGATGTCCAGGCCGTAGCCGGCCGCTCCGCCGTTCAGCGCGCAGATGGTGGGCGTGTCCAGGTTGTGCAGCACCGTGGGTGGCGTGAACCGCAGGTCGAGCTCGCCGGGGACGCCCTCGCCGGTGCCGCCGTCCAGGTTGCCCAGCGAACCCTTCGAGGCACCCATCTGGGCCGCCATGTCCAGGCCGGCGCAGAACACCTTGCCGGCGCCGGTGAGCACGATGCAGCGGACGTCGCGGGCGCGGTCGGCCTGCAGCAGCCGCTCGCTGAGCTGGTCGAGCATGACCCCGGAGATGGTGTTCAGGCGGCCGGGGGCGTTCAGGGTGATGGTGGCGATGTGGTCGGCCACCTCGTAGAGGACTTCGTCCTCGGGGCGCCCGCCAGGGGCATCGGTGCTGGTCGTCATGCACGGAACCGTAGTCGTCCGGAAACCGAAGAAACGGGCCGAGTGCTGGACCATGGGGGCTGAAAGCGCCTACAATCCCGGCTCTTGCACAACAAACGGTGGCACATCCCGTGTCACTGCTCCAAGGGGGAGAAACCCATGCAGAAATCCCAGGTGCGCCGTGCAGGCGCGCTGCTCGTGGGCCTGACGCTCGTCGTCGCGGCCTGCGGCTCCGACAGCGACTCGGGCTCGGCCGACACCACGGCCGCTCCGACCACCGTCGGTACCGAGACCACGGCTTCGGAGACCACGGTCACCGAGACCACTGGTGCCACCGCCGGCAGCGAGCTCAAGGGCATGAAGGGCACCACGCCCCTCGTCAAGCTGAGCGACGACTTCAAGACCCGCCTCGACGGCACCCCGTCGGGCAAGGGCCTCACCGACTTCAACTACGCCGGTGAGACCTACGACGCGATCGTCGTCATCGCTCTGGCCGCCGAGGCTGCCAAGACGGATGGTTCGGCAATGGCCGACCAGATCGTCGGCATCACCAAGGACGGCGAGAAGTGCACCGACTTCAAGGCGTGCCTCGACATCATCAAGGCCGGCGGCGACCCCGACTACGACGGTCAGTCCGGCCCCATCACGATGAACGGCAACGGCGAGCCGCTGGAGGCCAGCTATGGCATCCTGCAGTTCGGCGAGGGCAACAAGATCGACGACTCGCTCACCGAGTACGTGACGGCTTCGGCCCCCGAGTCGGCTGTGAAGCCCCTCGGCACGACCGATGTGAAGCGTGACGGCGACGGCGTCCTCAAGTTCGGTGGCCTGCTGCCCCAGACCGGTTCGCTCGCGTTCCTCGGTGCTCCCGAGTTCGCCGGCGCCGAGCTGGCCGTGGCCGACATCAACGCCGCCGGTGGCGTGCTCGGCAAGCCCGTCGAGTGGTCGCCCGGCGACTCGGGCGACACCAGCACCGACATCGCCAGCCAGACCACGGACCGTCTGCTCGGTGAGGGCGTCGACGCCATCATCGGTGCGGCTTCGTCCTCGGTCACGCTGACCGTCATCGACAAGATCACGGCTGCCGGCGTCGTCCAGTTCTCGCCGGCCAACACGTCGCTGAAGCTCGTCGACTACCCGGACCACAGCCTGTACTTCCGTACGGCTCCCCCGGACGACCTGCAGGGCAACGTCATCGCCCAGCTCGTGTCGGACGACGGTAACCAGTCGGCCTACATCCTGGCTCTCGACGACGCCTATGGCACCAGCCTGGCCGACGTCGTGGAGGCCGGTCTGACGGCTGCTGGCGTCGAGGTGCTCGGCAAGAAGATCTACGACCCCAAGGCGACGAGCTTCGACGCCGAGGTCGACGAGATCGTCGCCGCCGACCCGGACGCCATCGTCCTCATCACCTTCGACGAGGGCTCGCGCATCCTGAAGACCATGGTTGAAAAGGGCATCGGCCCGAACGTCAAGGCCGTCTACGGCTGCGACGGCAACATCGGCAACGCACTCGGCGACAACTTCAACGCCGGCAAGTGATTGCTCCTCGGGTCATCTGATCCGGTGAACTGAGAAGGGCCCGGGCGTAGGGCCGGGGCCCTAATATTAGGGCGACCCAGCGCCGGGGGGGGGGGGGCGGGCGCGGGGAAGCCGCACCCACCAACACCCACGCA
>CBHWEI010000214.1:0-7206 GCA_966112835.1 uncultured Acidimicrobiaceae bacterium
GCGCCGGTGATGTCGCGCAGGCTGCGGGTGAACACGCGCACGTCGTCGCCGGCGCGGTGGATCTGCACGCGGGCGCCGTCCAGCTTCCACTCCACGCTCGCCGGCCCGGTCACCGCCAGCGCGTCGGCCACCGAGGCCGCAGTACCGGCCAGCATGGGCTGCACCGCCACGCCGGTGGTCAGCCCCACCTCCAACGATTCGCCCGCCAGGGCCCGGGCCGCGGCCACGCCCAGGTCGCCCAGCAGCATCACGGCCCGGCGGAAGGTGGCTGCAGGCACGCCGGCCGCCACCGCGACGGCATCGGTGAGCACGCCGTCGTTGGCGCCCTGGCGCATCTCTCCACCCAGCACGCGCACCAGGTGCTCCTGCTCGTCGGCCGTCAGCCGGCCGAGCAACTCGGCCAACAGTTGCTCGCGGGCACGCTGCGAACCGGCGCCCGGGGTCGCGGCCAGGCGGGTCATCGCGTCGTCGACGTCGTGCACGGTCACGGTCGCCTGCTCGGCCGCGGGCGCACGCACGTCGCGCAGCGCCGCCCAACCCACGCCGATGCGACCCTGACGCACCTCCCCCACCAGCAGCCCCACGGCCGCGGGGACATCCACCGGTGCCACCTCGCGCAGCACCGCGGCGAGTGCAGCCACCTTCTCGGACCGCTTCGACGTGGCGGCGACGCGCCGCGAGGTCTCGACGATCAGGGCGTACTGCACCCGCCCAGTGTCACATGCCGGGCTCAGGCCTTGGGAACCACCACGCCCTTCAGGCTGTCGACCTTGCGGAAGTACTTGCGGGCGTGCACGAGCAGTTCGTCCACGGTCGGGTGATCGGCGTTCTCGACGGCCACGACCAGCTTGGCCAGCTGCGGGTGCCGGTGGTCGAGGTCCTTCTTGAAGTGCAGCTTCGCCTGACCGGGGCCCATCACCAGGATCTCCCGTGCGTCACCGATCGCCGTCACCACGCCGTCGAAGAACTCGCGGTCCTCGTTCGCCTTGCCCGGGCCGGGCGTGCCCGACTTGCGGTGCACCTGCCGTTGTTCGGTAGGGCTGGCGACGAGGTGGACGTGCTCTTTGTCGATGGAGAAGTCGATCACGACCGCCCGAAGGTGGTCGAGCCACACGACAGCATGCTGATACGACATGGTCCGCTTCTTTCCCGAGCGGCGAGTGCCACTCGTTCTGCACCCCTCACGGTACGCCGATCGCAGCCGTTCGACCGGGGGCGTTGGTCCCCAAACCAGTGACCAAATGCCTGGTCAGGTGCCCCGCGGGAGCGAGATCGGGCCGCTCAGTCGGTGGCGAACGAGAACAGGCCGCGGGCCCGCAGGTGGGGCAGGAACGCGTCGTCGTAGGCGTCGTTGGGGTACTCGCGCACCAGCTCGTCGAGGCTCACCGCGTCGTCCCCCACCAGGATGCGCCACCGCTCGGCGCGCACCCCGTCCAGGATGACCGTCGCGGCCTGCGCGGCCGTGGTGGGGGCGGCGTCGCGGAACATCTCGGCCTGCATCTGCATGCCCACGCGCAGGTCGTCGTCGCTGGCGCCGCTCACGTCCATGCCACGCTTCGCCATGCGGTCGCGCACGTCCTGCAACTGCTCGCTGGTGAGCTCCTTGGGCTCGCGGCCGAAGAACTTGCCCGAGTTGATGACGATGGACGTGCCGATGTGGCCGGGCATCACCACCGAGCACTTCACGTGCGGGGCGTTCTGGCGCAGGTCGGTGATGAGCGCCTCGGTGAAGCCCTTCACGGCGAACTTCGCGGCGCTGTACGCGGTGTGCGGGATGTTCGGGCCGAGCGACGCCCAGAAGCCGTTCACGCTGGCCGTGTTCACGATGTGCGCCTCGGGCGCGGCGAGCACCAGCGGCATGAACGTGCGGCACCCCAGGTACACGCCACCCCAGCACACGTTGAACGTGGCTTCCCACTCGTCGCGGGGCTCGTGCACGAAGCTGCCGCCGCCGCCGATGCCGGCGTTGTTGAACAGCAGGTGGATGTGGTCGGTGCCGTGCTCGGCCACCACGGCGTCGCGGAACGCCAGCAACTGTGCCTCATTCGACACGTCGGCCACGAACGTGATCACCCGTGTGCCCTCGGGTGCCTCGGCCAGGCACAGGTCGCGGGTCTCGGACATGTTCTCGGCCGACACGTCGCACATGGCGACGTGGCAACCCTCCGCCGTCAACTGGCGGGCGAGCTCGCGCCCCATGCCCGTGCCACCACCGGTGACGACTGCGATCCGACCGTTGAAGTGTTCCATCCCGAAAGGTTGGCAAACGCGGTGAACGGCCTCGTCATCGGGCGGCAGCCCGTGTCAGGCGACGACGGAGGTACCTGCCTCGCGGTCGTGCGTGATCTGCACGGCCATCCGCTCGAGCACGGGGCCGCGCAGGGCCAGCGCCGTGCCGGCATACGCGCGGCTCGACAGCGTCGCCAGCGTGCGGGCGTGTGCCACGGCCGCCGCCAACACCTCCACCTCGGGCACCACTTCGTCCAGGAAGCCCGCATCGACCGCGCCGGCGGCACCGGTGACCACCGCGTTCGCCACCACGCGCTGCAGGTGGCGCTTGCTGAGTCGCTCGACCGCAATGGTGAGCGCCCAGTCGGGCAGCACCATGCCGATGGCCACCTCGTTCAGGCCGATCTTGCAGTCCACGTCGGCGCCGACGCGCACGTCGCAGCCCAGCAGCAGCAACGCCCCGGCGGCCAGCGCGTGGCCCGTGCAGGCCGCGACCACGGGCACGGGCGAGCCGTACAGGCGGCGCACCAGTTCGCCGCCGTCACTCACCAGCGACACGATCTGCCCGAAGTCGCCACCGCGCATGACGTTCAGGTCGAACCCGGCGCAGAACTTGCCGGGGCGACCGTGCAGCACCATCGCACCGATGCTGTCGTCGGCCTCGGCGTGGTCCAGTGCCGCGGTCACTGCGGCGATCACGTCGGCCGACAGTGCGTTGGCCTTGCCGTCGTCGAGGTGCACCACCACCACGCCGTCGAGTTGCTCCACCTGCACCGCTGCGTCGCTCATGCCCGGCACCCTACCGATCGGCGTCGGGCCCGTCCGCGGCGGGCGAGCCGTCCGCAGGGTCCGGTGCGCCGGCGTGTCGGCGACGACGCCGCACGATCAGCGCCCAGTCGGCGCTCACCAGCGCCAGAGCCCACACCACGGGCATGCTCCACACGGCGACCATCACCAGGTCCTCGTAGCGATGCGTCACCTCCAGCACCGCGCCGCGGCCGTCCAGCCCGCGCAGCACCCACCCGTTGGCCCAGCCGTTCACCAGCACGTGCTCGGCGGTGGTGCCGGCCGGCAGGCCGTCCAGCGACCAGTCCTGCGACCAGGCCTGCTGGAACGTCAGCACCATGTCGTCGCTCGCGCGCACCGACACGAAGCGATCGTCGATCTCGTTCACCACGGGCGGGTCGGTCGGCGCATCCACCACGGGCATCACGGCGAACGCGAACGGCTGGGTGGGCAGCATGCGCACCTGCCGCCAGGCGGCGTCGACCGTACGCGATGGCTCGCCCTGGCGGGGCCCCTGCACGACGAGCACCAACTGCAGCGTTTCGGGTCGCCCGATCGGTGCGGGCGGCAGCAGGAAGTGCACCTGGTGCGCCACCCAGAACGACGTGGCCGGCAAACGCACCGACGACACCACCTCGTTGGTCACCGAGTCCTGCAGTTCGATGCGCGCCACGCCTTCGTCCTCGGTGCGGTACTCGAACGTCGTCACCACGTCGCGCACGCCGGCAGGCGCACGCACGGGCGCCGCCACACAGGCGCTGTGGCGGTCGGCCTGCAGGCGCAGCGAGCCGTCCTCCTCGTTCGTCTCGGCGTCGATGCGGGCCGGTTCGTCGTCGTACCGGTCGCAGTCGGTCGCCTCGGTCGACAGGTCGCCCAGCAGGTCGCCCACGTCGTTGCGCACACCGATGACGATGGGCAGCGCGAAGGGCTCCACGGTGGTCACCGGCGGCGTGCCGATGGGCGCCGCCACGGCCACCGGGTCGCCCGATTCCTGCAGCGGCGCCAGCGACACGTCGCGGAACGCCACCGACGTCGCGGTGCTCCCGGCGATGCCGGTGGGGTCGGCGGTGAGTATCAACTGCACGTCGCCCAGGTCGCCGATCGCGTCCACAAGGGTGCGCACCGTGCCCGCCCCGGCATCGGGTGCCAGCCGCGAGCCCGCCAGGCACTTCTGCTGGGTCGATGAGTACACGCACACCTTCGCCGCGCCCGGGTCGTCGGTGCGGTAGCCGAACGACAGCACCCAACGCACCTTGCCGTCGATGGCTGCCGGCGGCCGCACCGGCACGGCGACGCACACCGTGGCGCGTGGTGCGGTGATCGTCACCGAACTGGCCGCGGCGTCGACCGAGCCCGACGGCGAGACCCCGACGGGCGGCCCGTCCAGGCGCGGGCAGCGCTGCGCGGTGACGTCGCTCAGGTCCACGATGGACGGCGCCTCGGTCACCAGCGACACGGGCGCCCCGGCGGCCACCTGCACCTCGGTGTCGCCCTGCAGCGGCACCAGGAGACGCCCGGCACCTTCCTGCGGGTCGTTGCCCACGAGCAGCCCGAACGGAGTGCGGTTCGCGGTCAGCTCCACCGGCGTCGGGTCGAGCAGCGAGTCGCCGCCCACCTCGGCCGTGTCGGCCGGCACCATTCGTACGGTGCGACCGTCGACGGTGGCGCGCCACATGGCCGGGCCGCGGCTGACGAGCCGCGATTCGTATCGACCCGGTTCCAGGCGGATCGACAGCCCGGCCTCGCCGGGGTTCGGCACCCATGCCGTGCCCGACGGGCCGTCGTCGGTCACCACGGCACCGTCGGCGAGCAGCGACGCCGCCACCGCGGTCGCCTCGTTCGGATCGGTGCGTCCGTTCGACACGATCGACACCTGCGTGGTGGCGGCCGAGAACCGTGCGGCGGGCGGCACCTCGAACAGCTCGACGTGCTCGAAGCTACCCACCGCTGCCAGCCCCAGCCGCTGCGCGGCCGCGACGAGGAACGAGCCGGCGTACGAGTCGCGGTTGGCGCCGAACGCGGTGGTGTCGGTGCGCACCGCCAGGTAGCGCGTCCCCAGTGCCTGCATGGCGCCGCGGAGCGTGCGCGCATCACCGTTCGCCAAGGCCGACTCGGCCTCGCGCACCAGGGCCGGCGAGGCCCCGTCGGCCTCCTGGTAACCGTTGGGCAGCAACTGCACGGCCGGCCGCACCGACAGGCGGCGCACCAGGTCGTCGATGCCGTAGAAGCCCCACGTGGTGCCGCGGCGGAACGAGCCGGGCGACGGCAACACCAGGGTGGCGCCCTGGCCGGGCAGGGCGTCGAGCGCCGCGCCTGCCTGCGGCCAGCTGTCGGGCAGATCGACGCGAGCCGACGGCAGCCGGTCGCGTTCACCGGGGATCACCGTGCCCAGGTACAGCGGGTGCACGAACACGACCGCTGCGGCGCACAGCATGGCCAGGGGCAGCAGCGGCTGCGCGTCGTCGGGGGTGGCGGCGCGCTGTGACCATCGGTCGAGCGATTCGTCGAGGCCCACCGCCACGGCCACCGCCAGGCACAGCACCAGGAGCACACCGAACTTCGACATCGGCTGCCGGAACATCTCGTAGCCGGGGACGATGTCGTGGAAGAACTCGTAGACGGGCAGGAACGGCGGGTTCGAGCCCGAGGCCAGGATGACCAGCACGGGGATGGCGGCGGCCAGCACCTTGCTCACCAGCCGGCGCCAGGCGACGATCACCCCCACCACCGCCGCCGCCGGCAGGGCCCAGCGCATGAGCGACCACGGGAACCGCGCCAGCCGCGCCACGCCCGTGCCCACCTGCTGTGCATCGCCCCACGCCCACGACGCGACGAGCGTCAGCACGTTGCTGGGCCCGCCGTGCGCGGTGGACCACACGTTGCTGGTGCTGCTGGGGTCGGGCACGGGGTGGATGCCGGGGCTGCCGGTGAGGTGGTGGATGGCCACCGGCACCGCCCAGAACATCGCGCCGGCCAGCATCGAACCGGCCACGCGCACGGTGGCCCGCCACTCGCCCAGGAACACGAGCAGCACGATCGAGAACGCCGCCACCGTGGCCACCAGCGCCAGCAGCGGTGGCGTGCGGGCCAGCTCGGCGCTCCACGTGGCCAGTCCCACACCCAGCAGCGCGGGCACGTGCTCGCCGCGAGCCAACCGCACCACGAAGCCCACGAGCAGTGCCATGCACGCGACGGCGATGATCGGTTGCAGGTTCGGCACGCTCACCAACACGAACGGGTTCAACACCGCCACCGCACCGGCGGCGAACACCGCGGCTGGCCGCCGCGTGAACGCCATCGCCAGCCAGGCCACCGACGCCGCGCACACCGCGAGCACCAGCGTGAACCACAGCCGCTGGGCCAGCTCGGGTGAGCCACCCAGGCGGTCGACCACGTCGACCAGGCCGCGCTCGAGCAACTGAGACGACGCGAAGCCGGTGGACCCGGTGCCCACGAACTCGGTGCCCCACAGGCGGGTGACGCCACGCAGCCCCTGCAGCATGGGGAACGTGTCGCCGGCGGCGATGAACGTGCCGGCACGGAACCACGTCTGCGGCACGACGGCGCCGAGCAGCGCGGCCGCAGCGACACCCCAGGTTCCCGACGGCGCGTGCGGTTCCATTGGCGCGTCGGCACCGGCGGCGGGCATCACGGTCGGTGCCGCGCTCTCGTCCTCACCCGTACTCGCGGGGTCGCGCCGCATCACGCACAGGCTACGTCGCGCCGCACCGCTTGTCCGGGGCATGTGTCGCGACTCGCAACTGTCAGACTGATCGGCGATGAGCACCGCGGACCGCGCACCGGTGTCGGGACATTGCGACCCGGCGTTCGCCGCCGTGCGCGAGGCATTCGAGGCGAACTTCGCCGAGCGCGGCGAGGTGGGTGCGGCGTGCACCGTGGTGGTCGGCGATCGCACAGTGGTGGACCTGGTGGGTGGTTGGGCCGACGAGGCCCGCACCCGTCCGTGGCAGGCCGACACGATGGTGAATGTGTACTCGGCCGGCAAGGGTCTGCTCGCCCTGGTGGCGTTGCGCGCCGTCGATGCCGGCCAGGTGGACCTCGACGCGCCCATTGCCGCGGTCTGGCCCGAGTTCGCGACGGGCGGCAAGGAGGGCGCCACGCTGCGCCACGCGCTCACGCATCAGGCCGGTGTGCCCGCCATCGCTCCCCTGCTGACGAACGACGACCTGT
>CBHWEI010000215.1:0-7196 GCA_966112835.1 uncultured Acidimicrobiaceae bacterium
CGGCCATCTCGAGCATCTCGTCGAAGTTGACGTGGGCGAGCTTGCGGGCCTGGGGGACGATGCGCGGGTCGGCGGTGAAGACGCCCGTGACATCGGTGTAGATCTCGCACGAATCGGCGTTCAGCGCCGCGGCGAGCGCGACGGCGGTGGTGTCGCTGCCGCCACGGCCGAGGGAGGTGATCTCCTTCTCGGTGCTGATGCCCTGGAAGCCAGCGACCACGCAGACCTTGCCCTGCGAGAGGGCCTCGCGCACACGGTCGCCCTTCACCTCGAGGATCTTGGCCTTCGTGTGGACCGTGTCGGTGATGATGCCGGCCTGGCTGCCGGTGAAGCTCTTCGCCTCGATGCCAAGGTCGGCGAGGGCCATGCAGAGCAGCGCCATGCTGATGCGCTCGCCGGTGGTGATGAGCATGTCCATCTCGCGACCGGGCTGGGTCTTGGACACGTCGTTCGCCAACTTGATGAGGTTGTCGGTGCTCTTGCCCATCGCACTGGGCACCACGACGACGTCGTTGCCGTGCCGCTTGGTGATCGCGATGTTCTCGGCGACGGCGCGCATGCGGTCGGGGTCTGCGACGGAGGTACCGCCGTACTTCTGCACAATCAGGGCCACGGGTCAGACAGGCTAGCGACGGGCCGGGCGGAATGCCCGGCGCGTTCCGGGAGGCGGTTAGCGTCGCCACCTGTGTTGCAGCGCGCTCTCGACGACTCGTACCCCGCAGAGGTGCGCCAACACATCTCCACGCTGACGATCGCGCGGCTCACCGCGAACGCCTGCTTCCGCTTCGGTCCGGCGTTCCTGGCCACCATCGCGGCCGGCCAGGGCGTGTCGCTCGACCGCATCGGCATCGCGGTCGCGATCAGCGAACTGTCGGGGCTGATGTCGCCGCTCACCGGCATGGGAGCCGAGCGCCTCCATCGCCGCACGGCGATGTGGGTGGGGCTGTTGGGCGTGGCCGTAGGTGCCGCCCTGGCCGCGGCCAGCCCCAACCTGGTCGTGTTCGCGCTGGCGCTCATCGTCATCGCCCAGAGCAAGGTGCTGTTCGACCTGGGGCTCACGGCGTGGATGTCGGACCGCGTGCCGTTCGCCAAGCGCGGCAGGGTGATCGGCCTCACCGAGACGTCGTGGGCCATGGGCCTGCTGCTCGGTGTCACCACCATGGGCCTGGTGACGGCGGCGACCAGTTGGCGCGTCGGTTACACCGTCGGCGCGGTCGCGGTGCTGGTGTTCGCAGGCGTCATCGCCCGAGCGGTGCCCGACGACCCGGCCGGCCAGGGGCACGCCGAGCGCCGCGCCGCCGGCTCGGGTCGCATCACCCGCCGCGGCTGGCTGGTGATGGCCGGCATGTTCTGCCTGATGGGTTCCAGCCAGACGCTGTTCGTCACGTTCAGCAGTTGGTTGAAGGATCACTTCGGGCTCACCGACACCGGCATCAGCGTGGTCGCGTTCTGCATGGGGTTCGGCGAGCTGTTCGCCTCGCTCTCGGCCGCACGGTGGTCGGACCGTTGGGGCAAGCACCGCGCCGCCGCGCTGGGTGCCGGCGTGATGATCCCCGCGTCGCTGCTGCTGGCGCTCACCCACGACCACCTGTTCCTGGGGCTGCCCATGTTGGTGATCGCCATCGTCGGCTTCGAGTTCGCGGTCGTGAGCGCCATCCCCCTGGCCACCGAGTCGGTGCCCGGCTCGCCCGCGAAGGGCGTGGCGTTCAGCCTGGGCGCAGGCACCGTCGGCCGCGCCACCGCCAGCCTGGTGGCCACCCGGCTGTACGTGGACCACGGCATGGGCTGGCCGGCGGTGATTGCCGCCATCGCGGCCAGCGGCATGGTGGTGGCCATGTGGCGCGTGCACCGCACGTGAATTGACACTCGCTCCGACACAACATTCCCGCCGCGACTACGCTCCGGCCGTGCACTTCGACGTCGACCGCAGCAACTACTCGACCACGCGGGTGGTCGACGATCCCCGCCCCGACACCCTGCAGCCCGGCCAGGTGCTGCTCGACCTCGAGTCGTTCGCACTCACCGCGAACAACATCACGTACGCGGTCGCGGGCGACATGCTCGACTACTGGGGCTTCTTCCCCACCGACGCGCCGTGGGGTCGCATCCCCGTCATGGGCATCGGTCGCGTCGCCAAGTCGGCACACCCCGACATCGCCGAGGGCGGCCGCTACTTCGGGTTCTTCCCCATGGCCGATCACCACGTCGTCGACGCGGCGCCCAGCCGCGACGGGTTCACCGACCGTGCCGAGCACCGTGCGCCGCACGCGGCCACCTACCGGTCGTTCAACCTGTTGGACCACGACCCGGCGTACCACCCCGACCTGGACGGCCCGTACCTGGTGGCGCGCGGCCTGTTCATCACCTCGTTCCTGGTCGACGACTTCCTCGACAGCAACGACTTCTTCGGTGCCACCACCGTGGTCGTCACCAGCGCGTCCAGCCGCACGTCGCTCGCGCTCGCACATCGGCTCCGCGCCCGCGACGGCCTGCACGTGGTGGGGCTCACCTCGCCCACCAATGCCGGCTTCGCGCACCACACCGGCCTGTACGACGCGGTGCTCGGGTACGACGACGTGCACACGCTCGACGCCGCGCAGAAGGCCGTGGTGGTGGACATGAGCGGCAATGCCGACGTGCTGCGCCGGGTGCACACCCACTTCGGCGAGCACCTGGTGCACTCGTGCCGCGTCGGCGCCACGCACTGGGACGCAGGCGGCCCGGTGGGCGACCTCCCCGGTGCCACGCCGGCGTTCTTCTTCGCACCCACGCAGATCAAGGTGCGGTCGCAGGAGTGGGGCCGCGACCAGTTCGAGGCGAAGATCGGTGCCGCGCTCACCGACTTCATGCGCCACGCCGCCGGGTGGATGACCGTGGAACGGTCCACCGGCATCACCGCCCTCGAGCGCGTGTATCGCAGCACGCTGGCCGGCGTGAACGACCCGAGCGTCGGCCACGTGCTGACGCTGTCGGCCGGCGATCGCGCCGCGGTGACAACCGACGACGTGCCGCTCGCGCAGACGCCCACCGGGGGCTGGACCGAGATGCCCGAACCGTTCCTGGAACGCTGCACCGAACCGCTCGTCGCCGGTGCGCCCGACCTGCGCGGCACGTGGGTGGTCGTGTCGGTCGAGGCCGAGGGCAACGAGATCCCCCACCACCCTGCGCTGGGCAAGGTGCAGCGCATCGAGCAGGCCGGCGACCGGCTCATCGTCACCGCGTCGGGGATCGTGCACGACATGCGTTGCGACGGCAGCGTCGAGCGTGGCGTGCACGACGTCGCCGAGTTCGACCGGGCGACGCCCATCACCGTGGTCGCCACGTACGAGGACGGGGTGCACGTGCTCCGTCCGGTCGGTCTGCCCATCGAGGTCACCCGCCGCATCGAGGGCGAGCAGATGGTGTGGACGTACGTGGGCTTCACCGCCCGGCTCGACCGCATCGACGACTGAGCCGGACGCCCAGCCCGGCTGACTGCGCTCAGCCGGTGGCACCGCGGGCGGCGGCGAGCACTTCGCCCACCAACCAGTCCAGCACGGCCGGCGCCTTGTCGGGGTCCACGTGCACACCGTCGCGGCTGCGCAACGCCTCGCAGTCGTCGGCCGGGCACAGCTCGGGGTCCATGTCCACCGTCGGCACGTCTTCCTTCTGCAGGAACGGCACCAGCGCGGCGCGCACACAGTTCATCCGCGCCTCGTAGTCCGCCGGCACCGAGAACTGCGAGTGCTCACCCAAGCGGGCGGGCAGCACGAACACCACGGGCAGGCCTCGGGCACGCAGCCAATCGATGCGCTCGCCCACGTCGCGCAGGTACCAGTCGATGCTCTCGCACGGCGCCACCCAGGCACCGTCCACGCGGTGGTCCAGCACGGGCGCCTGGCCGATCATCAGCACGGCCACGTCGGGCTCGTGCCCGGCACGGGGGCCCAGTTGGTCGAACACCTTCGGATACCACGTGTCCCACGCCTCGCAGTCCTTCGGCGGGCGCAGCTCGGTGCCGAACCGGTCGCGTGCCACGGGCATGTCGATCATCGCGTCGCACGCCTCGCGCGCCCCGTTCACCAGCACGGCGTCGGTGCGGGTGTAACCCGGCGCGCCGTCGCGCACCAACCACGCCGGCACGCTGTCGCCGAGCAGGGCGAGCACCGGGACTCGCGGCACCGTGGTGGACGGCGCGACCGACGACGACGGACCCGACGGCGACACGCCGCCCGCCGAGGTGGTGTCGGGCGACGGCAGGGTGGTCGGTGCCGAGGTGGTGACGCCACTGATGACCGTGGGGATGTCGACCGGACCGGCCGACACGGGCACGTCGGCCGACAGCGCCAGGCTGCCGACCACCACCACGCCCGCGCCGAGCGCCGTGGTGAGCCGCCGCGCCGACGGCAGCACCCGGCGTACGCGGATGGGGTGCTCGAGCACGTAGTAGCTCAGCGTCGCGCAGGCGAACGTGACCGCGAGCCGCAGCGCGGCGAGCCGCCACCCGTGCAGGTCGGTCCGCGTCTCGTCGAGGATCACGAAGACCGGCCAGTGGAAGAGGTAGATGCCGTAGCTGAGGCGGCCGATCCACACCAGCGGCGGCGCTGAGAGCACCCAGGTGTACAGCCCCGGCGCCTGCAACCCGGCCACCAGCAGCGCGCTGACGATGCCGAACAGCGGCAACCCGCCGGCGAAGGCCCAACCGCGACCTGCGGGGGTGAGCACCACCAGCACGCCCATGACCGCCAACGCGAACGGCGCGAGGAACGCCCACCACGACGCGGGTCGGCGACGGGTGAGCAGTGCGGCCAGCACTGCGCCGGAGAGCACCTCCGATGCACGGGCCCACGTCGCGTAGTACGCAGCGTCGTGCGACCACCAGCGGGCGGTGAGCGGCGCGGCCAGCGCGCTGAGCACCCACAGACCCACCAGCGTGGGCAGCAGTCGTTCGACCGCGGCGCGGCGCTGCAGCAGGCGCAGCACCACCACGAGTGCGAACGGCCACAGGACGTAGAACTGCTCCTCCACGCCGAGCGACCAGTAGTGGGTGACCGGCGAGGGCGAGGTGAACAGATCGGCGTAGCTCTGATGGCCGAACAGCTGCACCCAGTTGAGCACCTGGAACATGCTCGCCAGCACGTCGCGGCGGAAGGTGCTGCGCATCTCGAACAGGTTCAGCGCTCCGGCCAGGCACACCATGGCGAGCACCAGCAGGCCGGCGGGGATGAGCCGCCGGGCACGGCGTTGGTAGAACGCGGGCAGGTCGACGCGACCGGTGCCCTGGTGCTCGCGCAGCAGCAGGCTGGTGATGAGGAAGCCGGAGAGCGTGAAGAACACCGACACGCCCAGGTAGCCACCCGACAGCCAGCCGTAGCCGAGGTGGAAGCCCAGCACGGCCAGCACGGCCAGGGCGCGCACGCCGTCGAGCGCGGGCTGATACCCGAACGCCTGCACCGTCGATCGGTGCGTCGCCGCCACGCCGCCCTCGCTCATGTCACCCTCAGCGGTAGCCGTTGGTGATGGGCAGACGGCGGTCCTTGCCGAATGCCTTGGTGCTCACCTTCACACCCGGCGGGCATTGCCGCCGCTTGTACTCGTTGATGTCGACGAGGCGGGTGATGCGCCGGACGATGGCCTCGTCGTGACCGAGCTCGATGATCTCGCCGGTGGTGCGGTCGTCCTCCACGTAGAGCTGCAGGATGGGGTCCAGCACCTCGTACGGCGGCAAGCTCTGGTCGTCGCGCTGGTCGGGCCGCAGCTCGGCCGACGGCGGCTTGGTGAGCACGCTCTCGTTCACGATGAGGCGACCGTGCCGCTCGTTCACGTGACGGCACAGGTCGTACACGCGGGTCTTCAACACGTCCTTGATGACCGCATAGCCACCGACGCTGTCGCCGTAGATGGTGAAGTAGCCGACGGCCATCTCGCTCTTGTTGCCGGTGGTGAGCACCATCCAGCCCATCTTGTTGGACATGGCCATGAGGGTGGTGCCGCGGATGCGGCTCTGCAGGTTCTCCTCGGTGAGGTCGGCGGGCTTGCCGGCGAACGACGGGGCGAGCATGTCGAGGTAGGCGGCGAACGCGGGCTCGATGGGGATGGTGCGGATGTCGATGCCCAGGCGCTCGGCCAGGTCGTACGCATCGGTGACCGAACCATCGCTGGAGTACCGCGAGGGCATGGCGATGCCGTGCACGTGCTCGGCACCCAACGCGTCGACCGCGACACACGCGACGATGGTGGAGTCGATGCCACCCGACAGGGCGATGACGACGTCGGTGAAGCCGTTCTTGCGGACATAGTCGCGCGCGCCCAGCACGAGTGCGTCGTACAGCTCGGCCTCGGCCGACGGCAGTGGCGCCATGCGCTCCGGAGCGGGCTCGGACTGCGGCACCGGCTGGTCGCTGATGGTGACCAACCGCATGGGCTCTTCGGTGCGCCGGCCTCGCGGGTCGAGCAGCCGCTTGCGGTAGACGGGCTCGATGACCACGTCGGTGACGAGCAGTTCCTCAGCGAACATCTGCGCGCGGGCGATGAGGTTGCCGTCGGCGTCGAACACCATGCTGCCGCCGTCGAACACGAGCTCGTCCTGGCCGCACACCTGGTTGACATAGGCCAGCGCGCAGCTGGCGTCGGCGGCACGGGTGGCGAGCATGCGCTCGCGGGTGCCGTACTTGCCGGCGTGATACGGCGAGCCGTTGATGTTGATGTTCAGCTCGGCGCCACCGGCGGCCTGTTCTGCCAGCGGGCCGGTGGGGCTCCACACGTCCTCGCAGATGCTGATGCCCACCTTCACGCCGCCGATGACGTACAGCTCGTACGGGTCGCTGTCGGCGCCGGGCGTGAAGTAGCGGGCCTCGTCGAACACCGCGTAGTTCGGCAGCAGGCGCTTGCGGTACGTGCCGCGCACCTCGCCGCCGGCGCACACCGCAGCCGCGTTGTAGAGGTCGCGGTCGGCGGCGACGTAGCCGACCACCGCCGCGCAGCGACCGGTCCGCGCAGCCACCTTGTCGAGCGCGGCCAGGTTGTCGGCGACGAAGCCGGGCTTCAGCACCAGGTCCTCCGGCGGGTAGCCGGTGACCGCGAGTTCGGGGAACGCCACGATGTCGCAGCCGAGCTCCTCCGCCCGGTCGTATGCGGCGCAGATCTTGGCGACGTTGCCGTCGAGGTCGCCCACCGTCGGGTTGATCTGGGCCAGGGCGATGCGCAGGCGTGTCACG
>CBHWEI010000216.1:0-7181 GCA_966112835.1 uncultured Acidimicrobiaceae bacterium
GCTCACCCGACCGCCGCGAGAGCACGCACACGGTGCGCCAGCACGTCGTCGCCCGCTTCCTGCTGGTGCCCTATCGCATCGGCTGGCACCTTGCGCACCACGTCGACAGCGGCGTGCCGTTCCGCAACCTGCCCCTGCTGCACGACGCGCTGCGCGAGGCCGGCTACGTCGACGACTCGTTCGAGTACGCGTCGTACCCCGCCATCTGGCGTGCGTTGCGCGCCGAGCCCGTGGGGGCCTGACGTGTCGCCGAACATGCACGAGTGGGACGCCGACACCAACCTGTTCGCGCACTCCGTCATCGGCTACGCCATCGAGCGGCTGCAGCTGCCGAAGGACACGCGCTGGGGCGCCCACCCCGCCGACGAACTGGCGGCCGTGGTCGAGCGCACGGTCACCCCCGACGGCGTCGGCGGGCTGGAGGCGTTGCGGGTGTTCCGCGACGTGCTCATGCCCGCGTGCCGGCCGATGGACGACCCCATGAACCTGGCGTACGTGCCCACCGCGCCGTCGAACGCGGCGACCATGTTCGACCTGGTGGTCAGTGCGTCGTCCATCTTCGGGGGCAACTGGGAGGCCGGGGCCGGTGCCATCGCCGCCGAGAACCAGGCCATCCGCTGGCTGGCCGACCTGGCCGGCTTCCCCGACTCGGCTGGCGGCGTGTTCGTGAGCGGCGGTTCGGCCGCCAACCTCAGCGCGCTGGTGACGGCCCGCCACGCCGCCGAGCAACGCCACGGCCGACCTACCCGCTGGACGGTCGCGTGCACCAACGAGGTGCACGCGTCGGTGCGCGCCGCAGCACGGGTGATGGACGTCGACGTGCTCGCCGTGCCCGTCGACGAGTGCGGCCGTATGACCGGCGCCGCGCTCGAGGCCGCCCTGGCCGCCCACGCCGACGGTGACGGCGTGTTCGCGGTGGTCGCCACGGGTGGCACCACCAACGCCGGGGCCATCGACGACCTGGCCGGCATCGCCGACGTGTGTTCGGCGCGCGACCTGTGGCTGCACGTCGACGGCGCCTACGGGTTGGCAGCACTGTGCAGCACCATCGCCCGACCCCGGTTCGAGGGCATCGAGCGCGCCGACAGCTTCGGCGTCGACCCGCACAAGTGGCTGTTCGCCCCGTACGACTGCGCCGCACTCGTGTACCGCGACCCGGCGCCGGCCGCGGCGGCCCACGCCCAGCACGGCGACTACCTCGACGCCATCGACCGCGGCGAGTGGAACCCCAGCGACTACGCCTACCACCTGTCGCGCCGGGCCCGCGGCCTGCCGTTGTGGTTCAGCCTGGCCACCTACGGCACCCGCGCCTACACCGAGGCGGTCGACACCGCGCTGCGCACCACCCGGGCGCTGGCCGACGACATCGCCGCTCGACCCGGCTTCACCCTGCTGCTCGAACCCGAGCTGTCGGTGCTGCTGTTCACGGTGGACGGGTGGTCGAAGGAGCAGTACCTGGAGTGGAGCCGGCAGAAGGCGCGAGCCGGCATCGCCCTGGTCGTGCCCACCTCGTGGCGCGGCGCGCCGTGTCTGCGGCTGTGCATCGTCGACCCGCGCACCCAGCTCGACGCCGTGACCGCGTTGCTCGACGACCTGGCGGGAACATCCTGGTGACCGGGGTTTCCACTACGGCCATAGGGGAAATAGACTGGACGCCGTGAGCGAGCTCTTCCGCATCGACAACCTCCACGCCCGACCCGTCACCCCCGAGGGTGAGTCGGGCGAGGCCGCCGACATCCTCCGCGGCCTGTCGCTGGCGGTCGGCGTGGGCGAGGTGCACGCCATCATGGGCCCCAACGGCTCGGGCAAGAGCACGCTCGCCAGCACGCTGCTCGCCAGCCCCGAGTACGAGGTCACCGAGGGCCGCATCTTCTTCCAGGGCGACGACATCACCGACTGGCCCACCGACGTGCGCGCCAAGGCCGGCATGTTCCTGGCCTTCCAGTACCCGCAGGAGATCCCCGGCGTCTCGGTCATCAACTTCCTGCGTCAGGCGCTGTCGGCCCGCAAGGGCCTCGACCTGTCGGTGCTCGAGCTGCGCCTCGCCACCATGGACTGGATGAAGCGCCTGGGCATGGACAGCTCGTTCGTCGACCGCTACCTCAACGAGGGCTTCAGCGGCGGCGAGAAGAAGCGCAACGAGGTCATGCAGATGGCCATCCTCGAACCCGAGATCGCCATCCTCGACGAGACCGACAGCGGGCTCGACATCGACGCGCTGCGCATCGTCGCCAAGGGCATTCGCGAGATCCGCGTCGACCGCCCCGAGATGGGCGTCGTGCTCATCACCCACTACCAGCGCCTGCTCGACGAGCTGCAGCCCGACCACGTGCACATCATGGTGAACGGCCGCATCGTCGCCAGCGGCGGCATGGAGCTGGCCGCCCAGCTGGAGCGCGAGGGCTACGAGGCCTTCCGGTGACCGACCGTCTCGACGTCGCCGCGATCAAGCGCCAGTTCCCGTTGCTGCAACGCGAGCTGAACGACAAGCCGCTCGTCTACCTCGACTCGGCCAACACGTCGCAGAAGCCGCAGGTGGTCATCGACGCGATGACCACGTTCATGGAGCAGCACTACGCGCCCATCAACCGCAGCGCGTACCAGCTGGCCGCCGAGGCCACCGACGCGTTCGAGGGCGCCCGCACGAAGGTGCGCCGCTTCATCAACGCCCGCCGCGACCACGAGATCGTCTTCACCAAGAACGCCACCGAGAGCTTGAACCTGCTCGCCTACAGCTGGGGCCGGGCCAACCTGTCGAACGGCGACGTGGTGGTGCTCACCGAGATGGAGCACCACGCCAACATCGTGCCGTGGCACATGCTCGTGCAGGAGAAGGGCATCCAGCTGCGCTGGATCCCCCTCACGCCCGACGGCCAGCTCGACCTCTCCACGCTGCCGCAGCTGCTCGACGGCGCGAAGGTGCTGTCGTTCACCGCGATGAGCAATGTGCTGGGCACCATCACGCCCGTGCAGCAGCTGTGCCAGGCGGCGCACGACGCGGGCGCACTCGCCATCGTCGACGGCTGTCAGTACGTGCCGCACAACGTCACCGACGTGCAGGCCTGGGGCGCCGACTTCCTGGCCTTCAGCAGCCACAAGCTGTGCGGCCCGTCGGGCATCGGCGTGCTGTGGGGCCGCGACGAGCTGCTCGACGCCATGCCGCCCTTCCTGGGCGGCGGCAACATGATCGCCGACGTCCGCTTCGACGGCTTCACCACCGCCGAACTGCCCGCCAAGTTCGAGGCCGGCACGCCGCCCATCACCGAAGCGGTGGGCCTGGGCGCCGCGGTCGACTTCCTGTCGGGGCTGGGGATGGCCAACATCCGCCAGCACGAGATCGACATGGCCCAGTACGCCATCGCCACGCTCACCGAGCGCTTCGGCGACGACATCCAGCTGCACGGCCCCACGAACGTCGAGGTCCGCGGCGCCACGTTCAGCTTCGCCTTCCGCGACATCCACCCGCACGACCTCAGCCAGGTGCTCGACCAGCGCAACGTGTGCGTGCGCGCCGGCCACCACTGCGCCAAGCCGCTCATGCGCCTGCTGGGCGTGAACGCCACGGCCCGCGCCAGCTTCTACCTGTACAACGACACCGACGACGTCGACGTCCTGGCCGACGCGCTCGACGGCGCGACGGATATCTTCGGGTTCTGAGAGGAGCCTCACATGCCCGGCTTGGAAGACCTGTACCGCGAGATCATCCTCGATCACCACCGCAACCCGCGCAACCGCGGCGAGCTGGCCCCGCCGGCATCGCACGCCGTCGGCCACAACCCGCTGTGCGGCGACGAGATCGACGTGTACCTGCAGGTCGACGACGGCATCGTCACCGACGTGAAGGTCGGCGGCCAGGGCTGCAGCATCTCGCAGTCGTCGGCCAGCATGATGAGCCAGGCCGTGAAGGGCAAGCCCATCGACGAGGTGCGGGCGCTGGTCCGCCGCTTCAAGGGCATGATGAGCATCCCCGACGAGGACGGCAACCCCATCGAGCCCGACGAGTCGGTGAAGCTCGGCGACCTCGAGGCCCTGCAGGGCGTGGTGAAGTTCCCCGTCCGCATCAAGTGCGCCACCCTGGCGTGGAACACGTTGCTCGAAGCGCTCGAACAGGGCTGACGCCACGCCACCTGCGTACGCTCGAACCCGTATGCAGCCGTACTTCGACGACATCGTCCCCCACCCCGACGGCGTCGACCCCCAGGAAGACCTCATCCACGAGCGCGCTTACGTGGTGCGCGCCTATCGCAAGGATTCGTCCACGCTCGTCCTGCGCGGCGCGGTGCGCGACCAAAAGCCCCCGGGCCTGTACGTGCCCACCGACCCCGAGCCGCTGACGGTCCACCACATGATCGTCGACCTCACCATCTCGGTGCCGTCGCTCGAGATCATCGGCGCCAACGCCGCGCTCGAGACGCACCCGCACGAGGCGTGCCCGCGCATCGAGGACCACTACCAGCACCTCATCGGCCTGTCCATCGCCCGCGGCTTCACCCACAAGGTGCGCGAGCTGTTCGGCGGACCGCGCGGCTGCACGCACACCACCGCCCTGCTGCAGGCGATGGCACCGGTGGCCATCCAGTCGATGTGGTCGTTCCGGGTGAAGGCCGCCCGCGAGGGCGACACCGGTGGCCCCGGCGGCCCCAACTTCTCGTCGCCCGAGTCGCGCAAGCAGGCCATGGCGATGAACCTGAACACCTGCCACATCTGGGCCGAGGACGGCGATCAGGTGCGCAGCATCCTGGCCGGCGAGCCGATGGAAGTGCCGGTGTGGATCGTGAAGCGGTTCAACGAGCTCGGGCTGGACCCGAACACCTGGCGCAACAGCGACTGATCAGCGGCGCGCGGCCATCTCGGCCAGGCGCGCCTTCACCAGCTTGCGCACGGTCGCCAGCGGCAGCGGCTGGTCGATGGGGAACTTCAGGGTGCCCTTGCCCGCCTGCGTGCCACCCTTCAACGGCCCGATGGCTTCGATGGTGCCGCCGCTGCACGGGAAGTACGAGCAGTGCTGCTTGAAACCCTCGTACGACGCAACCGCCACGCCGTCGACGATGAACGAGGGCATGTTGTACTTCATGCCTTCCTCGGCGTCGGGCAACACGGTGCGCAGGTGGGCGCGCACGGCGCGGAGCGTGTCCTGTTGCGGCTGGGGCAGCGCGGCGAGGTGCGCCTCGACAGCGTCTGCACCGGTGAGCTTCTTCACGGCCATCAGCCCACCGTACTCGGGCGGTCGAATCGCATGACGGCGCACTCGTCGGTGTCGAACCACTGCACCTGCACGTGGCGGAACCCGATGCGCTCGTAGAAGCGGATGGCCCGCTCGTTGCGCAGCAGCGGATCGATGAGCACGTGGTCCACAGCGGGCCGGGCGAAGCACCGCTCGAGCGCCTGCCGCATCATCTCCTCGCCGATGCCCTGCCCGCGGTGGCGTGCCTCGCCGATCCAGATGTCGATGGCCCACGGCCCCGTCGGCACGTCGCCCCAGTAGTGGGTCTCCTCCTCCGCGGCGTCGATGAGCTGCATGAACCCCACCGGCATGCCATCGGCCTCGGCGATCAGCAACTCGCGCCACGGCACGTCGCGCGGCACCTCGTACTCCCAGTCGAAGTCGTCGTAGTCGCCACCGGAGGCCGACACGTCGGGGTCGCGGTCCCACTGCTGCAGCAGCGGAATGTCGGCAACCATCGCCGACCGCAGTCGAACGTCCATGCGTCGATGATAATGACGACACATCGAGCAGGGGGTCACACACATGGCAGAACTGGACGGGAAGGTCGCGTTGGTCACCGGGTCGTCGAGCGGCATCGGCGAGCGCACGGCGCAGCGGCTGTCCGAGCTGGGCGCGGCCGTGCTGGTCAACTCGTCGAGCAGCGTCGAGGCGGGCCGGGCCGTGGCCGACGCGCTGCCGGGCGAATCGCTGTACGTGCAGGGCGACATCAGCGACCCCTCCGCGTGCCAGGCGTTGCTCGACGCGACCATCGCCCGGTTCGGCAAGCTCGACCTGTTGGTGAACAACGCCGGCTGGACCACCGTGGTGCCTCACGACGACCTCGACGCGCTCACCGACGAGATCTTCCGCAAGACGTTCGAGGTGAACGTGTTCGGCACCTGGACCCTCACCAGGCTGGCCATGCCACTGCTGCGCCAGAGCGACGACGGCCACGTGGTGTCCATCACCTCCATCGCCGGTGTGCGCCCCGTCGGTTCGTCGATCGCCTACTCCATGACCAAGGCCGCACTGAACCAGATGACCCTGCTGCTCGCGAAGAGCCACGGCCCGGTGCGAGTGAACGCCGTCGCCCCCGGCCTGGTGGCCACGCCGTGGACCGCCAGCTGGGGCGCCCGCCACGAGGGCGTGAAAGCCATCGCCCCGCTGCACCGCTCGGCCACGCCCGACGACTGCGCCGAGGCAGTGCTCGCACTGGTGCGCAACAAGTACGTCACCGGCCAGGTGTTCGTGGTGGACGGCGGGCTGACCCTGCTGTCCTGACCGCTCCTGACGTGGTCGGCGGCGCTCAGCGCTGCTTGCCCTCCAGGAACAGCCCGACCGACTTCTCGATGCGCCGCTGACGCGTCTCGTCGGTCTTCGCGCCGTTCACGTTGTCGACGTGGTAGCGCTGCAGGCTGTTCGACAGGCCGTCGAAGAACTGGCGTGCCGCGGGCTGCGCGTCGAGCGCCGTGGCGAAGTCTGCCGGCATGTCCACCTCGCGGGGCGCAGTGGCCAGGGTGAGCACCACCTCGATGGCGTCGCCGCCCTGCATCCCGGTCTCCTTGCGGATGGCCGCGCTCACTCCCACCAGGTGCTTGCCCTTCATCACGCCGACGGTGGAGCGGAACTGATGTCCGTTCACCGTGACCTGCACCGGCGGCCGCTGCCCGGCGCCCAGTTGCTCGATGAGCGCAGGCGGCACCTCGATGCCCGTGTTGTTGCCGAACTGACTGAGTGTGGTGGTGAACGAGACCGAAGCTGGCATGTCGCCGATGTTACCGAGCACTACTGTGCGGGCATGCCCGTCGACCAGGGACCGCCTGCCATCTTCGGCGTCTTCGTGTTCATCTTCATCGTCGTGTTCATCGTCTCCATCGGCACGGCCATCTTCAAGTTCAGCAAGACCCGGCAGATGGCACTCGAGAAGGGTGCGTCCCAGAACGAGGCGACGGCCGTCGCGCTCTCGGGCGACATC
>CBHWEI010000217.1:0-7178 GCA_966112835.1 uncultured Acidimicrobiaceae bacterium
AAGGAGTGGAAGTTCTCGGGCGAGGTCATGGACCTCATCCCGCTGCGCAACCGCCGCCAGGACCCCGATGGCAACTGGCTGATGACCCGCATCAGCGAGGGCATGACCAAGTGGACCGTCGAGAGCGGCGAGTTCCAGGGCCAGGTGGGTTACGGCCTCAGCGAGTACCTCGACCAGATCGTCGACGGCTCGCCGGTCGGTCTCGCCGAGTGAGGCTCTCCTCCCGAACTTAAGTTCTGCGTGACGGGTCGGTCAGGCGGGCTTGGTCGCAGCGACGAAGCGCGCCGCGACATCGGCGTCGCCGACCACGTCGACCGTCGACAGTGACGACTGGCCGTGCAGCACGGCCAGGATGTCGACCGCACCGCCACGGATGGCGCAGTCACCCTTGGCGTGCTCACGGGCGACCGCCAGCCCTCCGTCGGCTTCGCGGACGGTCCACTCGCCCGCCACGTCGGTGCAGTGCAGGTGCACCGAACCGCCGACAGCGGCGGGGTCGACGTGCGCGAGCTGGTGGAGGAAGCGGTCGATGGCCTCGCTGGCCTCTTCGGGGGTCATGCCGCCGATGTTGTCACAGCGACGGGATGAGCGTCGCCAGCTCGCGCCACTCGGCCATGGGCACCGCCCGCTGGTCGGCCGGCAGCACCTGCACGCACACATGGTCGGCACCGGCGTCGTGGTGAGCCTTCACCCGTGCGGCGATCTGGTCGAGCGTGCCCCACGCCACGATGGCGTCGACCAGGGCATCGCTGCCGCCGTTGGCGATGTCGTCGTCGGTCCACCCGACGCGCTTCAGGTTGTTCGTGTAGTTGGGCAGGCCCAGGTACGTGGCCATGTGGCGGCGGGCGATGTCGCGTGCGGTGGACGGGTCGGTCTCGAACACCACGGCCTGCTCGGGCGCCAGCACCGGCCCGGCGCCCAGCACCTCGCGAGCCATGGCCGTGTGCTCGACCGGCACGAAGTACGGGTGCGCGCCCAGGCCGCGCTCGGCCGACAGTTGCAACATCTTCGGGCCGAGGGCCGCCAGCATGCGCTGCGGGGCCACCGTGGGCGGCGGCGAGAAGTACAGGCCGCGGTCCATCGCGTCGAGGTAGCTCTTCATGGTGCTGTACGGCTTGTCGTAGCTGAGGCCGTGGAAGCCTTCGACCGCCGGCTGGTGGCTGACGCCCAGGCCCAGGAGGAAGCGGCCGGGGACTGCCTCGGACAGCGTCTTCCAGCCGGCCTGCATGGTCATGGCCGTGCGGGCGTGGATGCTGGCGATGCCCGTGCCGACCACGATCGACTTCGTGGCCGACAGCAGCAGCGCAGCGTTCGCGAACGGTTCGCGCAACACGGCCTCGGGTACCCACACGGCACCGAAGCCCAGCGATTCGATCTCCGCCATGGCTTCCTGCGCCTGCCCCATGGGCTGCATGTCCAGTTGGGCGGTCCACAATCCGAGTCGTCCGAGTTCCATGGGAGCGAAATTATGCGAGGACACAGCCGCTACCTTCATCGGACATGACAACGTCGTCGAACCCGTCCGCCTCGACCCCGCAGAGCCCGCACGCCGCCCTCGCTGAACGCATCATCGGTTCGGTCGCCCAGGCCTCGTCGCCGGCGCTGTCGCCCGACGGCTCGCAGGTGGCCTTCGTGGTCACCCGCACCGACATGGCGAAGAACCGTTACTTCTCGCAGGTGTGGCTGGCGGCCACCGACGGCAGCACGCCGCCGCGCCCCGTCACCGGCGGCGACAACGACAGCAGCCCCACGTGGAGCCCCGACGGCCGCATGCTGGCGTTCACGTCGAAGCGCAGCGCCCGCAAGCGCGACACCACGCTGCACCTGCTGCCGGTCGACGCGCCCGGTGAGGTGCGCCAGGTGGCTGCGATGCGCGACGGCCTGGGCGAGGCGGCGTTCAGCCCCGACGGGCGGTGGATCGCGTTCATCAGCCGCACGCCCGACGACCGCTACTCGGTGCCCGGCGCCGACGACGGCGACGAGAGTTGGCAGGCACCGCGCAAGATCGACCGTTTCTTCACCCAGCTGAACGGTGAAGGCTGGGTGTTCGACCGCCCCGCGCACGTGTACGTGGTGGCCGCCGACGGCACCGGCACGCCGCGCAACCTCACCCCCGGCGAGTTCCAGCACAGCAACATCGCCTGGCTGGCCGACAGCAGCGCGGTGGTCACCCACGCCCAGCGCCACGACACGTGGGACCTCGACTTCGCCGAGGACCTGTTCGTGGTGGGCCTGGACGGTTCGGTGCGGCCGCTCACCGAGCAGACCGGCATCTACCACCACCCCTCGCTGTCGCCCGACGGCAGCACCATCGCCATGCTGGGCATCGACGACGCGAGCACCTACCCGCAGAACGTGAAGGTGGGAGTGCTACCCGTCGACGGTGGTGCGCATCGTTGGATCAGCACCGGCCTCGACCGTCCGTTCGAGACCACGGCCGGTACCACCACGCCGCGCTGGGTCGACGCGAGCACGTTGCTGTGCACCGCCGAGGACCGCGGCGAGACCCACCTGTTCCGCCTCACCACCGACGGTGCGGCACCCACCAAGCTCACCAGTGGCGCCATCGCCGTGAAGGCGTTCGATGCCCGTGGCGGCGTCGTGGTGTTCGCCGCCGGCGCCGTCGACCAGTTGACCGACCTGTTCGTGCTGGGCGACGGCGAGCCGCGCCGCCTCACCTCGTTCGCCACCAACTACGCCGCCACCGTGCAGCCGCTGTCGTGGGAGAAGTTCGCCGTCCCGACCACCGACGGCACGCTCGACATCGACGCGTGGATCATGCGGCCGAAGGACTTCGACCCGGCACGCCGCTACCCCGTCATCCTCAACGTGCACGGCGGCCCGCACACCCAGTACGGCGAAACCTACTTCGACGAGGCCCAGTTCCAGGCCGCCGCCGGCTTCGTGGTGCTCATGAGCAACCCGCGTGGCGGTTCGGGCCGTGAGGAGTCGTGGGGCCAGGCCATCCTGGGGCCGAAGCACCACCGCTCGCCGGGCAGTGGCTGGGGTGGCCTCGACGTCGACGACGTCATGGCCGTGCTCGACACCGCGCTCGAGCGCTACCCGTTCTGCGACGGCGACCGCGTGGGCATGCAGGGCGGCAGTTACGGCGGCTTCATGGCCACCGAGTTGGCCGGCCGGTTCAGCAGCCGCTTCAAGGGCATCTGCAGCGAGCGCGCCGTGAACAACCTGTTCACCGAGGAGTACACCAGCGACATCTCGACGGTCTTCCGGGTGGAGCACGGCCCGCGCCACATCGACGACCCGGCCGCGTACGACGTCATGTCGCCCATGCGCAACGTGCACGCCATCGAGGTGCCGATGCTGCTCATCCACAGCGAGCGCGACCTGCGCTGCCCCATCAGCCAGGCCGAGGAACTGTTCGTCGCTCTCCGCCTGCTGGGCAAGGATGTGACCTTCTACCGGTTCCCCGGTGAGACCCACGAGCTGTCGCGGTCCGGCTCGCCCGTGCACCGCCGCCAGCGCGCCGAGATCATCCTCGACTGGTTCACCCAGAAGCTCGCCTGACTGGCAACGCTGTCGGGATATGTGTCCGGAGCGGACACATTCCCCGACAGCGTCGACCAAATCTCGATCGCAGGTACCGGATGTTGCGCTGACCGCAACATCCGGTGACAGCGATGACCAGTACCGAGTTGCCGCTCGGCACCATTGACCGACCTGCCGGGAAAGGGGCAGGCTTCAGTCGTGCGTGCGCCCGACCGAATGACTGTCGTGACGCTGTCGGGGATCGTCGAGGAGTGGGCAATGGCGGTCACGACACGTGCTGGCCAGGGCTACCGCCTGACGCTGACCAGTCCTCACGGTGACGAATGGTCAGCCGAGGCGGGCGACGCGTTCGAGTGTTTGATGTCGTTGCGTGAACTCGTTGAGCCGGAAGGCATCCTGCTGTGCTGCAACGGTGCCCGACGAGATGCGTGGTCGTCAGGGATGCAGCGCGACATGGGCTCCGGCTTCTCGACCTATTTGCTGTCCGGCGTGGCGAAGGGGCAACGGCCTCCAACGGCGAACACATTGGACTCCGCCCCGCCGGATTTGATCGCCTCTGTCGCGGATCAGCGGGCCTGGTACTCGTCGTGGCTCGGCGAGCCAAGTCCCTGAGCATCCCCAGAAGCCGACGTCGCATTCCGGACCCACGGGTCCGCCGCACCACCAAATCCGTCGCACGGACCCGACCACAGCGCACTTCCGGAGCAATGCAGTCTCCGACGAGGAGGGCCAGGCTGGAAGCACCGATCAAACCGCAGCCGAGCTCAGGGTTGTTCGAGCCAGGCGTCGATGAGTTTGCGGGCGATGCTGATGCGCGGCGGGATGTTCGGCAGTTCGTCGCGTGAGAACCACTGGGCGTCGACGATCTCGGTGGGGTCGCACACGATCTCGCCGCTCACCCACTCGGCCGTGAAGCCCACCATCAGGCTGTGCGGGAACGGCCATGGCTGGCTGCCCCAGTAGCGCACGTTCCCCACCTCCACACCCACCTCTTCGCGCACCTCGCGCACGACGGCGTCCTCCAACGACTCGCCGGGCTCGACGAAGCCGGCCAGGCACGAGTACATCGGCCCACGGAACTGCACGCCCTGGGCGAGCAGCGCCTGGTCACCACGGGTGACGAGCGTGATCATCGCCGGCGCCAGCCGGGGGAACGCCAGCAGCCCGCACGCCGCGCACTTCATGGCCCGTTCGTTCGGCTGGATCTGCGTGGGTGTGGCGCAGCGCCCGCAGAACTGGTGGGTGCGCGCCCACTCGACCAACTGCACCGCACGGCCGGCCACCAACCAGTCGAGCTCGGTCGCTCGGCCGAAGTACGAGTACAGGTCGCTCGCCGCGCCGTACGACGGGTCCTCGCCGTGGGGCACGTCGACACCCCACACGGCGACGTCGTCGAGCATGCCGACGAAGTGCAGCGGCCAGCCATCGTCACCGGCCCGGTCGTCGACGAAGACGGACGACCCGATGACGTGGATGTAACGGTGCTCGGTGGCGTCGTCGGAGGGGCGCATCGCAGGGTTGAAGCCGGACATGGGCGCCACCGTAGGCTGACCGCATGAGCAACATCGTCATCGTCGACGCCGTCCGCACGCCCATCGGCAAGCGCAACGGCGGCCTGTCCACCCTCCACCCGGCCGACGTGTTGGCCACCGTCCAGAAGGCCATCGTCGAGCGCACCGGCATCGACCCCACCGAGATCGGCCAGGTCGTCGGCGGTTGCGTCAGCCAGGTCGGCGAGCAGGCGTTCAACATCACCCGCACGGCATGGCTGAGCGCCGGCCTGCCCCTCACCACCGCCGCCACCACGGTCGACACCCAGTGCGGCTCCAGCCAGCAGGCCACCAACCTGGCCACCGCGCTGGTGGGCAGCGGCGTCGTCGACGTCGCCCTCGCCTGCGGCGTGGAAGTGATGAGCCGCATCCCGATCGGCGTCGGCGGCAGCAAGGCCCTCGGTCTGGGCGTGCCGATCAACAAGGCCTACTTCGACCGCTACGAGATGACCTCGCAGTTCGAGGGGGCCGAGCGCATCGCCGGCAAGTGGGGCATCACCCGCGAGGACACCGACGCGTTCGGTCTGCGCAGCCAGCAGCTGGCCGCGCAGGCGTGGGCCGAGGACCGCTTCGGCGGCCAGTACGTCACCGTCGTCGCCCCCGAGCGCAACGAGGACGGCACCCTGTCGGACACGTTCCGCGAGGTCACCCGCGACGAAGGCCTGCGCGAGACCACGCTCGAGAAGCTCGCCACCCTGAAGCCGGTCGGCCGCGAGAACGGCGTGCACACCGCCGGCAACTCGTCGCAGATCAGCGACGGCGCCTCGGCCGTGCTGCTCATGACGGAAGAGAAGGCTGCGGCCCTGGGCCTGAAGCCCCGCGCCCGCGTCGTCGACACCTGCAACGTGGGCGTCGACCCCGTGCTCATGCTCACCGGCCCCATCGACGCCACGCAGCGCCTGCTGGCCCGCACCGGCCTGAGCATCGACGACATCGACACCTTCGAGGTGAACGAGGCGTTCGCGTCGGTCGTGCTCGCATGGCAGAAGGAAGTGGGCGCCGACCCGGCGAAGGTGAACCCGAACGGCGGCGCCATCGCCCTTGGCCACCCGCTCGGCGGCACCGGCGGCTTCCTCATCACCAAGGCGCTCTACGAGCTCGAGCGCACCGGCGGCCGTTACGGCCTCATCAGCATGTGCTGCGGTGGCGGTCTGGGCACCGGCACGATCATCGAGCGCCTCTGAGGCATCGAACGGCTCTGAGCCCGGCGGGGTTGTGACACCCCTCCGATAGAACGGGCGGCATGCGCCGTCTCGTCCCAGTGTTGTTGCTGCTGGCCGCGTGTTCGCACGTGGCCAGCGGCGCGTCCGGGCCCGGGTCCACCGCGCCCGGGGCGCTGCAGGCGAACGCCACCGTGGTGTCGGTGGTCGACGGCGACACCATCGTCGCCACGGTCCATGGCACGAAGGAACGCATCCGGCTCATCGGCATCGACACGCCAGAGACGAAGAAGCCGAACACGCCGGTGCAGTGCTTCGGGCCCGAGGCGTCGAACTTCACCAAGCACCTCCTGCCCGCCGGCACCCGCCTGTACCTGGAACGCGACGTCGAGGCGCGCGACAAGTACGGCCGTCTGCTCGCGTACGTGTACCTGGCCGACGACGGGCTGTTCGTGAACCTGCACATCATCCGCCAGGGCTACGCGCGGCTGCTCACGTTCCCGCCGAACGTCACCCACGTCGACCAGTTCGTGGCCGCGGCACGTGCCGCGGAACACGACGACATCGGCCTGTGGGCCGGATGCACCGGGTAGCGTTCCGCCCGTGACGACCCTCGCCGAACACCTCGGCCACGCCGCCGACACGAAGTACGTCATCATCTCGTGCGACGACCTCGGTAGCTGCCACGCCGCGAACGAGGGCGTGTTCGATGCGCTGCGCCACGGGGTCGCCACCTGCGCCAGCCTCATGGTGCCCGCACCGTGGGCCCGACACGCCGCGCTGCAGGCCGAGCCCACCGACGACCTGGGCGTGCACCTCACCCTGAACTGCGAACACGAGGCCTACCGCTTCGGGCCAATCACCATCGCCCCCAGCCTGCTGTCGGGCGAGGGCGGCTTCCCCCGCCACCTCGACGACCTGTGGGAGCACGCCGACCCGGCCGAGGTGCTGCGCGAGT
>CBHWEI010000218.1:0-7171 GCA_966112835.1 uncultured Acidimicrobiaceae bacterium
GCCGCCAAGGCTCGAGGCCGAGGCCCCGGCAATGCCGGCAATGGTGATGCTCGCCAACACGGCGAGGGCAAGCTTGCGGTGCTTGTTCATTGCGTGTTCCCTTTCGTTGGTACACCACCGCAGTTGGTGGCGGTTGAGGTTTCGGCAACTGCACTCAGTTCTTGAGCGGAAGTTGATCTGCAGGTCAAGATCTGGTGCCACCGCTGAAAGTTGATACGACCCGTAGCAAGTTTTCTGACTGGGGGTAGCATCCAAGGCATGGTGCTCGACCCCAAGAAGTGGACCCTGAAGACGAACGAGGCCTTCGCTGCGGCCATCGATCAGGCCAAGGCGCTCAGCAACCCCGAGCTCACCCCGGACCACCTGCTGGCTGCGATGATGCGCCAGGACGACACCATCGTCCCGGCCGTCCTGGCCAAGCTGGGCCTGGCCCCGCTCATGGTGCGCAACAAGGCCGACGAGGCCGTCGAGAAGCTGCCCAAGGCCTACGGCGGCAGCGAGCCGCGCATGAACCGCGAGCTCGACAACGTGGTCCAGAACGCGGTGAAGTACCAGAAGGACCTGCGCGACGACTTCCTGTCGGTCGAGCACCTGCTGCTGGCCATGAACCAGCGCTTGGGCGTGGGCAGCGAGGAGCTGCTGCAGGCCCTGAAGGAGGTGCGCGGCAGCCACCGGGTCACCAGCCAGAACCCCGAAGAGGCGTTCGCCGCGCTCGAGAAGTACGGGCAGGACCTCACCCAGCGTGCTCGCGACGGCAAGATCGATCCGGTCATCGGCCGCGACGACGAGATCCGCCGGGTCATCCAGGTGCTCAGCCGGCGCACGAAGAACAACCCGGTGCTCATCGGCGAGCCGGGCGTCGGCAAGACCGCCATCGTCGAGGGGCTGGCCCAACGCATCGCCGACGGCGACGTGCCCGAGGGCTTGAAGAACAAGCGCCTCATCTCGCTCGACATCGGCAGCATGCTCGCCGGCGCGAAGTACCGCGGCGAGTTCGAGGAGCGGCTGAAGGCCGTGCTGAAGGAGATCACCGACGCTGCGGGCGAGGTCATCACGTTCGTCGACGAGATCCACACCATCGTCGGCGCCGGCGGCTCCGAGGGCGCCATGGACGCCGGCAACATGATCAAGCCCATGCTCGCCCGCGGCGAGCTGCGCATGGTGGGTGCCACCACGCTCGACGAGTACCGCAAGTACGTCGACAAGGACCCCGCCCTCGAGCGTCGGTTCCAGCAGGTGTACGTGGGCGAGCCCACCGTCGACGACACCATCGGCATCCTGCGCGGCCTGAAGGAGCGCTACGAGGTGCACCACGGCGTGCGCATCCAGGACTCCGCGCTCATCGCCGCGGCGGTGCTCAGCAACCGCTACCTCACCAACCGGTTCCTCCCCGACAAGGCCATCGACCTGGTCGACGAGGCGGCCAGCAAGCTGCGCATCGAGATCGACAGCCTGCCCACCGAGATCGACGTGGTGCAGCGGCGCATCTTCCAGCTCGAGATCGAGCAGGTCGCGCTGGCGAAGGAGACCGATGCGGCGTCGGTGGAACGGCTCGACACGCTGGTCGACGAGCTCGCCGAACTGAACGCCCAGGTGCACCAGATGAAGGACATCTGGGAGCACGAGAAGCAGGCCATCAGTGCCATTCGATCGCTGAAGGAAGAGCTCGAGCACCTGCGAACCCAGGTGGAACGCGAAACCGACCTGGCCATCGCCGCCGAGATCCGCTACGGCCGCATCCCCGAGCTCGAGCGCCGCATCCAGGACGCCACCTCGCACCTCGACGAGCTGCAGTCGGGTCACCGCATGCTGAAGGAAGAGGTCGACAGCGAGGACATCGCCGAGGTCGTCAGCAAGTGGACGGGAGTGCCCGTCAGCCGGCTGATGGAGACCGAGATGGCCAAGCTGGTCCACCTGGAGGACATGCTCCACCGCCGGGTCATCGGCCAGGACGACGCGGTCACCGCGGTGGCCAACGCCATCCGCCGTTCGCGCGCCGGCCTGTCGGACCCCAACCGTCCCATCGGCTCGTTCATGTTCCTCGGCCCCACGGGCGTGGGCAAGACCGAGCTGGCCCGGGCTGTCGCCGAGTACCTGTTCGACGACGAGAAGGCCATGGTCCGCATCGACATGGGCGAGTACATGGAGAAGTTCTCCGTCACCCGCCTCATCGGCGCTCCCCCCGGATACGTGGGCTACGACGAGGGCGGACAGCTCACCGAAGCCGTTCGCCGCCGCCCCTACAGCGTGGTGCTGCTCGACGAGATCGAGAAGGCGCACCCCGACGTGTACAACGTGCTGCTGCAGGTGCTCGACGACGGCCGCCTCACCGACGGCCAGGGCCGCACCACCGACTTCACCAACGTGGTGCTCATCATGACGAGCAACCTGCCGGGCGACCCGTCCACGTTCTTCAAGCCCGAGTTCATCAACCGGGTCGACGACATCATCCGCTTCCGCAGCCTCGACGAGGCCGACCTGGCCCGCATCGTGTCCATCCAGCTCGCCCACCTGCGCGACCGCATGGCCGAGCGACGCATCACCCTGCGCATCGACGACGAGGCCATGGGACTGTTGGCCCGCGAGGGCTACGACCCGGCCTTCGGCGCTCGCCCACTGAAGCGCGTCATCCAGCGTGAGATCGCCGACCCCGCGGCGCTGCTCATCCTGGAAGGAAAAGTGACAGATGGTGGCGATGTGATGGTGAATGCGCGCGATGGACGCCTGGTTGTGTCAGCTGGCTGACTCATAACCGTAAATTCTCTGAAATCTTCTTGAGTGTTTCGGAACAATTCCGTCACACTCGACGTCGATGAGCAAATGAACGTCGCGATCGTCGAAGGTCGCCCGCTCCGGGGGTGGCACGGAAGGGTGCAGCGAGCCCGCGCACGGCTCGGGCACTCGCATCTCACCGACCAGCACGCGCTGCAGATGCGGCCCGAGCTGCGTCGGGCACTGGCCGACCACTGGCGTGCGCAGGGCGAGCTCGAGCACTCGTCGATGGTCGCCTACCACGACCTGGCGCGCCGTCTGGCGCTGCTCGAGGCGCCCGCCGAACTGGTGCAGCGCTCGGTCGCCGCGGCCGAGCAGGAAGTGCGCCATGGCGAGCGCAGCTTCGAACTTGCCGGCCGGTACCTGGGGCGCAGCATGAGCGAGGGCCGGCTGCGCCGACCTCTGCGGCTGCCCCGCTCACGCACCTCCGAGCTGTGCTCGGTAGCGGTCACCACGCTGCTCGACGGTGTGTTGCTCGAGGCCTACGCCAGCCGCATGGCCGCCGCTCGCGCCGAGCGCGCCACCGACGGCCGGGCCCGCGAGGCGCTCATGCAGATGTCGGCCGACGACGCCGCCCACGCCGCGTTCGCCCGCGACGTGCTCGACTGGTGCCTGCAGGTGGGTGGCCAGCCGGTGCGCGACTCGGTGCGCGAGGCCGCGCTCGACCTGCCCACCGAGGGCCCGTCGGTGCACGTGCCGGCCGGCCTCGACCAGGTCACCCTGGCCGCGCACGGCCTGTGCGACGCCGACCCGCACCACCAGGTCTTCCGCGACCTGGCCGCTGCGGTCCGCGACGTGTACCTCTCCCGAACGTGAGTTCTGCGTGACGGGCGCTCAGCTGTAGCGCAGGCAGCCGTCTTCCAGGCTGGCGTTGGGAAGGGCGTCCTTCTCGAACCAGTAGTCCTGGGTGTGCTGCCACTCGGGCTTGTCACCCTTCTTCGGCAACAGGTGCATGCTGCGCATGAGGTACCCCGGGTTGAAGTTGTCGGGGTCCATCCACTCGCCCACCTTCATGTCGGCGTCCTCCACCTCGCGGATGGCCGGCACCACCTTCGTGTAGCCGTGCTCCTTCATGTACGTGAGCAGGCGGCAGACGAAGTCGCTGATGAGGTCGGCGCGCAGGGTCCAGCTGGCCCGGAAGTAGCCGAACACCCACAGCATGTTGGGCACGTCGGTGAACATCATCCCGCGGTAGGTGACGGTGTCGGGCCAGTGCACGGGCTTGCCGTCCACCTCGAACGGGATGTCGCCGAGCACGCTCAGGTTGAAGCCCGTGGCGGTGACCACGATGTCGGCGTCGATCTGCACGCCGCCCTTGGTGAGCACGCCGGTCTCGTTGAACGTGGCGACCTCGTCGGTCACCATGCTGGCCTTGCCGGCGCGGATGCCGGCGAACAGGTCGCCGTCGGGCACGAACGCCAGGCGCTGCTGCCACGGCCGGTAGCGCGGGGTGAAGTGGGTCATGTCGTAGCCCTCGGGCAGCAACGCCTTCACCTGGTTGAGCAGTTCGTCCTTCACCAGGTCGGGCGCCTCGAACGACAACTGCGTGACCGCTTGCTGGTCTGCCAGCTTCTTGCGGCGCACGATCTCGTGGATCCACGTCTCGTCGATCTCCAGGCCGCGCAACATGTCGGCCACCTCGTCGACGTTGGCGCCGGTCCAGAAGTAGGTGGGCGACCGCTGCAGCACGGTGGTGTGCTTGGTGTCGCCGGCGATGGCGGGTACCAGCGTGGCGGTGGTGGCGCCCGAGCCGATGACCAGCACGCGCTTGTCCTTGTAGTCCAGGTCCTCGGGCCACGTCTGCGGGTGGACGATGGTGCCCTTGTAGGTGTCCATTCCCGGCCACTCGGGCGTGTAGCCCTCTTCGAACTTGTAGTAGCCCTGGCACATCCACAGGAAGTTGCAGGTGACCGTCTTCAGTTCGCCGGTGGCCAGGTTGCGCACCTTCACGGTCCACAGGTTGCGGGTGCTGTCGAAGCCGGCGTGCTCGATCTTGTGGCGGTAGCGGATGTGCTGGCCCAGGTCGTTCTCGTCGATGACCTCGCCCATGTACTTCAGGATCTCGTCGGCCGTGGCGATGGGCGCACCGGTCCACGGCTTGAAGCGGTAGCCGAACGTGTACAGGTCGCTGTCGGAGCGGATGCCCGGGTACTTGTGCCAGTGCCAGGTGCCGCCGAAGCTGTCGAACTTGTCGAACGCCACGAACGTGGTGCCCGGGCACTGCGTCTTCAGGTGGTAGATGCCGCCGACGCCGCTGATGCCGGCGCCCACCACCACCACGTCGAAGTGCTCGGTGGCTCCCTGGTCGGTGCCACTGTCGAGTGTCGCGGTCTGGCTCATCGTTCCTCCTGGTACTGCCCTGGTCCCCTGCCCGGCCGAGCATGGCACGGCCCCCCTTCGGCAGTAGAGGCGAACGTACGGCCCCGAACGGTCCGGCCACTAGGTACCAAAGTCCCATGCTGCCCGCCGCTGTGGCGCCGGGTGCGGGTCAGTGGAGGCCGCTGACCACTTTCGACGCCCGGCTGACGCAGGCGTTCAACTGCGAGCGCAACGTGGCCGAGATGCCGGGGTCCTTCAGCGTGGTGAGCCCCGGGTACACCTTGCGGTCCACCGGCGTGTTGCACAGCAGCACCGTGTACGGCTCGACCAGCCACCGCTTGTCGGGTTGCTGGGTGAACCGCACGAGTGCGAGCAACCCGTCGAGCGTGCGCGGGTCGGCGTACTTGCCGCGGTTCGGCGCGCCCATGCCGGAGATGAAGTTGCCGACGCTCCAGTAGGTGACGATGCCGTTCACCCGTTCCACCGGCTGGGGCACGTGCGGGCCGTGGATGATCACCAGGTCGGGTTTGGCCGCCGCCGACGTGATGGCCGCGACAAGCGATCGGTCGTTGGCCACCGGGCCGGTCTGCATCTCGACGTAGACGTGGATGCTGACGATGACCACCTCGGCACCCAGCTTGCGGGCCTGCGCCACGTCGGCCTTCACCTTGGTGGGGTCGACGGCCCGGTTCAGGCGCCACAGGTCGGCGGGGAAACCGGTGTTCGAGTTGCGGGCGTACGCCAGGTGCGCCACCCTCACGCCCTTCACCATGAACGTGGTGACCTGCGCCTCCTGCGGGTTGCGGGCCGTGCCCACGTGGGTGAGCTTCGCGGTGTCGAGCGCCTTCAGCGTGTTGTCGATGCCGGCCAGGCCGAGGTCGTTCGAGTGGTTCGACGACGTGCTGCACCGGTCGAATCCGACCCGCTTCATGTCGAACGGCGTCTCCCACGCGGTCTGCAGCAGGTTCGTGCCGTACGCGCTCTTGCCCACCCAACCGACCGTGGCACCGGGCGGACCGACCGGCGTCTCCATGTGGCAGATGGCCAGGTCGGCGAACGACAGCATCGGCGCGACGGGCTTCAGCAGCGCGCCGTAGTCGTAGCGCACGCCGGGCGGGGCCAGTGCGGCAGCCGGATGGTTGATGAGCGGCTCGGGCAGGAAGTCGCCCACCGCGGCGACCGTGAACGAGCGGCCCGGCGTGGTGCGCCGCTGGGCCGGCGCGTCGGCGGTGGCCGCCTGGTCGGGCACGGCCTCGGGCATCGGCGGCAGCGCTTCCACCGGCGGCGCGGTGACCTGCGGGGCAGGCGCTCCGACGGTGGCCGGCAGCGAGAACGTGGCGAGCGACGCCACGACCGCCGCACCGGACACCAGGAGGTGTGTTGCTCGCACGAACGCGAGCGTACGCCTAGGCCTTGCGGTACTTGCGAATGGCGATGGGTGCCATGACCAGCATGATGCCGAACGACCAGGCCAGGCTGGCCCACACGTAGCTCTTCGGGTCGGTGCCCAGCATCAGCGCGCGCACGGCACGCACCGTGACGCTCACCGGTTGCCGTTCTGCCCACCAGCGCAACCAGTCGGGCATGGTCTCGACCGGCACGAAGGCGTTCGAGGCGAACACCAGCGGCGCCACCAAGGGGAAGGCCGCGGCCTGCGCTGCCTCGGCGTTCGGCACCACCAGGCCGATGACGGCGAAGATCCAGCACATCGACAGGCCGAACATGACCATCACGCCGACCGCGGCGATCTGCTCGAGCAGCGAGCCGGTGGGGCGGAAGTCGACGATGTAGCCGACGATGATCATCAGCACCACGACCACGGCGTTGCGCACGCTGTCGGCGGCGACTCGCCCGCCCAGCACCGCGCTGCGTGCCATCGGCAGGCTCTTCAACCGTTCGAGAAGGCCCTTGGTGCGATCCTCGGCCAGACCCACTGCGGTGTTGATGGCACCGAACACCACGGTCTGCACGAAGATGCCGGGCATCAGGTAGTTCACGTACGGGATGCCGCCCGGCGCCTGGATGGCGCCGCCGAACACGTAGCGGAACATCAGCACGAAGATGATCGGCTGGATGAGCG
>CBHWEI010000219.1:0-7134 GCA_966112835.1 uncultured Acidimicrobiaceae bacterium
GTGGGGACCGCCGCGTTGGGGGCGCGGTCCAAGGGGCCCGGGGGGTGGGCCCCGGCTCCCACGCCCACCCGCCGGGCCCCCGGGGGGGCCCGGCCCGGTTCGAGAAGGTCGGCTCAGCCGATGACCTTGGCCTTCAGGCTGGCGAACTCGGCGTCGCTGATGACGCCCTTGTCCTTCAGCTCGGCCAGGCGGGCCAGCTCGTCGGCGCTGCTGGCACCGGCGGCGTCCTTGATGTAGGCGCGAGCGGCCTGATCCTGCGCCTTGATGGCGGCCACTTCACGCTCGGCCATCTTGTTGCCGCGAGCGATGAGGTAGACGAACACACCGAGGAACGGCAGGACGATGATGAAGACGATCCACAGGACCTTGGCGGCGCCACCGGTCTCGTGATCGCGGAAGATGTCGCCGAACACGCGGAAGACGAGCATGATCCACGTGAAGAGCAGGAAGAACCAGATCAACGACCAGAGGACCTGACCGACAGCGAACGTTGCGAGCATTGTTGAAACCTCGTATGAGAGCACAGGGCTCCTGCTGGAGCCGGGCGATACTCTAGCCGCGTCGTACCGGGGTCAGCCGGATTCGTCAGACAGCGCCGTCGGCGGCGCGCAATTGGTCGCCCAGCAGGTGCACGGTGTGCGCGGCCACCACGCCGATGACGGCGAGCGGCAGCATGGCCGGGCTCTCGACGCTGGCGACCACCAGCACGGCCAACACCGGTGTTCCCAGCGCGGTGGCCATCGCCGCTGCCAGGCCCACACCCCACGCGACCTCGACCGGGATCGCGTGCACGAACAGGTGCAACGACAAGCCCACCATGCCGCCGATGTACGCCGCGGGGAAGATCTTGCCGCCACGGAAGCCGGCGGCCAGGCACCACGCGGTGGCGGTGACCTTCACGGCCGCGAGCAGCAACGCCCGCCACGGGCTGGTGGTGGTGCGCACTGCGAGGACCAGTTCGGGGATCCCGCTGAAACGCACGGTCTCGCCGCCCAGCACGTAGAGCAGTCCCAGGCCAAGACCACCGGCGACCGCGGTGAGCACCACACTGGTGCGGTCGAGACGGCGGGTGAACGAGCGGAACAAGTGCATCGCCCGGTCGACGAGAAGTCCGGCCGCGCCGGCGACCACACCGATGAGCACCGCCCACACCAGATGCGAGGCGTGGAACGTGTCGTAGGTGAACGGCAGGAAGCCCGCCGGCTCGATGTCGAGCACGTGCAGCGTGATGGTGGCGGTGGCCGACGCGGTCAGCGCGGGCAGCACCAGCAGCGCCATGGCGGCGCCCGGCGCCACCGGCACCACTTCCAACAACGGCACCACACCGGCGAGCGGCGAGCCGAACATGGCCGCGAGCAGCGAGCCCAGGCCGGCGCCCTGGACGAGCAACTTCACGCGACCCTCGGCGCGACCGAGCCGCGCGGCGAGCAGGCTGACGCCCACCACCGCGGGAAGGATGGCGCCCTCGGGGCCCAGCGACGCTCCCACGGCGAGGCCGAGGAAACCGACCACCAGCACGCTGCCGATGACCCGCGGGCGGCCCATGGCCGGGTCGACGCCGGCTTCACCGATGCCGTGCGACTCGGCCGGGTGCGGGCCGCCGTGACCCGGCAGGAACCGCAGGCCCAGCCCCATCGCCAGGGCGCCGAGCGTGGTGATGCCGATGGTGATGGCCCAGCCCGGGTGCTCGCCGGCGACGGTGTGCCACAGCCATTCGCGGGTGTGCTCGAGCGCCGCTTCGAACGCGACGAACACCAGTGCCACGGCCACGCCCAGGGCCGCGCACAACAGCAGCAACTTCACGAACGCCGACGGCTTCGGTTGCTCGGCGGCGACCGGTGGCGCAGGGGCCGCGTCGCCGGTCACGTGGACGGCTCGTCGTCGTCGGCAGGCAGCACGGGCAGCACCTGCTCGGTGGGGGCGGAGCTCTCGGTGCCGGGCACGTGGTCGAGGGCGAAGTAGGTACGAAGCGCCGGGAACCGTCGCGGCACCGCACGCACGAGCGGCAGGTTGAACACCACGTGGCTCAGGCTGCCGTAGCGCTCGAACACGATGGCGGTGAGCACGAAGCTGGCCGACATGAGGCGGCCGATGAAGAAGAAGTTGCCGAGCACCGCGACAGTGGTGGCCATCTGCCCCAGCGTGTCGCTGGTGCGGGCCACGCGAGCCGGCAGGTAGTACTGCATGAACCAGTTCAACAGTGCGTAGCCCACGCCGAACAGCGCCGCGCCGGGCAGCAGCGCACCGGGGTCGGTGGTGTTGCGCGGCAGCGTCACCATCACCACGAACCAGGCGACACCGAAGGTGGCGCCGACCGTGAGCACCACCATCACGCTCAGGGCCACGCCACTGTCGTCACGCACCGCCGAGAAGATGGCCGTGGCGGCGACGGAACCGAAGAGCACCAGGATGAGCGCGCCCATCGACTTCATGCGCTGCTTCGCCTGGGTGAGCGTGAGCCCCCACGAGGAACCCGAGCTGGCGGCCAGCACCCGCGCCAGCGACCGGCCGGCCCACGCGGTCAGGAACAGGCCGGGCAGGAAGATGCCCAGCGCCTGGCCGCGGCTCACGCCGAGCAACGCCGTGGCCATCGGCCCGGTGGTGACCGAGTCCTTGAACGACTCGTCGAACAGATGCGTGAACTGCAGCACCTGTGTGAAGGCGATGACCGTCACGTTGGCCGGGATGATGAACAGGAACAGGCGCAACGCGATGGCGCTGCCGAGCACCGAGCCGAATGCGGCCTTGTCGCGGTTGTACAGCGCCTCGACCAGACCGACGGCGCCATTGGACTGTCCCGCGGCGAGCCAACGCTGCTTCGCGTCCTCGCCCATGGCCTCCGCACGCTTGCGGTAGATGTCGAACTTCCCTGACATGACGGCGGCATGTTAGCCCTCCGGCACCTGTCATGATCTGGCCATGAGTCCGGCCAAGAAGCGTGCGAGCACCGTCTTCCACGAAGCCATCGCGCCGCCGGAGCAGCGCCGGGCCGCCGGCAAGGCACTGCGCGCCACGAGCCCGCGAACCGCGAACTCGCAGTGGGCACCGGGTTCTGGCCGCGCCGACCCGGTGGAGGTGCTCGTCGAGTCGAACCGCACACGGCAGCAGGACCTGGTGCCGTTGCGGTACGCGCGCATGGCTGCGTCGCCGTTCGCGTTCCTGCGTGGCTCGGCACTGGTGATGGCGCTCGACATCGCCACCACGCCCACCGCCGGCCCCGAGGTGATGGTGTGCGGCGACGCGCACATCTCGAACTTCGGCCTCTACGCCAGCCCCGAACGGCGACTGGTGTTCGACCTGAACGACTTCGACGAGTCGTGCGCCGGGCCGTTCGAGTTCGACATCAAGCGCTTCGCCGCCAGCATCGTGGTGGCCGGCCGCGAACGTGGGCTCGACGCCACCGCCACCACGCGACTGGTGGTCGACGCGCTCGACCAGTACCGCGACCACATGGACGAGTACGGCGACATGACCCGGCTCGACGTGTACTACGCACGCATCGACGCCGACGCGCTCGCCGAATTGGGCGAGAGCTCCGCCGCTCGGCATCGCGCCGACGACTTCATCCGCAAGGTGATGGGCAAGAACCACCTGAAGGCGCTCGACAAGCTCACCGTCATGCGCGACGGCAAGCGCGAGATCGTGCCCGACCCGCCCATCCTCATCCCCGCCAAGGGCCCGCGGCTGAACGAACGGCTCGACGCCGCGCTGGTGCAATACCACCAGTCGTTGGCCCGTGACCGCCAGGTGCTGTTCGAGCAGTACCGGTTCGTCGACTTCGCCCGCAAGGTGGTCGGGGTCGGCAGCGTGGGCACGCGGTGCTGGATCCTGCTGCTCCAGGGGCCGAACGGCGGACCACTGTTCCTGCAGATGAAGGAGGCCCGCCAGGCGGTGCCGCACATCGCGCTTGGCCGGGAGCCGGCCGAGCACGAGGGCCGCCGGGTCGTCGAGTCGCAGCGCTCGCTGCAGGCGGTCAGCGACATCCTGCTCGGGTGGACCACCGACGCCGATGACGGCGTGCAGTACTTCGTGCGCCAGATGTGGGACGCGAAGGGCAGCTTCGACATCGCGCACATGCGTCCGCCCGGCTTCCGCGCCTACGTGCGCACGTGCGCCTGGGCCTTGGCCCGCGCCCACGCACGCACCGGTGACCCGGCCACGATCGCCGGCTACGTCGGCACGTCCAGCCGCTTCGCCAACGCCATCGCCGAGTTCGCCGAGGCCTACGCCGACCAGACCGAGCGCGACCACGCTGCGCTGGTGAAGGCCCTCGCCGACGGCCGCCTCCCCGCCTGGGACGGCGCCGTCTTCTGACCCGCTGCCGGGTCGGGGCGGGCTAGGGCTGGGCGTGGGCCCAGGTGGTGGGCAGGTCGGCGCCGCCTTCGGGGCACCAGCGTTCGCCCACGTTCACGCGCATCGCCGGTGTGGCGATGGGGCCGGCCACCAGCATCTCGCCCTGGGCGAACGACCGCGCCTCGGCGATCATCGACCGCGGCACGTGAGAGAACGTCGACGCGAGGTCCTCGATGTCGACCACCGAGTTCATGCGCATGAGGATGAGGTTGTCGCACTGCGACACCACGTTGCGATGGATCTTCTGCGGCCGCTGCGTGCTGACCACCAGGTGCACCCCGTACTTGCGGCCCTCGCCGGCCACCCACACGCCGTACTCGGTGATGGCCCGTTCGAGGGCCGACGGCGGGTTCGGTGCCAGCACGTTGTGCGCCTCGTCGATGACGAGCAGGATCGGCAGGCGGCGGACGCGCCGACGCAGGAAGCCCAGCACCGCGAGCGACACCACCGAGCGGGCGCGGGCATCGGCCAGAGAGCCGGTGTCGAGCACCGACAGCCGCTTGCCCACCAACTGGTCGACCAGCGACGGCTCGTCGCCGCGCGCCCACACCTCCCACTCGGCAACGCGCAGGTTGCGCAGCCGGCGCAGCAGGCGCTCGGACGCCTGGTCGGTGCGCTGTTCGAGCCAGGCCATCACCTCGCCGAAGCCGTAGTGCGGCCGGTCGGCCAGCGCCTCGACCGCTTCGATGAGCGCGCTGTACTCGCCGCCGTCCTCCAGCGGGTCCAGGTCCACCGTCAGCGCCTGCTCGTCGAGCGTCAGGTCCGACAGGTGGATGGCCAGGCGATGTTCCTTCGAGTCGGCTCGTGCCACCACCACGTCGCCGGCAGCCTTCATCGCAGCCTTCAGGTCGCGGTACGCGCGCTGCGACATGGGCGGCTTGCCGCGGCGGGCGACGGCCTCACGCGGGCGCAGCTCGCCCAGGTGCACGTAGTCCGAGTTGGGGTCGATGACCACCATGGGCAGCGTCGTGTGCACGAACAGGCGCTCGAGGATGGCGCCCAGGCTGTACGTCTTGCCCGAGCCCGACTGGCCCACCATGAACGTGTGCCGCGAGAAGCCCGACGCCTTCAGCACGGCGTCGGCGTCGACACCGTTCACCCCGCCGATGGGCAGGGCGACGCTCTTGCCCATGCCGCCGGCCAGCAGTGCGGCCACCACCTCGTCGGCGACCGCTTCCAGCCGGCCGTCGCGGAAGCCGACGCCCGAGAACGGCACCAACTCGCGGCCCTCCACCGCGGCGAGCACCCGCCCTTCGCCTTCGACGTAGCGCATGGTGAGTCCGACGTCGGCGCTCTGCAGCGCCGCTGCCGCCGCCTCGCCCAGCATCTCGGTCTCGACCTTCACGCGCATTGCTTCGCGCTCGCTGATCTCCAGGTCGATCACCTGCACCAGCAACAGCTCGTCGGCCGGGGTGCGCACGCCCACGAAGCCGCCCACCGACAGGCCGGCGTCGAACCCGGCCTGGAAGCCGATGTCGCGGCCGTTCAACGACCACACGGCCACCGGCATGGGCAGGTGATCCATGATGTCGCGACGGACTTGGGATGCAGTGGGCAGCGCAGGCGCGGCGGGTTTCCTCACCCGGTCATCTTGGCACTGGTACCGTGCGCGGCGTGATCCTGACCGTGGCGAGACTGGTGGCCGAGACGTCGACCGACGCAACGGCCGACGCGAACGGTCTGGTCGAGGCGTGCGGCGTGCAGCCGCGAACGGTGTGCGAAGCCGCATGGAACCTCACCCACAACCGCTTCCTCACCCACACCATCACGTGGGTGGTCACGCGCCCGTTGTCGGCGCTGGTGGTGTTCATCATCGCCGCGTTGGTGAACCGTTGGCTGCGCAGGGCGGCGACGGCGCTCATCACCCGGGTCACCACGCCCACCAAGCTCACAGCCACCGCGCTCGAGGGCCTGGGCGTCATCACCGGGCCCGATCCGCGCGACGCAACCCGCACCCGCACGCTGTGCGCCGTCGCCCGGGCCACCATCTCGGCGTTCGTGTGGAGCCTGGCGACGCTCATCATCCTGGGCCTGTTCAACATCGAGCTCGCGCCGCTCATCGCCGGCGCGGGCATCGCCGGCATCGCCATCGGTCTCGGCGCGCAGTCGCTGGTCCGCGACTGCATCGCCGGCTTCTTCATCCTGTTGGAAGACCAGTGCGGCGTGGGTGACGACATCGACATCAGCACTGTCAGCGGCAAGGTGGAGGGGCTCACCATGCGGGCCACCACCATCCGGGCGGCCGACGGCACGCTGTGGACGGTGCCGAACGGCGCCATCCTGCGCATCGGCAACCAGAGCCGGGCGTGGGCGCAGGCCAACGTCGACGTGCTGGTCAGCCCCGAACGCGACCTGCAGCGCGCCACCGAGCTGGCCGAGCAGGCCGTGCAGGCGGTGGCCGCCGAGGACGACATCGCCGGTGTGCTGCTGCGCGAGCCGCAGGTGTTGGGCGTCGAGAAGGTCGACCAGAACGGTTCGGTGCTGCGCCTGGCCGTGCGCACCAAGCCCGGCGAGCAGGCGCGCGTCGCCCGCCGCATGCGCTACGCCATCGCCGCAGCCCTCGCCGCCGACGACCCCGCGCCCGACCCCGGCGCCGACCCCGCCTGAACTAGGAGACTGCTGAGCAAATCTCGGATCGGTGCTCGCGTTTTGGTGCTGGATGTAAAAGACTGTGGGCATGCAGGGCAGCTCGGATCCGAATCGGGAACTCCTTGACGCGCAGGCGTTGGTCGGGCATCTGGTGCCGGCGGGGACGGTGTACGCGTTCTTGGCCGAGCATCG
>CBHWEI010000220.1:0-7089 GCA_966112835.1 uncultured Acidimicrobiaceae bacterium
GGCCCACTTCCAGAGCAGTGCAGCGTCCGATGTGCGACGGCGAGGTCGCGAGCGCCGAGCTGCCGAAGTGCGCTACGGACCTCGAAAGCAGGCACACGCTCAGACGTCGAAGAGTCGGTCCTGCTGCGGGGGCGGGGCGGTCTCGGCCGGGGTGTCGGCCGGGGTGTCGAAGGGGCCGTTCGCCGCGGCGACGGCGAGGCGGTCGACCAGTTCGTTCATCGGGTTGCCCGAGTGGCCCTTCACCCAGCGGAACGCGGGCTTACGTTCCAGCACCAGCTCGATGAGCGGCTTCCAAATGTCGGCGTTGGCCACCGGTTCCTTCTTCGAGTTCTTCCAGCCGTTGGCCTGCCACTTCACGTACCAGCGGTCGCGGAAGCAGTGCACCACGTAGGTCGAGTCGCTGACGATGGCGATGGCGTCGCCCTCCACCGTGCGCAACGCCTGCAGCACGGCCGTCATCTCCATGCGCTGGTTGGTCGTGTGCGCGGCGCCGCCGCTGCCGAACACCACCCCTTCGGGAGCGATGGCCCAGGCCCAGCCGCCGGGTCCGGGGTTGCCCTGGCAGGCGCCGTCGGTGAAGACCTCGATCACAGCAGCGCCGCCCGCAGCAGGGCCTGACCCAGGAACTGGTTCGCGATGTCGGTGGCGACCTCGGTGGTCCAGTGGACGTTGTCGGGGCGGGCGGCCTGGTCGGTGGCCCACGGCGAGCCGGCCACCCAGTCGGCGAGGTCGATGACCCGTACCTGTGGGCGGCTGCCGGCGAGGTCGGCGATGATGCGGTGCAGCACGGCGTGACGGGTCGGGTCGGCCTGCTGGTCGTCGTCGGCCGTCGGCGTGGGCAGCGGCACCGGCTCCTGGATCCAGGCAACACGGGGCACGCCCGCGGCGATGAGCGAGTCGGTGAACTCGCCGAGCGACTGACGCATCGCGTCCTCCAGTTCGGGGTCGTCGGGCGACAGCGGTGGCGCGCCCTTGGTGAGGCTGCGATCGAGCACGTCCCACACGGTGGTGAGCACCATCACCAGGTCGGGCTTCAGTTCGGCGATCTTCTTCGGGACGATGCCGCGCACATAGGGACCGCACGACTCGTCGACATCGCGTTGGCCGAGGATGCCCAGGTCCTGGAACCCGCCCAGCACCAGCCCGCAGCCGGCACCCGTGACCAGTTCCACCTGGGCGAGCGACGGGTTCGCCGCAGCCCACGCCACGACGCCGGCACCCGTCGCCTCGGCGGTGGAGTCGCCGACCACGACGATGCGCACGGGTCGCGGCGGCACGAGCGCGGTCGTGGTGGTGGACGCGGGCACCGTGCTGACGGGAGCGGTCGTGTCAGGCACGGTGGACGGCACCACGGTCGACGGCGGTGCCGTGACGAGCGGCGCGACCGAGCCGGTGTCGATGGACGCGGCATCGGCCTGCCCCTGGTCGACGCCGTAGAACTTCACCGTGGCCGGGATGACCAGCACCATGGCCGCGACCACGGCGGTGCCGGTGAGCGCGGCGACGAGCGTGCGCCGCGGCACGAACCAGTCGCTGCGCCGCACCGGGCGCTCGATCGCGTAGTACGAGGCGATCGCGATCGCGAGCGTGGCCGTCCACTTCAAGGCCAGGTCGGCCGCTGCGGGGAGGTCCCACGCCTGACGGTCGATGAGCACGTAGATGGGCCAGTGGAACAGGTACACGCCGTAGCTGATCTTGCCGAGCGCCACCAGCGGGCGGACCGACAGCAGCTGCCGCAGCCCGCCCGGCACCTGCAGCCCGTAGATGGTGGCGGCGCTGACGACGGCGACGAGCGGGAGCGCCCCCTCATACGCCGGACCGTGGCCGTCGGGGAACAGCACGAACGCGACGACGAGCACCACGAAGCCGACGGGCGCGAGCACGGCCGCCTTCTGCGGCGCCGGCCGTTCGGCCACGATGCAGGCGACGAGCGCGCCGAACAGGATCTCGCTGATGCGCGCCGGCGTGGCCCAATAGGCGGCGTCGGGCCCCCACACCTGGGCGATGACCGGCGCGGCGACGGACGACACCAGCGTGAGCGCGGCGACCACCCGCAACGGCGACCAGCCGCGCCGGCGGCTCCACCACACGATGCCCAGGAACAGCAGCGGCCACAGCCAGTAGAACTGCTCCTCGATGGCGAGTGACCAGTAGTGGTCCAGCGGGCGACGCAGGCCCGCCTGCGCGGCGGTGAGGTCCGCGTAGCTCTCGCCGCTGGCGAGCTTCACCCAGTTGAACACCTGGAACAGCGCACCCAGCACGTCGCGGCGCAGCTTGGTGATGCCGTCCCACGCGCCGGCCGCGGCCAGCACGCATACCGCCGCCAGGCAGACCAGGCTGGCCGGCAGCAGGCGACGGGCGCGACGCGTGTAGAAGGCCTTGGCGTCGACGGTGCCACGGTTGGCGTGCTCGGTGAGGAGCAGCGACGTGATGAGGAACCCGCTGAGCGTGAAGAACACGGACACGCCCAGGTAGCCGCCGCTCATCCAGCCGTAGCCGGCGTGGAACAGCAGCACCGCGGTGACGGCGAAGGCCCGGACGCCGTCGAGGGCAGGCTGGTAGGCGATCGTCCGACGGCTCATCGGGGGTCGATGGTAGGGCGGGCGGTGGCCGGCGACGCGGTCAACCGGTGACCACGGGGTAGCCCGCGGCCTCCCAGTCGGCGATGCCGCCCATGTCGCGGACGTTCGTGAACCCGGCCTTCACCATGGTGTCGGCGGCGAGTGCGCTGCGTCGCCCGGTGTGGCAGTAGACCAGGTAGGCCTCGTTCTTGGGCAACTCCTCGATGAGCTTGCTGAACTGGCCGCCTTCGAGGTCGAGGTTCACCGCGCCGTCGATGTGCCCGGCCGCGAATTCGTCGGGGGTGCGGACATCGATGATGGTGAGCCGGTCGCCCATGTCGTGCATGAGCAGCGAGCCGTCGGCGGGGGTGACCACCTCGACGTCGCGCACGACCGCTTCCTTCGAGCAGCCGACAGCGACCGCAGCCAGGACGGCGATGGCGACGAGGACGCGACGACTCACGAGTTCGACTCTACGACGAACAGGCGGCGGTTCGCCCGCAGCGACGCTGTGGCAAGCTGCACCCATGCGGTCGAGACCCCTCCTCGCCGTGCTCGTCGCCGTGTCGGCCGTGGCCGTCACGGTGGTCGTGGCACCACCCACCACCTTCGCGGCACCGGCCGGCTGCACGGCATCCGGATCCGGCATCGTCCTGGCCTGCGATCACGCCTACCCCACGGTCCGGCCACTGAAGGGCATCGGGCTGCTCGGCGACTCGGTGATGCTCGGCTCGTCGCCGGGCATGAGCACCCCGTCGCTGCCCAGCCTGCTGGCCGCCAAGGGTTGGGGGCCCATCCGCATGACCACCACGCTGGGCATGCGCACGTACAACGGCACCACCACCAGCGCGTCGGCCTACCACGTGCTCGGCAAGTGGAAGGCGGCCGGCTTCTCACCGCGCATCATCGCCGTGAACCTGGGCGCCAACCATTTCCTCGACTGCACCAACGCGACCGTCGGCACGTGCATCGCCCGCATCAACCAGTTGATGGACCGCATCCAGAGCCTGTACCCCGGCGCGACCGTGTGGTGGTCGTTGACCAACCAATACGACCTGCGCACCGGCGGCTACTCGGCCGGCATGCTCGCCTGGAACCTGGCGCTCGCCCGCGTCGCCGCCGCCCGCCCCGGGAAGCTGGTGCTGTGGGACTGGCCCGCAGCACTGAAGCAGCTGGGCATCACCACCGACCCGTTCGGCATCCACCCCTCCAGCGCCACGCAGTACGTGAAGCGCAGCACGGCCATGGCCGACGATCTCACCTCGCGCATGCCGACGGTGTCCACCGGCCCAGCGGAGGCCATCCCGAACAACGGCAACAGTCCGCTGGGCTTCACCCCCAGCAAGCCCCTGTCGCTGCTGCCGGCAACCGCGCTCACCGCCAACGTCGGGGTGCCCGTCGCCGTGCCGGGCACACCGACCGCTGCCGCCGTCACGGTCACCATGCGCAGCGCGACCGCCGACGGCTACGTGAAGGTGACCCCGACATGCGGCTCGCCGTCCATCGGCACACGCCTGTACTTCACCCCCGGGAAGCAGCGCAGCGGGCAGGCGATCACCGCGCTGTCGGGCGGGTCGCTGTGCATCACGGCCACGCAGGGCGTCACCGCGGTGGTCACGCTGCAGGGCAGCTTCTCGGCGGCGGCGGCCGACAGGCTCACACCTGTCGCCATCACCAACACGCTGGCGTCGTTCACCCCCACCACCGGCGGGTACGACGCCACCGTCACGGTGCCGGGCGCCAACCCCACCAACGACGCCGCCGCGGTCACCCTGGTGGTGAACGCGGCGGGCACCGCCGCCGGCGGCACGGTCACCGTCAGCGACTGCGTCCAGGCGCCGGCTGCCGACGCGGTTCACGCGTCGTACGCCGCACGCGAGATCGTCAGCGCCCAGGTGTTCGCGCCGGTCGACACTGCCACGCAGCATCTGTGCGTGCACGTCGCCACCACCGGAGCCGCGCCGCAGGTCTACGTCCGCGTCACCGGCTTGTTCGGCGTCACCGGCCTGCTGTTCCGTCCCGTCTCCGTCGCGCGCGTGCTCGAGATGGGCCCCCGCTACCGGCACGGCGGATGGAGCGGCCGCCTGTTCCCGGGGCAGGCCATCACGCTCGGCGTGCCCAACGACGTCAGGGCCGCGAGCATGGTGGTCACCGTCAACGAGGCCACCGCCCCCGGCGCCGTCACGGCATGGCGACGCGGCATCGCCCGCCCCGGTGGGTTGTTCTACTTCCCGGCCGGCACGCGGTTGGCGTCGAACACCCTCACGGTGGGGGTCACCCCGGGCCCGGTCACCCCGAACGGCGGGTTCGCCGTCGGCGACATCGGCCGTGTGGCCGTCGAGCGCCTCGCGGTCGACATCGTCGGTTGGTGGGTGCAGTGAGGCGCTGGCCGCGCGCCGCGCTGGCAACTGCACTCCTCGTCGCCACCATCGCACCGGCCACCGCGGCGGCAGCACCCCACCCCACGGTGGTGCCGGCGTCGAACCGGCTGTACATGATCAGCGACTCGGTGGGGCTGGGCGCCATCCCGCAGATGAAGGCCGCCTTCGGTGGCTCGTGGCAGGTGACGGTCGACGGCAAGGCAGGGCTGTTCACCGAGTCGTTGGTGAAGTACGTGAAGGCCGCCCCGGCCGCGGCGTTCGGCGAGTCGGCCATCGTGGCCACCGGCTACAACTACCCGTACTGGGACTCGGCCCGGTTCGCCGCCAGCGTCGACCAGATGGTCGCGGCGCTGACGGCACGGGGTGTGACCCGCATCTACTGGGTGACCCTGCGCGAGGTGAAGCCCGCGTACTACTCCCACTGGGCGGGCCTCACCGCGCCGTACCGAACGCTGTACCTCGCCTACCCGCGCGCCAACCAGCAGCTGCGTGATGCGCTGGGCCGGCACCCGAACCTGTCGCTCGTCGACTGGGCGTCGCTGGCAGACCGCACGGGCATCACCTACGACGCCATCCACCTGAACCCCGCGGGCGCGTCGCAGTACGCGGCCCTCGCGAGGAACACCGTCGTCACCGGACGCACCCGATCGCCCGCGGGCACGGTGCGCACCGTGCAGTTCGCCGGAGTGCGCGGTGTTCCGGCCGACGCCGCAGCCGTGGCGTTGAACGTCTCGGTCGTGAACCCCCGCACCGAGGGCTCGCTCTCGGTGTACGCGTGCGACCTGGTGGGCGCCGGCCGTCCCATCACGCTCTGGTACCGCCCCGGGCAGTCGGTGGCGGGTGGCACCCTGGTGCCGCTCGGGCCCAGCGGCACGGTGTGCGTGGTGCCGAGCTCGGCCGCGCCCGGGGGCGGCGCCCTGACCGGGCCCGCCCCCGCGGGGGGGGGCGGGCCCCCACCCCCCCCGGCATGGGGGCCCCCCCCCCGCGGGCCGCCCACGGTCCCGGCCGGCACGATCAGCAAGGTGCGCATCTCCGCTGCGCCGGGCGCACCCACGCCGCCGTTCACCGCGCTCGTCGGCCTCACCGAGAGCACCTCCGCCACGGGCGAGGTGCGCGTCTACACGTGCGGCACCGCGCCGCCGGCGGCCGCGACCCGCACGTTCGAACCGGGTGTGGCGCAGAGCGTCGCCCAGTTGGTGCGCACCGATGCCAACGGCGACATCTGCGTGAAGTCCACCGCGCCCTCGCGGTTCGCACTCTCCCTGCTCACCGCGTTCGGGCCCGGCGCGGACATCCACCCGCTCGCGACGCGGCGACTGCTCGACACCCGCACCGGCACCGCGCTGCCGGCCAACACCAACCGGGCCGTCACCCTGCCCACCGGCATCGCCGGATGGTTCTCGCTCGGCCTGTTGTCGCCCGCCGCGCAGGGCACGGCGACGTTGTTCCCCTGCGCCGCCGGCCCCTCGGGTTCGAGCTGGGTGTACGTGGTGCCCCACCACTCGCAGAGCAATGCCGCGATGCTGGCGGTCGACGGCACGCACCGTGTCTGTGTGCGCAGCACCGTCGCGACACACGTCACCATCGACGTCGGCGGCTGGATCTCGTCGGCCTTCCAGGCGCTGACGCCCATCCGGGTACTGAACACACTCCCCTGAGCACCGGTGCTCCGAGTTACCCGCCGGTAGCGGTGGCAGACTGCACCCCATGATCTTCGACGGTTACGTCAATCAGCTCCCCGACACCGATCCTGGCGAAACGCTCGAATGGCTCGACAGCCTCGACGCGGTCATCGACACGCATGGCAAGACCCGGGCCCGCTACCTGCTCAGCAAGCTGCTCGAGCGTGCACGCGAGTCGCAGGTGAGCTTCCCGGCCACGGTCAGCACGCCCTACATCAACACCATCCCCCGCGAGGCCGAGCCGTGGTTCCCCGGCGACGAGTACATCGAGAAGCGCATCCGTCGCTTCGTGCGCTGGAACGCCGCCGTCTCGGTGGTGCGCGCCAACAAGTCGGCCGACGGCATCGGCGGTCACCTCAGCACGTTCGCCTCCAGCGCGTCGCTGTATGAAATCGGTTTCAACCACTTCTTCCGCGGCAAGGACGACGGCAACGCCGGCGACCACGTCTACTACCAGGGCCACGC
>CBHWEI010000221.1:0-7064 GCA_966112835.1 uncultured Acidimicrobiaceae bacterium
AACAGCCACGCTGGAGGCATGACGTCACGCAGCGCAGAGCTGCCGCTCGGCGCTGGGTCTGAGTGAGAGAATGTCACCGTGGGGGACCCGTTGCGCATAGCCGACCTATCGCAGCCGGCACTGACGAGGGACAACCTTGTGGAGCAGCTGTTCGTGGCGTTACCGCGCCAACGCGAGCGGTTTGAGGCTGAGGCATGGCAGTACGAACAGCCCGATGGCACGTACGGCTACTACAGCGTTGTCGAGGAATACCTGACGAGGGGCTGCATCTTTCCGGCAATCACCGGGGGCGATGACGGTGACCTTGCGAGGGCGTGCCGATTCGTCGAGCGGATGCTCGCATCCGATGACGACGAAGTTGCTGGCGCTGCGGCAATCTCCGTGGGCGAGCCGCTCGGATTGACTGGGGCTGGTCTCGCCAGGGCGCTGTTCGCTTCCGACGGCGTGACGCTGGCGGTGAAGGAACTCGTGTGGCCCTTCGCATCTGCTGCGCGAGACACACCTGACGAATGGCGCACTGGGCGGCGGCCTTTCGCGTGACGTAGCCCGCACCTATCTGCCGCTCGGCGCTGCTATGCGATGACAAGCTGGAGCGATGGAAGTCAGCCGGCCGATGAGCGAACGAATGCGCCAGGCGATCTGGACGGGCGACACGAGCGCCATCGCCTCGCTGGTGTCCGCAGGTGAAGACCCGAGCGCCGTTCAGATCGACTCTGGGTGGAGTGGTCTGATGTTGGCCGCCGAGAATCGGCAGACCGAGTCGATGCGAGTTCTGCTCGATCTCGGAGCGGATCCGAACTACGCCACCGGCGACGGGTGGGCGGCACTTCATCACGTAGTCGACGCCGAGTGCGATGCCCGCGCCCAGACCGGCAGTACACCGGATCTGGCCTGCCTCCGTCTGTTGTTGGCAGCGGGCGCGGACCGTTCAGCACGCGATCGCGGGGAGACTCCTGCTGAGCAAGCCGAGCGCTGGGGCTGGGTGGAAGGCGAAGCTGAACTCTCTGGCGGCAGCGCATAGCTGCCGCACTGGGCGGCTACCAGGCAACGGTCTTGCCAGACTTGGCGTCCTCCACGGCTCGTTCCCAGTCAGGCCATTGGGCGGGATCGCTTGTCATTCCGTCCTCCTGGATCTGCGTCCACGACAGAAGGAAGAAGATCGTCTCCCTTCGAGCCTCAGGCTCGCGCTCGTTGAACTGAGCGAGGAACAACCGCATGGCCTCGAAGGCCTCGCGAGAGGTGAGTGAGTCCGACATCTCACCAGTCTTGCCGGGCGCCCCGCCCAGAACTGCCGATAGGTGCGGCAGACTCAGGCGCTGTGCGGCCAACCGGCGGGAGCTGCTTGCACAGGACGCCGCTCGGAACGCGGCCATCGCGACACGAGACGCAAGACGTACATCGTGCCCACGGAGAGAATCGGAATAGTGGCAAGGGGAGTCAGCGCCATGACGCTGCTGTCCCGCCAGGCCATCGCGACCAGCCCGAGGAGGGTGACCAGCATCAGAACAAGAAACACGAGGCCACACACAAGCAACTGCCACCACGGCGTCGGAGCGGGCGGGCGCACCGTGCGGTTCCGAACAGCGAACCACGCGCAGAGCAACCCACCGAGAAGCAGCGCGATCGGCAGGTAGTAGGCCCAGTCCGACTGGTGCTCGATCCATGACTGATCGCGGGACACGAACCGGCACGTCACGCTCGGGGGGAACCACGACCGGCCCGTCTGCTCGATCCGGTCGGCGTCGCTCATCAGATACACGCATCCGGACGGACCACCTTGTGCCCAGTGCAGCGCGTCGAGCGCGCCGAGCACGAAAAGGAGCAACGCCGGTACCCAGCGCCCACGGTTCCACCACGTGTTCACAGCGAGCACGCTAACGGGCGCCGATCTGCCGCTACGGGCGGCACTTGACGTACCGCCGTGCAGGCGTGAGAGTGCGCTCGTGACTACCCGTGACGCCAACGGATCGGCCTGTCTCCTGCGCCGTTCAGACTTGGCGCGCACCGTCCGCGACAGTGAGGGCTTCTCCGTTCACGATGCGATCGTGGACAAGGCTGACCTCAATGCGCCCAACGCGTGGCTTCATCTGATCAATGACCTGAACACCTCCCAGCGCACGGTGGTCTCAGTGGTGGAAGTCCATGCGCACGCGCAGTTCAACGGTCTTGCGTCGTGCCTGGAGTTCCACGGTCCCGAGTTGCTCGCCGTCGCCGCCGACGGCGCGGCACGGCTCGGAGCAACGGCTATGGAGGCCATGCTTCGGAAGGCGCTGACAATCGACCCCGACTGGGATGAACTGGAAGAGCAGTGGGACCGCAAGGCGGCGTTCGAGATCGAGTCGTTCATCGAGGCCTCATACCACCTGTCTAACACCCGCAGGGGGCGCATGGCTGCCGTTCTGGGCGGCTCTGGGACGCCCCGCCCCACGCTTGCGAGGTGCGTTTCGGCCGAACGCTGGCGGGGAAATGTGTCCGTAGCGGACACATTTCCCGACAGCGTGGCGAGACCGCTGCCGCTGGCGCCTCACACCAGGAGCGGGCGCAGCTCCACCTTTCGGTTGCAGGCGAGCGATCCTTCGGCCGCCAGTCGGCGGGCGGTCTCCAGGTCGGGCGCGTCGATGATCCAGAAGCCGGCGACGTACTCCTTGGTCTCGACGAACGGGCCGTCGGTGGCGACGGCCTGCCCGCGGCGGTTGTCGATGGTGGTGGCGAGCGGCGGCGCCGACAGGCCGCCGGCGAACACCCACTGGCCGTCGGCGATGAGGCGGTCGTTGAACGCGTCGATGGCGGCCATCTCGCCCTGGTCGGCGGTGCCGGTGGCGATGTCGATGACGTTGATGAGGTAGTGCACGGGTTGCTCCTCCGGTTTCGGGACACCCGGTGGTGGGTGCCGTCATTGTCGCAACGAACGGGCGACAGCGGATCGACACTCGCCACAGAAGTCTTCAGGCGGGGCCGCGGTCGAGGTGGTCGATGCGGCTGCGAAGGTGGCGCTGCTCGATCTCGTTGCCCGTGGCGGCGAGCGCGAGCTGGAACTCGGTGCGCGCCTCATCGCGTCGGCCCAGCCGCTCGAGCAGGTCGCCGCGCGTCGCGTGGTACGGGTGGTAGCCGTCGAGCGAGACGGTGGCCAACGAGTCGAGTGCTTCGGCCGGGCCGTTCACTTCGGCCACGGCGACGGCGCGGTTCAACCACACCACGTCGGTCGGCTGGTGGGCGTACAGCTGGTCGTACAGCACCAGGATCTGCCGCCAGTCGGTGTCGGCCGCGGTGGCCGCGTCGGTGTGCACCGCCTGGATGGCGGCCTGCACCTGGTACGGCCCCGGCTCGTTGCGGCGGATGCAGGCGCGCACCAGTTCGTGCCCCTCGGCGATGCGATCGCGGTCCCAGCGGCTGCGGTCCTGGTCGGCCAGTCGCACCAGCGTGCCGTCGGCTGCGGTGCGCGCCGCCCGCCGTGAGTCGGCCAGCAGCATCAGCGCCAGCAGCCCGGTCGCCTCCGGCTCGTCGGGCAGCAACTCGGCGAGCGTGCGGGTGAGGCGGATGCCCTCCTGGGCCAGATCGGCGCGAGTCAGGTCGCTGCCGGCGCTGGCCGTGTAGCCCTCGTTGAACACCAGGTACAGCGTGGCCAGCACCGGCGGCAGGCGATCGGGCAGCTCGTCGGCAGTGGGGATGCGGTAGCTGAAGTGGTTGTCGCGGATCTTGCGCTTCGCCCGCACCAACCGCTGCGCCATGGTTGCCTCGGGCACCAGGAACGCATGCGCGATCTCGGTGGTCTCCAGCCCGCCCAGCAGCCGCAGCGTCAGCGCCACCTGGGTGTCGGGTGCGAGCGCCGGGTGGCAGCACAGGAAGATCAGCCGGAGCTGGTCGTCGGGGATCACGTCGACGTCGCCCACGTCGGTGGGCGGGTCGGGCTCGACGTCGGCCAGGCGGTGCGCCGCCATGTACAGGTCGTGCCGCTTCGCCTCACGGCGCAACCGGTCGATGGCGCGGTTGCGCGCGGTGGTGGTGATCCACCCGCCGGGGTTGGGCGGCACGCCGGTCTCGGGCCAGCGGGCTGCGGCGATGGTGAACGCCTCGGCGACGGCCTCTTCCGCCAGATCGATGTTGCCCAGGATGCGCACGAGCGTGGCCGTGCAGCGTCCGGCTTCGCGCCGGTAGATCTCCGCGAAGCCGGGCGCTGCCGGCGTCACTCGGGCGACTCGGTCTGGAACGGGCGCAGTTCGAGGTTCTCCTCGCAGGCCAGCGCGGCGCGGCGGGCCCAGTCGAGCGCGGCGTCCATGTCGGCGACCTCGATGACCCAGAAGCCGCCGATCTGCTCCTTCGATTCGGCGAACGGCCCGTCGGTGATGGCGACGCTGCCCTCGGCGAAGCGCAAGGTGGTGGCGGTGGACTTCGGGTTCAGGCCGCCGCCGAACACGAAGGCGCCGGATTCGGTGAGGGCCTCGTTGAATGCGGTCACCTGGCGGACGCGCCGTTGGATCTCGTCGCCGCTGAAGTCGACCACGTACTCGTCGTCGTGCCAGACCGAGATCATGTACTGCGCCATTGGTGTGTCTCCTTGTCGATGCGCCGCCCGGGTGGCGGACACCATCTCTACGAACGAGTTCGGCCGGATCGACAGGTGCCGACCGGATTTCTCGCGCTCGTCGAGTCTTGCCGGAAGTGCCGCAGAAAATACATCAAGCCAGTTTGATGTACTGTGGGTGCATGACGCCGGGTCGAGCCGCCGAGATGCCTCCGTTCCTCGCCCTGGTCGCGCACCCGCTGCGGTGGGACATCGTGGCCCACCTGGCGCACAGCGACCTGCACGTCTCCGAGCTCACCGATGCGTTGGGAGCGCCGCAGAGCCTGGTGTCGTACCACCTCGGCCGGTTGAAGGCCGACGGACTGGTGTCGTCGCACCGCAGTTCGTTCGACGGCCGCACCGCGTACTACCGGCTCCACCTCGACCGTTGCCAAGCCCTGCTCGCCCAGGCCGGCGTCGCCCTGCACCCTGGGCTGCGTGCGCCGGTCGCGCCCCCGACCCCCGAGCCGCTGCCCGCCACCTGTTCGGTGCTCTTCGCCTGCACCGGCAACGGCACGCGCTCGCAGATGGCCGAGGCGTTGCTGCGCCACGCCACCGACGGGCGCGTGCAGGTGGCCAGTGCCGGCAGCCATCCGAAGCCGGTGCACCCGAACGCCGTGGCGGTGTTGGCCGAACGCGGCATCGACATCGCCGACGCCCGGTCGAAGTCGCTCGACGAGTTCGCCGGCCGGCGCTTCGACTCCGTCGTCACGTTGTGCGATCGCGTGCGCGAGGTGTGCCCGCCGTTCGCCGACCACGAGCGCACCGTCCACTGGAGCATCGAGGACCCCAGCCGTCTGCCGGGAACGAACCGAGCCACGTTGCCGGCGTTCCGTGCGGTGGCCGACGACCTGTCGACGCGCATCGCCTACCTGCTGCCCGTCATCCGAACCATCTCGGACCGAACCAACAAGGAGCACCCACATGGCTGAGCACGACCTGGTGAGCGTGCGGTACATCGTCGACGATGTGGCCGCCTCACTCGCCTTCTACACCGAGCACCTGGGCTTCAGCACCCTGAACGACTTCTCGCCGGCGTTCGCCGACGTGCGCCGCGGCAACCTGCGACTGCTGCTCAGCGGTCCGGCGAGCTCGGCCGGGCGCACGCTGCCCGACGGCCGCCAACCGGTGGCCGGCGGCTGGAACCGCATCCACTTCGTGGTCGACGACGTGCACGCCGAGGTGGCCCGGCTGCGCGCCGCCGGTGTGGTGTTCCGCAGCGACGTGATCAGCGGCCCGGGTGGATCGCAGATCGTGCTCGACGACCCGTCGGGCAACCCCATCGAGCTGTTCCAGCCGGCGTCGATGGGCTGACCTTCCCGCTACCGTGGCCGTCGGCGTGGCCCGACGTGACGCCGCTGGGGGTACTGAACATGTCCTATCTCGTCGACTTCAAGAACGTGTCCACGGTCGGCCTCGAGTCGTCGCCCGTGGCCGAGGCGTTGGCCGGGTTGCGCGCCCACGAGGCCCGCTACTTCAAGACCAAGTACGACCACGACTTCGTCACCGAGCCGGCGGCGAAGGCGAAGAAGATCATCGATCGCGTGCATCGCATCCTGAAGGAGGAGCGTGGCATCGTCATCGCCTCGCGCCCGCTCGAGGCCACCGAGCCGGAGGTCGAGGGCATCCGCTGGGCGCACGTGTACTACGAGAGCGGGTTGGGCGTGAACGTGCTCTGGCCGCTCGACGACCCGAAGAAGCGGGCCGTGGGCTTCAAGCTGTCCGAGGGCATGGGCGAGCCCGAGGAGCTGTCGAAGTTCAAGTTCGCCCGCCAGAAGTCGAAGCTCGCCGGCACCATCCGCGGTTCGTACTTCGTCATCAAGGGCGACTACTGACCCGTCCCGGCTGACCTCGTTTCAGCCGGGGAAATGCACCGGCCGCCCTCGCGATGCCCCCGATAGGGTCGACAGCCGCATGGATCAGCCCCTCATCGAAGCTCGCAACCTGGTGAAGCGGTTCGGCTCGTTCACCGCCGTCGATGGCATCGACGTCGAGGTCCGACCCGGCGAGTCGTTCGGCTTCCTTGGCCCCAACGGCGCCGGCAAGTCGTCGACCATGCGCATGATCGGCTGTGTGTCGCCGGTGACCGAAGGGCACCTGCGCATCTTCGGCATGGACCCGGCCACGCAGGGCAAGCAGATCCGGGCCCGCATCGGCGTGGTGCCGCAGGCCGACCAACTGGACGAGCAGCTGACGGTGCTCGACAACCTGATGCTGTACGGCCGCTACTTCGACCTGCCCCGCGCCGAGTGCCGTCGCCGGGCCGAGGAACTGCTCGAGTTCGTGCAGCTGTCCGACCGGGCCGGCAGCAAGATCGAGCCGCTCTCGGGCGGCATGAAGCGGCGCGTCACGATCGCCCGCTCGCTGGTGAACGAGCCGCAGCTGCTGCTGCTCGACGAGCCGACCACCGGCCTGGACCCGCAGGCGCGTCACGTGCTGTGGGACCGCCTGTACCGGTTGAAGCAGCGCGGCGTGACGCTGGTGCTCACCACGCACTACATGG
>CBHWEI010000222.1:0-7063 GCA_966112835.1 uncultured Acidimicrobiaceae bacterium
CGTCACGCAGAACTTGAGTTCGGGAGGAGCCCGTCACGCAGAACTCGAGTTCGGGAGAAGCCTCGCGGCGTACAGTCGCGCCGTGGCGCTGCAACCTGACACACGTCGCTCGCCGCGACGGGGCGCGCTGCTCGCGTCGATCACGCTCGCCGTGGTGCTGTCGGGGGCGGCAGCGACAGCCGTGTCGGCGAACGTCGCCGAGGCGGCCTCGCCCGAGCAGCAACTGGCCGATCGCTACGCACCCATCATCGCGGTCCAGCAGCACCCGACGGCCTGCGGCGACGGCGAGCCCTACTCCCCTGCACCGGTCGAAGCCGTCCTCGGCCGGCCCGAGGTGCTGCTGCGTGCCGCCGACGGCAGCATCATCACCACCGCACCGAGCGCTGACGACCTGGCCAACGCACCCGCCGACGCCTACCTCGACCTGCCCGGCAATGCGCTGAACCCCGGCTGCGGCTACGAGACCTGGTTCGCCCAGACCGGCACCGCGGCCACCCCCACCGTGTACGCCCGCGTGGCCACCGATCCGGACGAGCCCGGCCGGTTGGCGCTGCAGTACTGGATCTTCTGGGTGTACAACGACTGGAACGACCGCCACGAGGGCGACTGGGAGATGGTGCAGATCGCGTTCGACGCGAGCGACGCCACCGAGGCGCTGTCGGCCGACCCGGTCGAGATGGCGGTCGCCCAGCACGAGGGCAGCGAGCGCCGCCCGTGGGACCGCGTGCAGAAGGACGGCGACCGGCCGGTGGTCTACCCGGGCACCGGATCGCACGCCACCTACTACTCGCCCGACCACTGGTTCGGGAAGAGCGCCGCCTCGGGCTTCGGCTGCGACGACACCCGCGGACCGTCCACGCGCATCGATCCGGCCGTGGTGCTGCTGCCCCAGGCGGTCGACGGGGCGAACGACCCGTTCGCCTGGCTGTCGTTCCAGGGGCGTTGGGGCGAGCGTCAGCCGAGCTTCAACAACGGGCCCACGGGGCCGACCACGAAGGACCAGTGGGACCACCCCATCCGCTGGATGGAGGAGGAAGGGCGCGACGGCAGCGTCAGCCTGCCCCCGGCGGGTACCCGCGTGACCGACTTCTTCTGCAACGCGAGCGCGGCGGGGTCGATCCTGTTCATCAAGTTCCTCGACCGGCCGTGGCTGGTCGGGGTGACGCTCGTGCTCGCGGTGATGCTGCTCGTCGTCGGGGTGCGCCGCACGCTGTGGTCGCCCGACCTGCCGCTGCCGCTCGCCCAGCGTCGTCGAAACGGCCAGATCCTGCGCGGTGCCGCCCGGCTGCTGTTCGAGCACCGGCGCCGGTTCGCCCCCATCGCCGTGTTCATCCTCGTCGGCGGCCTGCTCGCGGCACTCGCCCAGGCAGCGGTGATGGCCATCCCTGCCGTCGACGACCTCACCGACATCGTCGGTCGCGGCAACGGCGTCTCGTCGGCCCTGGCACTGCTCGCCGGCGCGATCATCAGCGTGCCCGTCGCCATCTACGCGCTCGCGGCGAGCTCGGAGCTCACCGGCGAGATCGACCGTGGCACTGCCGGGCCACACATCCTGCGCCGCGCCCGACGGTCACGCGCACTGTGGCCCACTGCGGCGTTCACCGTGTTGGTGCTGCTCCTGGCGTGGGTACCGGTCCTTGCTGTCATCGCCGCAGTGCTGTGGTGCGCGGCGCCCGGCGCAGCCGAGCGTGACGGCACAGGAGTCGTCGCCTCGTTCCGCACATCGCGACGCCTCGGCCGCGGCAACCGGTTGCGCACGCTCGCACTGGTGCTCGTGGTGGTCACGGTGGGTCTGTTCACCGGACCATTCCTGGGCACGCTGGCACTCATCGTGACGAGCGTCTCGTTCGGCGTGGTGAACCTGATCGCCGCGATCTTCCTGTCGTTCATGCTGCCGTGGATGGCCATCGCCCTGCGGCTGCTGCACGGCGAACTGCTGACAGCGCACGAATCTTGACGAAACTGTCCTTGCACGCCCCGTGCACGAAGGAGACACTTGGGGACGATCTGTCATGCGCACCGTCACCGCGCATGTGAAGGAGCCCCCGTGTCGAACCTGCGTTTCCGCCGTGTCCTCGCCATCGCCGTTGCAGCGGCGCCGCTCGCGGTGGTGGTCACCCAGCCGTCGTCGGCCGCTGCGCCCGAACTGAACCACCGCAGCGTGATGTCGGTTCGTGGCCAGGCGCACACGCCCGTGGGCCAGGCTCGCCCGGGCAGGACCGGCGCCAATGGCATCAACTACAACGGCGGCGCGGTCATGACCGGCGCCACGAAGGCGTATGTCATCTGGTACGGCAATTGGACCACCACCAAGCAGTCGATCATCTCCGACTTCCTGAAGTCCGTGGGCGGCTCGCCGTACTACAACATCAACACCACGTACACGAACGCCGCGGGCGCCAAGGTGCAGAACAGCGTGACGTGGGGCGGCGAGACCACCGACGCCTACTCGCAGGGAAAGTCCAACCTCAGCGACGCGCAGATCCAGTCGATCGCCTCGTCGGCCATCACCAGCGGCCGCCTGCCCGCCGACTCGAACGGCGTCTACTTCGTGCTCACCAGTAGCGACGTCTCCAAGAGCGGCTTCCTCACCTCGTACTGCGGCTGGCACACCTACGCCACCATCGCTGCCACCAACGTGAAGTTCTCGTTCGTCGGCGATCCCACCGGCGCCAGCATCAGCTCGTGCGCCGGCCAGACGGCCAGCTCGCCGAACGGTGACGTCGGCGCCGATGCGATGGTCAGCGTCATCGCCCATGAGCTGGAGGAAGCGGTCACCGACCCGAACCTGAACGCCTGGTACGACAACCGCGGCAACGAGAACGCCGACAAGTGCGCCTGGACGTTCGGCACCACCTACACGGCGACGAACGGTTCGCTCGCCAACATGAAGCTGGGCACCCGCGACTTCCTCGTCCAGCGCAACTGGGTGAACGCCTCGGGCGGCCTGTGCGCACTGAAGTGGTGAGCCACCGCTCGATCGCTCAGCGTTCGTAGGTGGTCTTCTCGGGCAGCAGCGAGTCGTACCGACGACCCGTGTGCGCGAGCCACCAGCGCTGACCCTTCTTCAACCGGAGCGTCAGCGGCAACAACTTCTTGTCGTCCTCGAACATCTTCGTGGCGGCTGCACGATCGATGTGCACGCCACCGCGGCGCGCCGCTTCGATGGTCGGCGCCACCCACGGCTCGAGGTCCTCCTTCAGCAGGTTGCCCACCATGTCGCCCACGGCACCCTCGGGCGTGGTGAAGCGGATGATCAGCTTCAGCAGCTCCTTCTTCAGCACCGGACGCAACGCCGCCGGGTACTCGTGCAGGAAGCCGCGCGTGTCGAACAGCAGGTCGTCGACCGTGTCGTTCAACATCATCGGCGACGTGAAGTCCAGTTGGCGGGCCTCGGCGCCGTCCCACAGCCAGTTCGCCGTCTGCACGTCGAAGCCCACCTGACGCGGGCGGCACACCGCCGTGGCGTGTTCGACGATGGCCGCGAGCAACGGGTGGTCCGCATCGGGGGTGCTGGACCGCAGCACGTTCAGGCCCAACTGCGACGCGTCGGCCACCGGTTGGCGGTGGAACACCACCACGGTGCCGTCGTCGCGGGTGGTGGAGTGCAGCGTGGTGGGCAGCGTGGGCACGCCTGCCGCGGCGAGGATGCCGAAGAAGCGCTCGCACACCGCCTCGTATTGCGCCGCGGTGGCGGCGTCGCGGAACGGTGGGACTCGCTTCAGCGCATGCACCGGTGCTTCGGCCGGCCATCCGAGCACGATGCTGATCTCGCCGTAGCCGAGCAGGTTCAGCCCTTCACTGGACCGGGCGCGGATGGCCGCGCCCACGGCAGCTTCCACGATCGCGAGGTCGGGCAGGCCCTCGTCGCTCACTGCACCACCCGCATGCGGATGGCGCACTCGACATCGTCGCTCTTGCGCACGAGGGAACGGAAGAACCCGCCGACGGCCATGAACTTGGTGAACACCTTGTGCTTGGCGTGGATGGCGTCGCGCACCGGCAGCGCCTCGTCGCCCATCAGCACCTCGGCCGTCGCCTCGACCACCGCGCTGCCCTCGCGCACACGACCGCGCATGTCGCACGGCTGCAACGTGACGTGCGGGTTGTTGCGGATGCGCTTCACCTTGCCCGAGCCCGCCTCCGTGGTGAAGCCGCACGACCCGTCGGGCAATGCCGCGATCCACACCGGGGTGGGCACCCCTTCACCGCTCTTGCGGAACGTCGTGAGCAGGACATACGTCTCGTCGGTGATGGCCACGAGCAAACGCTAGCCCCGGTAGCGTCGCGCAGGTGTCCCAGCCCTTCACCCCCGATCCGGCTCTCGGGCTCGACGCCGCGGCGGTCGCCGATCGGGTGGCTCGCGGGCTCACCAACGACGTGCCGAAGGCGCCCACGCGCACCATCGGACAGATCGTGCGCGGCAACGTGCTCACGCCCATCAACTTCGTGGTCGGCGTGCTCGCCGCGCTCGTCATCCTGGCCGGGTCGCCGAAGAACGCTCTGTTCGCCGGCGTCATCGTCTTCAACAGCGTCATCGGCGTGTACCAGGAGCTGCGTGCCAAGAAGGTGCTCGACCAACTGAGCGTGGTGAACGCGCCGAAGGCCCACGCGGTGCGCGGCGGCCAGGTGGTGGAGCTGCAGGTGCACGAGCTGGTGCAGGACGACGTGGTGGAACTGCGCGCCGGCGCCCAGGTGGTGGCCGACGGCACCATCCTCACGCACGACAACCTCGAGATCGACGAGTCGCTGCTCACGGGCGAAGCCGACCCGGTGGTGAAGACCGACGGCGCCGAGGTGCTCAGCGGCAGCGCCGTGGTGGCCGGCACCGGTCGCATGGTGGTCACCAAGGTGGGTGCCGACAACTACGCGGCGAAGCTCGCCGAAGAAGCGCGCCGCTTCACGCTGGTGAACTCGCCGCTGCGCAACGACGTGAACCGCATCGTCACGTGGGTGGGCTACGCCATCATCCCGGTGGGCCTGCTCCTGGCGAGCAGCCAGTTCTTCCGGCGCGACGCCAGCTGGCAGGACGCCATCATCAGCACTGTGGCCGGCCTGGTGGGCATGGTGCCCGAAGGCCTGGTGCTGCTCACCAGCGTCGCCTTCTTCGTGGGCGTGGTCCGCCTGGCGCAACGGCGCTGCCTGGTGCAGGAGCTGCCGGCCATCGAGGTGCTGGCACGTGTCGACGTGCTGTGCGCCGACAAGACGGGCACCATCACCGAAGGTGCCTTGGAGGTCAGCCAGGTCGAGCTGCTCGACGGCGTCGACGGCGCCGCGGTCGACGACGCGCTCGCGGCCATGGCGCACCTGGACCCCGACCCCAACGCCACCTCCAGCGCGCTGAAGGCGCACTACTCGGCCGCGCCGCAGTGGTCGGTGTCGGGCCGGGTGCCGTTCTCATCGGCCCGCAAGTGGAGCGCGATGAGCTTCGCCGACCACGGCAACTGGCTGCTCGGCGCACCCGAGAACGTGCTCACCACGGCGTTCGCCGGCGCACTGCGCGAGCAGGTGGAGGGCCACGCCCGCGAGGGCAGCCGGGTGCTGGTGCTGGCCACCACACCAACGGCGTTCACCGACGGCGACGCCTCACTGCCCCAGGTGCAGCCGGTCGCACTGGTGCTGCTCGACGACATCGTCCGCGCCGACGCACCCGAGACGTTGCGCTACTTCGCCGACCAGGGCGTGACGGTGAAGGTCATCAGTGGCGACAACAACGTCACCGTCGGCGCCGTCGCACGCCGCGCCGGGCTCGACGGGTGGGAGGCGAACGTGAACGCGACCACCCTCCCCGCCGAGGACACGCCCGAGTTCGCCGCAGCCGTGAACGCGAGCACGGTGTTCGGCCGCGTGACGCCGCACCAGAAGCGGGCCATGGTGCAGGCGCTGCAGGCACAGGGCCACGTGGTGGCCATGACCGGCGACGGCGTGAACGACGTGCTCGCGCTGAAGGACAGCGACTGCGGCATCGCCATGGCATCGGGCAGCGAGGCCACACGCGGCGTCGCCCAACTGGTGTTGCTCGACTCGAACTTCTCGGCGCTGCCGCGGGTGGTGGCCGAGGGTCGCCGCGTCATCCACAACATCGAGCGCGTCGCCAGCCTGTTCCTGGCGAAGACGGTCTACTCGGTGGTGCTGTCGTTGCTCACCGGCGTGTTCGCGTTCGCCTACCCACTGCAGCCCATCCACCTCACGTTGCTCAGCTGGCTCACCATCGGGACGCCCGCGTTCTTCCTGGCGCTCGAGCCCAACGACCAGCGCGTGGAGGAAGGCTTCCTGCAGCGCGTGCTGGGTCGCGCCATCCCTGCCGGCGTGGTCATCGCCGCGTCCACCATGAGCGTGTTCGCCATCGCCCAGCTCGACGAGACCATCGACGCCGAGCACGCCCGCACCGTCGCCGTCCTCGCGGCCGGCATCGTCGCACTCATGAACCTGGCGCGGGTGTCCATGCCGTTGAACCGCCTGCGCATGGCGCTCGTGGTCGTGATGTCGGCCCTGTTCGCGTTGGCGTTCGTCACCCCCATCGGCCGCCGCATCTTCGAACTGCCGCTCACCGAGTGGTGGGCTTACGCGCTGGCGGGCGGCTTCGGCCTGCTCGCCTGGCCACTGCTCGTGCTGGGCAGTCGCGTGAGCCAACGGGTGCACGATCGTCGTCTAGCCTCACACGGATGAGCCACCTGTACGACTTCACGATGAAGTCCATCACGGGTGAGGACGTGTCCTTCGCGGAGTTCCGCGACAAGGTCCTCCTCATCGTCAACGTCGCGAGCTATTGAGGCCTCACCGGCCAGTACGCAGGTCTGCGTGCGCTCCACGACGAATTGTCCCCACAGGGTTTCAGCGTCCTCGCCTTCCCGTGCAACCAGTTCGGTGCGCAGGAGCCCGGCACCGATGACGAGATCCTCGAGTTCGCCACGTCGAAGTACGGCGTGACGTTCCCGATGTTCTCGAAGATCGAGGTCAACGGCGAGGGTGCGTGCGAGTTGTACGCCTGGCTGCGCGAGCAGTCCGGCGGCGACGACATCACCTGGAACTTCGAGAAGTTCATCATCGGCCGCGACGGCTC
>CBHWEI010000223.1:0-6919 GCA_966112835.1 uncultured Acidimicrobiaceae bacterium
AAGGGGGTGATCACGAGGGGTGGGCGAAAACTCCCTGAGGAGTCTCGGTGGTTCGAACTGGTTGCGTTTGTTCCCGGAAACCGGGAGCAAACGCAACCAGAATCGGTTTTGGGAGGAATCGCAACCAGAATCCGCAGCACTGAAATGGAGGGAATGCGTCGCACCCGGTGCCGACGGGTTGCCTCGAGAAGCCGCTGGGGTCAGCGGCGGGGGCCGGCGGCGCCGCTGGCTCGCAGGGCGGCGATGGCCTCGGGGTCACGGCCCAGTTCGGCCAGGATCTCGTCGGTGTGCTCGTCGAGCTTCGGCGCGTGGCGGCCGAGTTCGGTGGGGGTGACCGAGAAGCGCGCCGGCGGCTTCGGCTCGCGGACGCGACCCAGCCACGGGCGTTCGTGCTCGACCAGGATCCCGTTGTGCTGCACCTGCGGGTCCAGGTGTACACGGTCGAGCGGGTTCGACAGCGCGCACGGCACGTCGTTGGTGTGGAGCGCGTCGACCAGGTCCTGGCCGCGGTGCTTGGCCACCTCGATGGTGATCAGTTCGGTGAGCTCGTCGTTGTTGGCCTCGCGGTCCGCCAAGGTCGCGAAGCGCGGGTCGGCGAGCCACTCCGGGCGACCGAGCGCCGCACAGAGGCCGGGCCACTGCGAGTTCGACGTGGCGATCATGGCCAGGTACGAGTCCTGCGTCGGGCGCACCACGTAGCCGTCGGCCATGTGCGGGCCGGCCGTGACGCGGTCGGTGTCGAGCAGCGTGTGCTGCATCATCCCGTCGGGCCACAGGAACGCGAGTGCGGTGTCGATCATCGACAGGCGGATGTGCTGGCCGCCCACGCGGTCGCGGGCGACGAGCGCGGCGAGGATGGACTGCATGGCGGTCATGGCCGTCACCTTGTCGATGACGATGTTGCGGATGAGCTGCGGCGGGCCGTCGCCGCCCTGCAGCGCCGCCATGCCCGACAGCATCTGCACCACGTAGTCGTAGCTCTTCTGGTCGATGTAGGGGCCGGTCTCGCCGAACCCGCTGACCGACACGTAGACCAGATTCGGGTTGTGGACCCGCAACGACGCGTCGTCGATGCCCAGTCGCTCGGCGACGCCGGGACGGAAGTTCTGGATGAACACGTCGGCGCTGGCGGTGAGGTCGCGCAGCACGACGAGGCCGTCGGGGTGCTGCAGGTCCACCACCAGGCTGCGCTTGCCGCGGTTGACCCCGGCCCACAACGCGCCGACGCTGCCGACACGGTGGCCGAGCAGGCGCATGCGGTCGCCGCCCTTGGGTTGCTCGACCTTGATGACGTCGGCACCCAGGTCGGCGCAGAGCATGGCGGCCATAGGGCCCGCCACCATCTGGCAGGCCTCGACGACGGTGATGCCGTGCAACGGTCCGGGCATGGGCAGGCACCGTAGCCGCTCCTCCGTTGCGGGCGTCCGCTTGGGACTCGTCCCGCGTGTCCGCCTATGGTCGCGGCCCATGGACATCAATGGAGTCAGTGCAATCGTCACCGGCGGCGCCTCGGGTATCGGTGCCGCTTCCGCCCGTCTGCTTGCGTCGAAGGGCGCCAAGGTCGTCGTCGCCGACCTGCCCCACCAGCAGGAGAAGGGTGAGGCCCTCGCCACCGAGATCGGCGGCGCGTTCTGCGCGGTCGACGTCACCAACACCGAGGACATCAAGAACGCGGTCGAGATGGCCAAGAGCATGGGCCCGCTCCGCGTGCTCGTGAACTCGGCCGGCATCGGCTGGGCACAGCGCACCGTGGGCAAGGACGGCTCGTACGACTCGGCCGCCAACCTCGACGCGTTCAAGAAGGTCATCGCCATCAACCTCGTCGGCAGCTTCGACTGCATCCGCATCGCCGCCACGGCCATGAGCACCACCGAGCCGCTCGAGTACGGCGAGCGCGGCGCCATCGTGAACATCGCTTCCGTGGCCGCCTTCGACGGTCAGATCGGCCAGGCGTCGTACTCGGCGTCGAAGGGTGGCGTGGTCGGCATGACCCTGCCCATCGCCCGCGACCTCTCCGCAGTCGGCATCCGCGTCAACACCGTCGCCCCGGGCCTCATCGACACCCCCATCTACGGCGAGGGCGAGAACAGCGAGCTGTTCAAGGCCAACCTGCAGAAGGGTGTGCTGTTCCCGCAGCGTCTGGGCTTCCAGAGCGAGCTCGCCTCGATGGTGGTCGAGTGCATCACCAACAGCTACATGAACGCCGAGACCATCCGCGTCGACGGCGGCATCCGCATGCCACCGAAGTGATCTGACGCAACCGTCGATCCGTGGAAGGGCCGGGCCTCGTGCCCGGCCCTTCTCGCGTAGGGTCGCTGCATGAGCGAGCAGCGGGTGCATCGGGTGACGGTGCGCGGCAGATTCCACCAGTTGAGCGACGAGGCCCGGCGGTACCTCACCCAGGCGCAGCCCGAGCACGACATCTTCGTGGCCGCGTTCACCGAGGAGGGCACGTTCACCTACGACGACCGGATCGCGTTCTTCAACCTGCGTTACGAGGTGCGCGGCGCCGATGACGATGCCGATGCCGCGGCCCGCGCCAGCACCGAGGCCGAGCAGTTCCTGCGGACCATGAAGTTCGGGTTCACGGGCCTGCGCGCCGACGCGGTGGACGCGACGGCGATCTGGGACGACGTCGCACGCCGGGGTGGTCCGAAGGTCGTGGGTCCCGCGCCCGAATCTTGACGCACCGTGGTGAAACCGGGTTCGATCATCGACGATGAGTGGGGTTTCGTGACGAGAATGGTCAAAAAAGCCTAAGGTTTCCCGAAGGTCCTAGTGCTACCGTCGCATTCACGACCTTTCCGTCGACGGGAGACGGGGGAAGAGCGGGAGCGGCAATGGGCAGGTGGACTGGCCTCGATTCGGGATCCGCGCGACGGCGGATGCCGTTGCGCCATCGGAACGTCATCATCGGGACCAGCCTCGTCGCGGTCGGCGCAGTGCTGTCCACCGCCGTGGCCATGCCGGCGCTGGCGAACATGGCGAACTCCGCGCACGTCCACCGCATGGCGCGCATCGGTGCGCTCGCCACGTCCGACTGCGATGCGCTCATCGGTCCCACCCCGGCGCACCGCTCGTTCACCAAGTCACTGGCCATCCCGCCCAAGATCGATCGCCGCAACAGCGGCTCCGCCGTTCGGCTGTACATGAAGGCGGGCACGCACCGCTTCAGCGACGACATGCCCGCGACGAAGACATTCGGCTATGCGCTCGAGGACGACGCCACCGACGTGTACCTCGGCCCCACCATCGAGACCCGCAAGGGCCAGCCGTTGAAGCTCTCTGTCACCAACGACCTGGGCGAGCACCCCATGTCCAGCGTCCTCGACACGCAGGTGATGGGCGCCGAGCTGTCCGACGCCAGCGCGCCGCGCGGCACGGTGCACGTGCACGGGGCACACTCCGAGCCGCAGTACGACGGGCTTCCCGACTCGACGTTCAGCCCGGGCCAGTCGTACACGTACCTGTACGGCAACGACCAGGACGCCACCGGCCTGTGGTACCACGACCACTCGTGGGGCATCACCCGGCTCCAGGTCACCGCCGGGCTCGCCGGCCAGCTGTGGCTGCGCGACCAGTACGACACCGGCTCGGCCGACAACCCGCTGCACCTGCCTTCGGGCCGTTATGAAGTGCCGCTCACCATCCAGGACCGCACGTTCAACGCCGACGGATCGTTCGCTTACCCCATCGGCCCGCACTGCGGCCTCGGTGGGCTGCCGGCCGGTCACCCCAACCAGTGGTCGCCCGAGTCGTTCGGCGACGTGGCCACGGTGAACGGCGTCATCGAACCGAACCTCACCGTGTCGCGCACCGTGTACCGGTTCCGGGTGCTCAACGGCTCGAACGCTCGCTTCTACAACATGCGCCTGGCGCGTATCGACGCCTCGGGCAACCCCACGCTCGAGCAGTTGCCGATCCACCAGATCGGGTCCGACGGCGGCCTGCTGAACGCGCCGGCCCCGGTGGCCAAGCTGCGCATGGCGCCCGGCGAGCGCGCCGACGTGCTGGTCGACTTCTCGAAGCTCCCGGCCGGTTCGCGGTGGCGTCTGGTGAACGACGCGCCCGCGCCGTACCCCGAGGGTGGCGACGGCGACATCGCGCAGGTGATGCAGTTCACCGTGGGCAAGGCCGAAGCGCCTCGCGGCGTCGTCCCCACCACCTTGCGCGGTGGCCGCAACCAACCGAAGCTCCTGCCGGCGGTGTCGTCCCCCGCATCGCCGGCAGTGGAGGGCCAACTCCACGCCACCACGGTGCGCACGGTGTTCCTGAACGAGATCATCAACGACGACACCGTGGCCGGCATCCAGGCCGAGCCCGTGCACGTGCTGATGGGCAACCAGTTCTACGCCGACGACCTCACCATGACGCCGCGCACCGAGCAGGTCGAGGCGCCGGGTGTGAACACGGTGGAGGAGTGGGACATCATCAACACCACGGGCGACGCCCACCCCATCCACCTGCACCTCACCCAGTTCCGTCTGCTGAACCGTCAGAACCTGGCCATGGACCCCGACTCGGGCGAGACCGTCTACCTGGTCGACAAGCTCAGCTGCGGCGGCGCCGCGGCCGACCCGGCGAACTGCGCCGAGGGCCTGCCGTTCCCGACCTCGGCGAACCAGGGCCCGTGGCCGGCTCCGGCGGTCGACGACTACCTGGCCGGCGAGCCCATCGCCCCCATCGCCAGCGAGTCCGGTTGGAAGGACACCATCATCGCCATGCCGGGCACCGTCACCCGCATCATCGTGCCGTTCGGCGGCACGGCGGCCGGCATCCCGGCGCCGTTCGTCGGTGACGCGAAGAACGCACCCGTGCAGCGGTTCTCGGGCACGTACGTGTTCCACTGCCACATCCTCGAGCACGAGGACAACGACATGATGTCGCCGCTGGTGGTGCGCTGAGCCCCGCGTCGAGGTGCGGCGCTCAGGTGGTGTAGTCGGCGTTGATGCGGATGTACCCGTCGGTGAGGTCGCAGCCCCACACCGTCGCGTGCGCCGTGCCACCCGTGGCCAGGCTGACGTGGATGCGCACGTCGTCGCCGCGCATGTATTGCGCGAGTGACTCGAGGTCGGCGTCGCCCAGCGCAGCCGGGTACACCTCCTGTGCGCCGAAGCGGATGACCACGCGGTCCTGATCCACCTCGTCGGCGGTGGTGCTCTTGCCCACGGCCATGGCCACGCGGCCCCAGTTGGGGTCGGCGCCGTGCACCGCGGTCTTCACGAGCGGTGAGTTGACGATGGCCTTGGCCACCCGCTGCGCCTGCTCGGTGGTGGCGGCCTGATCGACGTGCACCTCGATGAGCGTCGTCGCGCCTTCGCCGTCGCGGGCGATCTGCTGGGTGAGCGAGACGCACACGTCGTACAGGGCGGTCTCGAATGCGTCGGCGTCGACTCGGCCGGCGGCGCCGCTGGCGAGCACGATCGCGGTGTCGCTGGTGGAGGTGTCGGTGTCGACCGAGACGCAGTTGAACGTGCGGGCGACCACGCGCCGGAACGCAGCGTCGAGCTCGGCGGAGGTGAGCTCGGCGTCGGTGAACACCATGGCGATCATGGTGGCCATGTTCGGTTCGATCATGCCGACGCCCTTGGCGACGCCCACCACCGTGGCCGCGCCGGCGGTGGCCCGCGCGGTCTTCGGCACGGTGTCGGTGGTCATGATGCCGCGGGCCACGGCTGCGGCATCGGTGCCCGGCAGCGGCGACGGGATGGCGGCCAGGCCGGCGCGGATGCGATCGATGGGGTAGGGGCGGCCGATGACGCCCGTGGAGGCGATGAGGACGTCGGTGGCGTCGCAGCCGAGCGCGGTCGCCACGCCCTGCACCACCTCGTGGGCATCGGCCAGGCCTTGGGCGCCGGTGGCCACGTTGGCGTTCTTGGAGATGACCACCATGGCCCGAGCGCGGCCGTCGGCCACGTGCTGCCGGCTGACCAGGACGCTGGGCCCGGCGAACGAGCTCTGTGTGAACACGCCGGCGGCGGCGCAGACGGTGTCGGCGGCGACCACCGTGAAGTCGTCGGTGTCGTCCATCACGCCGCTGGTGGTGACGTGCGCGCGGAAACCCGTGGGCAGCGGGAGCGTCATGGTGCTCAGGCCGGCTGGGTGTCGTGCAGGCGGTCGCGAATGCGGCCGAACACGTCGCCGAGCTGTCCGACGCCCTCGGTGCCGAGCGGGTCGAGCACGTGGCGGCGGACGCTGCCCACGTGCACCGGTGCGACCTCGTTCATCTTCGCCAGGCCGGCGGGGGTGAGGTGGGCCCACATGACACGTCGGTCGCTGGCGCACGAGGCACGCTCGACCCAGCCGTTGCGCACCATGCCGTCGAGGCGGCGGGTGAGGCCGCTGGGGGAGAGCTGCAGCGCGCCGGCCAGGTCGCACATGCGCATGCGGCTCTCGTCGGCCTCGCTCAGCCACACGAGCACCTCGTAGTCGCCCATGGTGAGGCCGTACGGGGCCAGGTCGGACTCGAGCACGGCCATCAGGTCGTGCACGCTCATGATGAAGTTGCGCCACGCAGTCTGTTCGAGATCGCTGAGCCATTCGGTGGACATGCGCTCATGCTATCCAGAAACGTGCAGAAGAGAAATGTTGCGAAGCGAAATAAATGTGGCTATGGTTTGTTGCACCCGCAAGCAACACCCCCACTTCAACACAGGAGCAACCACCATGTCCACCGCAACGAACCCCGGTCTCGCCGCTCTCTCCGCTGGCACCTGGACCGTCGACGCCAGCCACAGCACCGTCGGCTTCATCGCCCGTCACCTCATGGTCGCCAAGACCCGTGGCCGCTTCACCGACTACACCGCGACCGTCACCATCGCCGAGAACCCGCTCGAGTCGAAGGTCGAGGCCGTGGTGCAGGCCGCGTCGATCACCACCGACGACGAGAGCCGCGACGGCCACCTGAAGAGCGCCGACT
>CBHWEI010000224.1:0-6912 GCA_966112835.1 uncultured Acidimicrobiaceae bacterium
AATGCCTCGTGGCCGACAAGCCCGAGAAGGCCATGGGTGGCGGCGCCCCCATGGGTGGCGGCATGCCCGGTATGGGAATGATGTGACGGTTCGCGGGGTTACACCTCGCGTCCCCCTTGTACGACCCCGGAGCCTGCGCTCCGGGGTCGTGCTGTTTTTCGCCACTAGGCTCCCCAGCCATGGCCGAGCCCGGGAAGCGCCCCTTCTGGATGCACCAGCTCGTCGAGTACATCCTCGGCGGCGCCATGGCCTACAGCGGGCTGATGAGCCCCACGCCGCTGGTGCCGGCCGTGTTGGGCGGGCTCATCGTGCTCAACGCGGCGCTCACCAAGAGCGCCATCGGCGCGTTCCGGGCGTACGGACGGAACGTGCACCGCATCATCGACATGGTGCTCATCGGCCTGTGCCTGGTGGCCGTGGCGCAACCGTGGATCTCGGTCGACAACGGCACGCGGGTGGTCATCCTGGCCATCACGACGGTGCTGGTCGTGGTGTTCTTCGGCAGCAGCTTCGCCGAACGCAAGAAGAAGGAGCCCCGCCAGCCGGTGGTGGCGCCCAATGGCGACCGCAGCACCGACATGGGCCGCACCGCCGGCCGCGTGGTCGGTTCCGGCGTGAACGCGGTGAAGAAGTTGACCGGTTCCGGCGACGACAAGTCCTGACCCGGTTTGTAGCCTGAACGCATGGCGTTCGAAGCCCCTGCCCCCGACCTTCAGAAGCTCATCACCGCGTGGGAGGAGTGGGAGCGCGGCGAGCAGGCTCCAGGCCGTGTGCTGGCGAACATGAAGACCGCCGGCCTCGCCCAGATCCTGCAGCAGCTGGCCGCCTCCGGCTGGAGCCCCGCTGGCCAGTGAGGCGCGCCGCCCCGGCGGCAACCAGTACATCCCGCGCCCCGACGACTGGCGCCCCGGCGGTGCCGCGCCGTGGCCCGTGCCCGCGCCTGCCGTCACGTCGGCCGACATCGCCGCCCGCGTGCTGGCGAACCCGCCCGAGGGCGACTTCGAGCCCGACTTCGACAACGCCCGCCCGTCGGCCGTGCTCGTGGTGCTGGCCGACGGCCCCGACGGCGCCGAGGTGCTGCTCACCCGGCGGTCCATGCAGCTGAGCAACCATCGGGGTGAGATCAGCTTCCCCGGCGGCCGCCTGGACCCGGGCGAGACGTACGAACAGGCGGCCGTGCGCGAGGCCGACGAAGAGGTCGGTCTGTCGCCGTCGCTCGTCACCCTCGTCGGCCGGCTGCAGCCCATCGCCACGTACGTCAGCCGCAGCTGGATCGTGCCCGTCGTCGCCCGGGTGGACGGCCGGCTCGAGCTGCACGGCCAGCCCGACGAGGTGGACCGTGTGCTGTGGTTGCCGCTGCGAGACCTCACCACGCCGGGCACGTTCCGCGAAGAGTGGTGGCACACCGTGCAGGGCGAGCGGCCCATCTTCTTCTTCGAGCTCGACGACGAGACCGTGTGGGGCGCCACGGCGCGCATGTTGCACCAGCTGCTGCGGGTGGCCCACGGCATCGAAGGCCCCGAGCCACCCGCGCTGTAGCAGCCGGTCAGCAGGTCGGCATCGCCCGCAGGGTCGGCAGCGCTGGTAGCGTCACGGCCCGGCGACCGCCCGCACCGCCGAGTAGTACGTGTACGCCGACATCACGCACGACACCCGCAGCACCCAGGCGCGGCGCTTGCAGTGGGACTTCATGTCGGCCAGGAACTGCTGGTCCACCCGTCGCCGGTTGGTGGGGTTCCAGTAGGTGTGACCGTGGCCGTAGCGGTGCTCGAGCCGCTTCAGGTTGCGGTAGCCGAAGTCGTGCCGCATGCACGGCTGGCGGAAGTCGTAGGCGCGGCCGGTGCTGCCCAGCAGCGGCGCCGAGCAGCCGTCGTTGCTCCAGTCGAACCATCGGTCGCCGGTGAACCGGTCCAGGATGAAGCGGGCCAGCGGCACGTCGAACAGTTCGTGCTGGACGAACGCCCAGTCGCCGGCTGCGCCGTGCAATGTGGCGGGGCGGATGCCGGCGATCGCCGTGGGCACAGGGCCGACGGCGAGCGCCGGCGATACGACGGTCAGGAGACTCGTGACCGCGACGAGCAGTGCGAGGCGAAGACGCATCGGTTGCTCCTTGGTGGACGCCGCAAGGGCGTGCTCGGGGATTCAACCGCCCCGCCCCCGTCCCCACAACGCCCGTGCCGCCAGACCCGAACAGCAAGCGCAACCCCGGCCCCGTCACGCAGAACTTAAGTTCGGGAGGAAGGGGTCACGCAGAACTTGAGTTCTGCGTGACGGTCTCAGGCGAGGGACCGGAGGAGGGACCAGGCCTCTTCCACGTGGCGGCGCTCGGTGGTGCGTGCGCCGATGCTCACCCGGCAGGCCACCTTGCCGTCCAGCACGGTGCGGGTGAAGAGCGCACGGCCCGAGTCGTTGGCGCGCTGGATGAGCGCGTCGGTGGCGGCGTCGCCGTCGACCAGGCGGATGCACACCAGGTTCAGCGGGTGCGGGGCGACGATCTCGAACCGCGGGTCGGCCGCCACCCAGCCGGCGAACTCGTCGGTGAGCGCCACGTGGTTGCGGAGCATGTCGACGGCCTCGGCGGCGCCGCCGGTGCGGATGGTGAACCACAGCTTCAGGGCACGGAAGCGCCGGCCCAGCGGCACCTGCCAGTCGCGGTAGTCGATGGCCGCGCCGCTCTCGGCGGCGGCCGACCGCAGGTACTCGGGGAGGATGCTCAGCGCACCCAGCAGTGCGGCGCGGTCGGCGGTCCAGAACAGGTCGCTGTCGAAGTTCACGCCCATCCACTTGTGCGGGTTGGTGCAGTAGCTGTCGGCGACGTCGAGGCCGTCGTTCACCCAGCGGTACTCGGGGGCGAGTGCGGCGATGCCGCTCATCGCCCCGTCGACGTGCACCCACAGGCCGGCGGCGTGGGCCACGCGGGCGACGTCGACCACGTCGTCGAACGCGGTCGAGCTGGTGGTGCCGCGGTTGGCGCACACCCAGAACGGCGTCAACCCGTCGGTGAGGTCCTCAGCGATCATCCGGCCCAGCTCCTCGGCGTCCATCGCGAAGTCGGCGTCGTGAGGCACGATGCGCAGCCGGTCGGTGCCGATGCCGGCCACCCGCAGGCCCTTCTCGATGCTGCTGTGCGCCTGGCTGGTGGCGTACGCGACCAGGCGGGTGGTGTCGCCGTCGCTGTTCACCCGGCCGCCGGTGGTGCGCCAACGGGCCGCCAGGATGGACACGAGCGTCGCCTCGCTGGCCGAGCCCTGGATGACACCACCGCCGCGCTCGCTGGTGCTGCGGAACCGGTCGGGCAGACCGAGCAGCTCCTGCATCCAGTCCATCATCAACGTCTCCACCTCGGTGCAGGCCGGGCTGGTGACCCAGCTCATGCCCTGCACACCCAGACCCGAGGCGGCCAGGTCGCCGAGGATGGACGCGTAGCTGATGTTCGCCGGGAAGTAGGCGAAGAACCGCGGGTGCTGCCAGTGAGTGAGGCCGGGGACGATGACGCGGTCCATGTCGGCCAGCACTGCGTCGAACGACTCGGGCTCGGTGGGTGGGTGCTCGGGCATCATGGCGCGGATGTCGCCGGGCGCCACCTGGCTGCCCACGGGGTACTGCTCGACACCCTCCAGGTAGTCGGCGATCCAGTCGATCAGCGCGTGGCCGTGCATGCGGAAGTCCTCGGAGTTCACGTGGACGAGGCTACGAGTCCGGCGTGGCGGTCGCCGCCTCCTACGATCCGCCCATGCAGCCGCACATCGACCCGAACCGCTTCACGGTCCACACCGCGTCGCCCCGAGGCTTCGCCCAGGCATACGTGCGCGAGGGCGTCGGCGGGGTGCCGCTGGTGTGCGTGCACGGATGGCCCGAGACCAAGCGCATGTTCTGGAAGGTGATCGAACCGCTCGCCGCGGCGGGGTTCGAGGTGATCGTCCCCGACCTGCGCGGCTTCGGCGACAGCGAGTTGGGTCCCGACGGCTTCCACGACGTGGCCAGCCACGCCCACGATCTGTACGCGCTGGTGCACGACGTGCTCGGCCACGAGCGGGTGGTGCTGCTGGCCGGCGACCTGGGCGGCCCGGTCATCCAGGACCTGGCCCTGCGCCACCCCGAGTGGGTGGACCGGATGGTGCTGTTCAACTCGCCGTTGCCGTACCTGAAGGACGAGATGGCCGAGATCCAGGGCACCCGGCCGCCGCGCGAGGCCGCCGACTACTTCCTGCGCCAAGGCCTCGACGCCGATGCGCTGGCCGCCGAGCTGGTCACGCCCGAGCAGCGCCGCCGCTACATCGCCACCTTCTACTCCAGCCGCTTCTGGGCGCATCCCGGCGCGTTCGGCGGACCGGGCGAGGTCGACTTCCACACCGAGCCCTTCGCCGATGCCGCCCACCTGCGCGCCAGCTTCGGTGGCTACGAGAGCTCGTTCCACGAGTCGGCCCGGTCCGAGCCGACACTCATCGGCAAGAACCCGCACACGCGCACGCTGGTGCTGTTCGGCACGAGTGACCACGTGCTGTACCCGGCGTTCGACCTCATGGCGGCCGTCGTGTTCCCCGACCACGTCGGCCCGTTCCTGCTCCGCGATTGCGGCCACTTCGTGCCGTGGGAGGCCCCGCACGCGCTGGTCAGCGGCACCGCCGCCTTCTGCAGCGACCTGCTGCGCCCTTGACCCTGAGTTTCTCGTCAACGGCCAGCGCCGCCGGCGCGGCGGGCGGCGGTTCTTCGCTATGCCGTCTGAACGTGGAAGGAGTCGAGGGCGTCGGCGGGAATGCCGAGCGTTCCGTCCTCAAGTCGGACCCTCGGAAGTCGCTTCTCGTACATCGCCTGCACGACCACGCGAGTAGGGACGCCCAAGCGCTGCGCGGCTTCGGCCGGGAGAAGCACCTCATGCTCGGTCATTGCACACCCCCTTCGTCGAAGCCCAACTTACCGTGGAGCATGCGGATGACCGTGGCGAGCTCGTCCTGCAACCCCGGCGCTGCGCCGCGGTCCCGTAACGCCAGGCGGGCGTCTTCGATGGCCTCCAAGACCCGGAACGCTCGACGAGCGACAACCCGACACCTCGAGGCACAGGGTCGTCGAAGGGGTGGCGATCGCTCATGTCGGGAGCATGCAGGGAGGGTGTCACAAAGTTCGGCAGAGAGCGCCGAAAGCCCGTTTGCTGCTGCCTCGCCAACAGGGCACAGCGGCAGTTCGGGCGCGGCGGTGGTTGGGCGCGGCTCGAACTGGTTGCGATTGTTCCCGGAATCCGGGAGCAAACGCAACCAGAAACGGTTTTGGGAGGAATCGCAACCAGAAGCCGACGCGCCCGAACCTAGGGGGTGGTGGGCTTGGGGCCGTTGACAGCGGCGTCGCGGGCCTTCACGCCCTTGGCGATGCGCCAGAAGATGAACGCCAGGCCCAGGATGAGCACGGCGAACACCATGTAGGTGCCTTTCGTGCCCTTGGCGGCGCTGCCGCAGTTGGGGCGCTCGAGCGCACCGACGCAGTCGCTCAGGTTGCCCTCGGGCAGGAACACGTTGTCGCCCACGCCGTCGGTGGCGGTGCCCGACGAGTTGCCGTTGGCGCCGGCGGCCACCGTCGTGGTGGTGCTCTGCGCGGCAGCCTGGAACGGGTTCGGGCCGTCGCTGCACGCAGCCAACACGGGCGCTCCCAACAGCAGGGTGACTGCGACCGACGACCACGCACGAACCATCCGCGACATGCTCCCATCGTCGCAGGGGCCGCGCCCAAACACACCGCGGGCCGGGAAATCGGGACGGACGAACACGTCACACCGGACGGATGTGGGGCCGCGCCACCCGCAGCCCCTACGATCCAGACGATGGTGCAGCGATCGAACACGGTGTTGGTGGTGGACTTCGGTGCGCAGTACGCGCAGCTCATCGCGCGGCGGGTGCGTGAGTTGAACGTCTACTCCGAGATCGTCCCGCACCGCATCACGGCCGCCGAGGTGGCCGAGCGGGCACCGTCGGCCATCATCCTCAGCGGTGGCCCGGCCAGCGTGCACGTCGACGGCGCACCCTCGCTCGACCCGGCCATCTACGACCTGGGCATCCCCATTCTGGGCATCTGCTACGGTCACCAGCTCATCGCCCAGCAGTTGGGCGGCACGGTGGGTCGCGGCCTGCGCGGCGAGTACGGCCGGGCCAAGGTCACCCGCATCGGCGGATCCACGTCGACCTTGCTGCACGACGGCATTCCTGCTGCGCAGGACGTGTGGATGAGCCACTTCGACGCCGTCACCGTCGTTCCCGACGGTTTCGTCGCCACGGCCGAGACGGCCGACGCACCCGTGGCGGCCATGGAATCGCCGGACCGTCGCATCTGGGGCGTGCAATGGCACCCCGAAGTGGTGCACACGCCCTACGGCATGGCCGTGCTCGAACAGTTCCTGCATCGCCTCGCCGGCTGCCGTCGCGAGTGGACCATGGCGTCCATCATCGACGAGCAGGTCGCTGCCGTGCGCGAACGGGTCGGTACCGGCAAGGTCATCTGCGCGCTCAGCGGTGGCGTCGACAGCGCGGTCGCCGCGGCGCTCGTGCACCGGGCCATCGGCCACCAACTGGTGTGCATCTACGTCGACACGGGCCTGATGCGCCTGAACGAGAGCGACCAGATCGTCGAGACGTTCCGCCGCAACATGGGCATCGAGCTCATCCACGTCAGCGCCGGCGAGCGCTACTTCGAGAAGCTCGCCGGGGTGGTCGAGCCCGAGGCGAAGCGCAAGATCATCGGCGAGCTGTTCATCCGCATCTTCGAGGAGCACACCGGCGGCCTCAGCGACGCCGAGTGGCTGGTGCAGGGCACGCTGTACCCCGACGTCATCGAGAGCGGCGGCAGCGACGGCACGGCCGCCGTCATCAAGAGCCACCACAACGTGGGCGGCCTGCCCGAGGACATGACGCTGAAGCTCGTCGAGCC
>CBHWEI010000225.1:0-6876 GCA_966112835.1 uncultured Acidimicrobiaceae bacterium
ACGTTGAAGCGGAACGTCGGAGCGTGGTCGATCCAGGCCCTCTGACCTGCGACGCTGCAGGTCAGTCGCGTGGCGGAGTTCGCAGAAAGTACGCAGCTCGTTGGCTCCGTGACCTCAACGCCAGGCGCGGTCCATGACATCGGGGTCGTCGAGATCGGCGCAAGTCTCGGCGAAGCGCGCCAGGTCGGCGACCGAGACCGGGACTGGTTCGACAGCTCGCTCACGAGCCAGAAGCCGTCGCAGCTTGGCGGCTGCTCGCGAGAGGCCGATGTCGATCACCGCCTCTGTTCGGCGACGAGGTCACTCACGGTGCCAGAGGCGACGATGTTTGGCGTAGGGCGTTGACGTTTGGCAACAAGCGCTGGAGTGACCAAGCCATCGGCGACGAGACGATCGAGTGCGGAGGTACCCGCGGAGACGTCGCTGCCGGCGGTCGCGGTTGTCTCCAGGGCGGCGCGCCCGACGTTCCGATGGTGACTCACACGATCTCGGAGTTCTCGGGCCTTCTTTCTCACACGAACACGATTGCGCGACTGGGCGAGTGGATCCACCGATTTCAACATGATCGATTGTCGGATCATATGATCGTATTTCGGATCACGGTGGAGTACGCTTGCGACATGGACCTCGGTGCACCAGTTCTCGACGTGGCTCCGGCCGTTCGTGGCGCGCTGCTGCAGACACTCGCCCGGCTGGAACAGCCTGCCACCCGGCGACAGCTCGCGGCCGCTGCGGGCGTCTCGCCGGGCAACGCGAGTTCGGTGATCGAGGATCTCATCCGCGCGGGCCTGGTGAACGAAACCGTGGCGGGCCGGTCGTCGATGGTGGTGCTCAACAAGAGTCACCTGGCCGTCGGTCCGTTGCTCGCTCTTGCTGGCCTGCGTGGCGAACTCATCCGCCGTCTGCGGGAACGTCTCTCCCAGTGGCCTGACCTGGAAGGCGCGTGGCTGTTCGGCTCCGTGGCACGAGGTGACGCGGACGGGGAATCGGACATCGACCTTCTCATCGTCGCCCAGGATCTCCAGGCGTCCGATCTGCACTCGCTGTTGGCGCAACTCCAGGCCGACGTGCGCTCGTGGACCGGGAACGACCTGCAGCTTGTGGAGCACACGCCCGAGTCGTGGCGCAAGCTGGTGCGTTCGAAGAACCCGCTCGTCGAGCAGGTTCGGCTCGACGGCATTGCGCTGGCCGGTGACACGGCATTGCTGCTGGAGCGCCGGCGGTGACTCGCGCGAAGGGCACCCGCAAGCCGTGTGATGTGCAGCAGGCGCGGCAACGTCTCGTTGATGCTCGCCAGTTCCTCGAGGCGGCGAAGCTGCTTGACGCCCCCGACGTCGTGGCAACGTGCGCGATTCACGCCGCGATCGCAGCGTCGGATGCGATCACCTGTCACGCCTTCGGAGAGCGATCGAACGACGGCAACCACGTCTCTGCGGTTGATCTGCTGCGACAAGTCGACGCCAAGCTCGCGACGGCCCTCAAGCGAGCGCTCGATCGCAAGACCCAGGCGGGCTACGAGAGTGTCGACATCAGCGCGGCTGACGCCGACAGCTGCGTCAAGTGGGCCGGCCAGTTGCTTGCAGCAGCCGAGGCCCGGTTTGAGGTCTGACTGAGTCAGAAGCTCGCCCTGAGAGCAGCGCGGCCTGCTACAGGTCAGACCCAGTCGAAGAATCGAGTGAACCAAGTTGGCGTCGGCTCATCGGGGAAATGCATTTGCCAGTAGTCGTTCACGCCGTCGTACTTGGTCCAGAGCAGATCGGCGGGGACGATGTCGTGGTCGGTGGAGGTGAGTGCCAGTTCGATCCGATCGCGGTCGAGTGGGTCGAGGAGGAGGGCCGTCTCAGCTCGGTCGTAAGCGCCGAACAATTCCAGTTCGTAGACCGCAAGAGACCCGTACCTGCTGATCCTGACCACGATCTGTGCTCCAGATGCGGTGGCGCCGGCCGGCACGGTGACGGTGCCGTAGTGGGATGCGTCCTGAACGAAGGGGAAGCCAGCATCCACTGAGCAAGAGCAGCCGAAGGACTCCTCGAGGTGGATCACGACGGACCCGAATCGGGCGCCGAGAGCGTCGAGATCGAGTTCTGCCGGCCCTTCGACTGAATATGGATCGTCGAGGGTGCGAAGAATCGCCCAGGCCTCGTCGTCTGCCAGCACGAAGCCAGCCTATGCCCGGTACTGACGCCTCGGGAGAGGGCGCGTCCTCGTTGAATCGTCCGCTCTCGGAGCGTCGCTGTCAGCCTTGCGCGCCTCGAAGATCGTCTGGCCGGAACAGGCGTCCGATGGCGTCGCGGACTCGGTCTTCCTCACCGGGCCACAGGTGGCCGTAGATGTCGAGGGTGACCTTGGCGGACTTGTGACCGAGCGCCGCCTGCACCTGCTTCACGTTGCAACCTGCGTGGATCAGGGCGCTCGCGTAGAAGTGGCGCAGGTCATGGAACGTGATCGACTCGGCCAACCCGGCGCGTCGACGAGCTGCTCGCAGTTCGTACCCGAACTTGGCCGAGTCGAACGGCACGCCGTGGCGGTGGAGCAGCACTCCATCGGTGCCGAGGCCGTGCTGTTGGATGTGCGCAGCGAGGTGGTCGAGCACCCACTGATCGGCCGGCACGATGCGCGTGCTCGCCTCCGTCTTCGGCGACGTGAACGCTCCAGTCGCCGAACCGGTCGCCTGCTGCCACTGCCGGTCGATCGTCACCGAGCGTCGGAGGAAGTCGACTCTGTCAACGGTGAGGCCGGCCGCTTCGGACTGGCGCAGGCCGAGGCCGGCGCCGATCACGATGGCGGCCTTGAACGGCCCGCTCGTCGCGGCGAGGAGCGCGTCGACCTGGTCGATCGACATCGGGAAGATCGGCGGCGCGTCGACTCTCGGAAGCCGCACGCCGTCGCACGGGTTGCGGCCACCGAGAAGGCCGTCGTCGAGCGCGGTGTTGAACACGCCAGACACGTGCTGCATCACGACCCGCACCGTGTTCGGCGCGAGCGGCAGCCCGCTGATGAACGACTGGATGTCGCCCTTGCGAATCGACGCGATCGGTCGGTCGCCGAAATAGGCGATCGCGTAGCGCAGTCGTTCCTCGACCGTGCGGTGCGTGCGAGGCCGCCAGTTGCCCCGCTGGCGGTAGCGAAGCGCGACTTCGGAGAACGGCGTGCGGCCGAGACGAGGTGGGGCGTACGTGCCCGTCAGTAGCCGGTGCTGCATGTCGACGAGATGCCGCTCGGCGTCGGCCTTGCGCTCGAACGACCTCGACAGCTCCTTGCCCTGCGCGTGCTCGCGCCACATGGCGAGGTAGACGACGGTCTTGCCGTCCTTGAGGAGCCGTCGGCGGACGTACGCCATGCCCTACAGCCTTCCACGCGACCAAGGGTCGTCGGGACGGCGGCGGGGTCGAGGCTTCAGCATCTCGAGGAACGCGTCGCGCGGCACCAGCACTCGCCGGCCGATGTTGAGCGACGGGATCTCGCCGCGGGTGATCGAGTCGTACGCGCCCGACCGGGAGACGCCAAGCAGTCGGGCCACCTCGTCGACCGTGAACGTCAGCCGCTCGTTCATCGGGTCCCTCGGTCCGTTCGTCGTTGCCTCGCTCATCGGTGACCTCCTCGTCACCTACCTACAGAGGCAATCGCGCCCCGAGCGCAGCACCGAACGCCAAAGAAAATTGCGAGTCCACACACATGCACCAAAGGTTCGTGCACGTTGGACAAGCCTGTCGTCGGCCATCGGATTCAGCCGGCGTGGCGATTGGCGCGGGCGGTCGAACGGTTGGAGAGCGATGGCCCTGGTGACGCGACGCTCGACTGGAGTCAGCCGAGGAGGTCGCCGCGGGCGGTCAAGAATTGATCACGAGCGATCGCGGCCGGCACGCCCCTGTAGGGGTTGGCTCCGAGGCAAGGGTCGCCGTGGTGGCCACGCTGCCAGCAGCACCATTGATGTCCTTGAGGTCGCCAATCGCAGCAGGCGCGAGGGTGCGGGCGAAAGCAACCAGTTGTTCTTCGGTCGCCGTCCGGGCGACGATGTCGTAGGCGTTGCCGCCAGCTTCCCACGTGAGGTGATAGTTGGTTTCGCTCGCTCCGGGAGCGGTGGCCCTGACGCTGCTGAACCATGCGGGGTGGCCGTCGAAGTCGATTCGGCGGATCTGGTCTGGTGGCCCGTACGCGCCGAAGATCGCCGCTGCGGTCGCTCCTGGAACTACCCAGATGCTTGCGCGGCCGTGGCCGCCACCGATGTTCACCGAGTACTGGTATGCGGTCGCCTGCGCGTTTGGTTGCGTCACGACCGCCCATCCGGTCGGCAGCGTCACGGTGTTCACTCCGTGGTCGACGCTCTCGGCCGACAGCAGAGCAAGCACGTCTGGCTCCCATGCACTTGCAGTGTTGCCGGGGGCATCGGGGGTGGACGCCAGCGTCACGGTCATCGAGCATGTGGTGAGCAGGGTGTAAGAGAGCGGCCCGTCCAATCCGAACGTTCGGCCGTTGACCGTTCGGGTTGGGGTGTTTGCTGGGAATTCACCCCAGAAGTTCTCCATCACGTTGATCGTGAACAGGCGACCGGTCGGCGAGGACACCAACGCGCTGTAGCGCCCTGCTGGTGCTGGAACGACGATGACTGCGGGCGACTGGTTGGGAGGGAAGAGAAGCGGCAGCGCGGAGGATGGCTCCGCGCTCGCAACGTTGTGAGTGCCATCGGTGCCTTCGATTCTTCCGACGATCGCGACGCCGGTGGCGACAACCACTAGGGCCGCAGTCATTGCGGCACCGATTCGTCGGTGCCGGTAGCGCGACACAACCTTCGTGGCCGGGGTGACCTGCGCGGTCGCCAACACGTGTCGAAGTTCGGTGACGGCATTGTCGAGGCGCTCATCGAGGTCGATCATTGTCATTCAGTCCTTTGGGAGTTGCTCGGCCAGCGTCTGGCGAGCTCGTTGGAGATGGGTTTTCACGCTGGCATCGCTCAACTCGAGCACGAGGGCGATGTCGTGGACGGTGAGGCCGTCCCAGTAGTGCAGGGCGATGACCTGAGACTGTCGGCGTGGGAGACGTCGAACGACCGCCCACAGGTCTTCGTTCTCTGCGGATAGCTCGGGCACAACGACACGCTGTGCGTGCAGCCGGAGCCGGGCCTTGGCCTCGGCGACGGTGCGTCGGCCGTGAGAGATCGACCGATTCACGACAACCCGACGGACCCAGGCACCCGCGTTCTGGTACGCCCGCACTCGTTGCCAATGACGGTACGCAGCGACGAACGCATCCTGAGCGAGGTCCTCGGCTCCTGTCCGAGAACCGGACAGCACGTACGCAAGACCCACCACGCTGCGGACCTCTCGGGCATAGAAAGAGCCGAAATCCTCGAACTCGACGAGATCCGAATCGCTCACCGGTTGATCCTCGCTAGCGCTTGGCAACTGCGGCTTCGACGTGTTGGTCATCAATGGGTCACACGCAGGGAGGGCTGGACTGGATGACACGACCGACGAAAATTCCCAAGCGATTCGATCCCCGCGACCGAGAGCGGCACCACGCGTTCACGTCCGGGAGCCTTCCAGGTGTGCCCGGTGTCGATCTACGGCCCGCGGTGAGTGACGGCGTTGCGCAGAGCTGGTCACCCCCGAAGGCGGCGTCGCCCGGCGCGCACGCGTGGGGAGTCGCGTGTTCCGCAACACATCGCGAGTACGCAGAAAGTACGCAGCTTCTGCGGACTCGGTACTACTCGGCGGACAGCAACAGACAGGAAAGACCAGGTCACAGCGTTTTCAACGCGACTGTCGAGGCCACAAAACCCCTGTTAGACGTTGAAGCGGAACTCCATCACGTCGCCGTCCTCGGGGTGGTAGTCCTTGCCCTCGATACGGATCTTGCCGAGCTCCTTGGCCTTGTTCCATGAGCCGATCTCGAGCAGTTCGTCCCAGTGGATGACCTCGGCCTTGATGAAGCCGCGCTGGAAGTCGGTGTGGATGCGGCCGGCGCACTCGGGGGCGCTGGAGCCGGCGTAGAACGTCCACGCCCGGGTCTCCTTCTCGCCCGTGGTGAAGTACGTGCGCAGCCCGAGCAGGTGGTACGCCGAACGGACCATGCGGAACAGGGCGCCCTCGCCCAGGCCGAAGCCCTCGAGCATCTCGGCCCGTTCCGCAGGGTCCGTGATGGTGGCGGCCTCTGCCTCGAGCTGCACGCACATGCCGATCACTTCCACGTTGTCGCCCGCCGACTGGAACTCGTCGCGCACGCGCTGTTCGACCTCGGGGATCTTGTCGAGCTCGTTCTCGCCCACGTTCACCACGGCGAGCACCGAACGGTTGGTGAGCAGGAAGTACGGCTTCAGCTGCTCGCGCCATTCGGCCTTCAGGCCGGCGCGGTACAGCGGTCGGCCTTCACTGAGCGCGTCGTACGCGGCCTGCAGCGCCTCGAGTTCGCCGGCCGCGCTCTTGTCGAGCTTGGCCTGGCGGGTGGCCTGGGTGAGGCGCTTCTCGACGGTCTCCAGGTCGGCCAGCGCCAGTTCGATCTCGACCACGCGGAGGTGCTCGATGGGATCGCTGGGGCCGGGCACGTCGTCGTCCTCGAACGCACGCAGCACGAACACGATGGCGTCGACCTCGCGGATGTTGGCCAGGAACTTGTTGCCCAGGCCCTCACCCTTCGACGCGCCCTCGACGAGGCCGCCGATGTCGACCACCTGCACGGCGGCGTGGACGAGCGTCTTCGTCTTCGACATGACAGCGAGGCGATCGACCCGCTCGTCGGGCACCTTGGCGACACCGATGTTCGGGTCCTTCGTGGCGAAGGCGTAGGGCGCCGCCAGGGCACCGCCACCGGTGAGAGCGTTGTACAGCGAGCTCTTGCCCGCGTTGGGGAGGCCGACCAGGCCGAAGCGTTCCATGACGG
>CBHWEI010000226.1:0-6876 GCA_966112835.1 uncultured Acidimicrobiaceae bacterium
AGGGGGGGGGGGGGGGGGGGGGCCCCCGCCCCGCCGGCGCCCCTCCCGGGGCCCCCGGGGCGCGCGCGCCGGGCGGCCCCCCCGCCGCTGTCGCCGATGATCAGCGTGCGCTTCGATGGCGACGACGCCCGGCGGCCGTCGTTCGAGATCCGTCGCGTCGGCACCGACGTGAGCGTCCGCTTCGCCGGCATCCCCCTGGGCCACGAGTTCACGTCGCTCGTCCTCGCCCTGTTGCACGTCGGCGGGCACCCCTCGAAGGCCACGCAGGAGACCATCGAGCGCGTCCAGGTATTGGACGGCGATCTGCACTTCGAGACCTACTTCAGCCTCACCTGCCAGAACTGCCCCGACGTGGTGCAGGCCCTGAACCTGATGAGCGTGCTGAACCCGCGCATCCGCCACACCGCCATCGACGGCGCTGTGTTCCCCGACGAGGTGACCCGGCGCGAGGTCATGGCCGTGCCCACCGTGTTCCTGAACGGCGAGCTGTTCGGCCAGGGCCGCGCCACCCTCGACGAGATCGTCGCCAAGCTCGACACCGGTTCGGCAGAGCGTGACGCCGCACGACTGGCCGAGAAGGAGCCGTACGACGTGTTGATCGTGGGCGGCGGCCCCGCCGCCGCGGCGGCAGCCGTGTACACCGCACGCAAGGGCGTGCGCACCGGCATCGTCGCCGAACGCTTCGGCGGCCAGGTGCTGGACACGCTCGGCATCGAGAACCTGATCGCCGTGGACCACACCGAAGGCCCACAACTGGCCGCCGCGCTCGAGCAGCGCGTGCGCGACCACGACGTGGACGTGATGAACCTGCAGCGCGCCGTGTCGCTCACGCCGGCCGCCGAGCCGGGCGGCCTGGTGGAGGTGACGCTGGCCAACGGCGCCACGCTGCGCTCGCGCACGGTCGTGCTCACCACCGGCGCGCGGTGGCGACAGATGAACGTTCCCGGCGAGGACGAGTACCGCAACCGCGGTGTCGCCTACTGCCCGCACTGCGACGGCCCCCTGTTCAAGGGCAAGCGCGTCGCGGTGGTGGGTGGCGGCAACTCGGGCGTCGAGGCCGCCATCGACCTGGCCGGCATCGTCGAGCACGTCACGCTGCTCGAGTTCGACGGCGCACTGCGCGCCGACCGCGTGCTGCAGGACGCGCTCCATCGCCTGCCCAACGTCACGGTGCACACGTCGGCCCTCACCACCGAGGTGCACGGCGACGGCAGCCGGGTGACCGGCCTGTCGTACCAGGACCGCACCACCGGCGACGTCCACCGGGTGGATCTCGAGGGCGTGTTCGTGCAGATCGGCCTGTTGCCCAACACCGAGTGGTTGGAGGGCGTGGTCGAGCGGTCGCCCCGAGGCGAGATCGTGGTGGACGACCGGGCGCAGACCTCGGTGCCCGGCGTGTTCGCCGCCGGCGACTGCACCACCGTGCCGTACAAGCAGATCGTCATCGCCATGGGCCAGGGCGCCACCGCCGGGCTCAGTGCGTTCGACCACCTCGTGCGCACCGCACCCGCACCGGCCCTGGCAGGCGCGACTGCTTGAATGAGCTGACATGAACCTGTCGGACCTGCGCTACCTCGTGGCCGTCGCCGATCACCGGCACTTCGGCCGCGCCGCGGAGGCCTGCTTCGTCAGCCAACCCACGCTGAGCACCCAGTTGAAGAAGCTCGAGCGCGAGCTGGGCGTGCAACTGGTGGAACGGAACCCACGGCAGGTGATGCTCACCGCCGCGGGTGTCCGCGTGGTCGAGCACGCCCGTCGCGCCATCGACGAGGCCGACGCCATCCGCGACGTCGCCCGGCTGGCCGCCGACCCTGCGTCGGGCACGCTGACCCTGGGCCTGTTCCCCACGCTCGGCCCGTACCTGCTGCCCCACGTGGTGCCGTCGCTGCACACCCGCTTCCCCGACCTCGAGCTGCTGCTGGTGGAGGAGAAGACCGACGAGGTGCTGCAGCGCCTGCACGACGGCAAGATCGACGTCGCCCTGCTCGCGCTCCCGGTCGAGGGTGATCACCTGCACTGCGAGCCGCTGTTCGACGAGGACTTCGTCCTGGCCGTCCCCGCCGACCACCCGCTGGCGCGCACGAAACGACGCATCGACCTGTCGGTGTTGCAGGGCGAGCCACTGCTGCTGCTGGAGGAAGGCCACTGCCTGCGCGCCCAGGCGCTGAGCGTGTGCACGCTGAACGGCGGCAGCGAACGCTCGGGCTTCCGCGCCACCAGCCTGGAGACCCTGCGGCAGATGGTGGCCGGCGGCGTGGGCGCGACACTGCTGCCTGAGCTGGCCGTGCACGCGCCCGTGCCCGCCTACGAAGGCATCACCCTGCTGCGCTTCCAGGCGCCGGCCCCCAGCCGCCGCATCGGCATGGTGTGGCGGTCCAGTAGCGGCCTGGCCACGTTCCTGCCCCAGGTGGCCGACGCGCTGCGCGACGCCGTGCGCGACCTTCCAGTGCACCGGCTGCCGGCACCGGGCCTCAGCACAGGCCGGGGTGCAGCACCTGCAGCACGTCGCTCACGACGCCCTGCGCCGACGTCATGAACATGGAGGTGTCGACGACCTCGAAACCGGCCTCGGCCAGCTGGCCCGAGAGCGCCCGCACCGCCGGCACGTAGGCCTCGACCGCCGCAGTCGCCGAGGCCGGGGCGTCGACGACCGCAGCGACCGCCGTGCGGAACGCAGCTGCCGCAATCGCATCGTCGACCGCGAGGTGCTCGATGCGGACGCCATCCGCGTCGGTGTGGACCACGGCCAGCCCGCAGGTGACGGTGCCGTCACGCAGTTCCAGCAGGCGGTTGCCGTCGCGACCCGCCCAGTACGACAGCACGTCGCGGTGGCTCGTACCAGTGAGGTCGAGCTCGACGTCGACCGCTCGATCGAGATCGACCGCGACGGCCTGCAGCGTGTCGCCACCGAGGCCGACCGTCGCCTCGACCGTGCCGTGGAAGGTGAGCAACGGCCACGTCGCCGCCATGCCGGCGCGGGCGTAGATGGCCTGAGCCGAGGGCTCGCTGCTGGCGAAGGTGAACGTCGACGCCGCACCGTCGAGCACCGCCCGCCGCAGCGCCGAGCCGACGCCGCGGCCGTGTGCGTCGTTGCGGACGTACAGGTCCGACAGCAATCGCGCCGAACCGATGTCGACCGCGCCACCGAACCCGATCACCTCGCCCTCCACCGCCACCCACAGGTGCCCGCAACCCATGAGGAAGCGGCAGTAGTCGGCGTTCGCACCCGAGTCGTGGTGCGCCGGCCCGTTCGACAGCCTCGCCGCAGCGATGCCCTGCAGATCGCCGTCGTCCGCCGGCCGGATGTCCATGTGTCGCACCTCCGGCTCCTGATGGGGAACGACGACCCGCTGCTAGCCTCTCGGCCGGTTCCTGCGGGTGTAGTTCAACGGCTAGAACCTCAGCCTTCCAAGCTGATGATACGGGTTCGATTCCCGTCACCCGCTCTCGCGCCGAAGGCGCCGCCCCGGGTCGCACAATCGGGAGGAGCGAAGCGACGGATCCCGTCACCCGCTCCACGCGCCGCAGGCGCCGCAACGGGTCGTCACGCACAACTTCAGTTCTGCGTGAACACCGCGTGGGACACTGTGCGCCATGTCGCATCGAACTCGTCTCATCGCCGTGGTCGTGGCCGGGATCACCCTTGCGTCGTGCACCAGCGACCCGCCGAACGACTCGAACACCGGGACGACCAGCGATGTCGTGGACACGTCGGCGCCGACTGCCGGCGCGGCACAGCGGATGATCTTCACCGCCAAGGACGGCACGGAGATCCAGTACGTGCTGTTGGTGCCGGAGGGCAGGGTGGAGGGCACGCCGGGGAAGGTGATGTTCGCCTTCCCGCCGGGCGGGCAGGACGTCGACCTGGCCGCCCAGTTGGTCGACGAGAAGTACCGCGACGAGGCGCTGGCCCGCAACTACGTGGTGGTGTCGCCCGCCGCGCCGAGCACCGGCCTGTTCTACGACGATGCGTCCGCGGCACTGGTCCCCGAACTGCTCGACTCGATCGCCGCCACCTACCCACCGCAGGACGGGAAGTTCGACCTGGTGGGCGTCAGCAACGGCGGGCTCTCGGCGTTCAAGGCCGCGCTCTCCATGCCCGATCGCTTCGCCTCGCTGGTGGTGTTGCCGGGTTACTCCCCCGACGGCGGCGACGACCCGAAGCTCGCCACGCTCACCGGCATGGGGGTGAGCATGTTCGTCGGTGGCGACGACAGCGGGTGGCTCGACGCCAGCCGCCAGACCGAGGCGACGCTGAAGGCCGCGGGCATCACGGTCGAGCTGCACGTGATCGAAGGTCAGGGGCACATCCTGGGCGACGCACTGCCGGGCGGCGACCTGTTCGACGCCGTCGAACGGGTCCGCACACCCCGGAAGTGACTCGAGCCGTCCACCCTGGGTGGGCGACCCTCACCTCACGCGCTGCGCGCATCGCCCCACGTCAGGTGCGTTGTGGTCGTCAATGATTCGAAAGTCCTCCGCCGATGGTCGTAGGACTCGACGTCGAAAACCCCTGATCAGTCCGGAAAGGTCCCAGGACTTTTGGAGGGGTTGACGTAGCACCGCGCGTCGGGTTGCCTAGGACCTGACGAACGGAGTGAGGACGGGAGACTTCATTCGTTCGTCGTAGACGGGCAAGGCGGGAATCAACATCACGGGAACGGTCGCACGGGGTCACCCCTGCCGCCGTCAGACATCGACATGGGTTCGGGTTGCAGCCCCGACCTGTGGCGATGCCCTGTTCTTTCGCGCCTGCGCCCACGACACGACGAAAGGGCAGCACATGGTGCGGGAGCACACGAACCGCCGGCAACGGCACGAGGGCCGGTCACCCGACCGGCACCACACATCACACCGATGGGGCGCACGACGCGCCGCCGTCGTCACCCTCGCGGTGCTCGCAGCCGGACTCCCCGTCCTCGCTGCGAGCCCCACCACCACCTCCGCGGTGGCGGGAGCCGGCACCATCAGCGGCGAGGTCGAACGAATCTTCCTGAACACCCCGGGCGACGTGTACGCCGGCGGCCAACTCGTGGTCGGCGGCCAGAACGTCATCATCCCGCGCAACCTGTTGCTCGACCTTCCGGCCAACCGCCTGACGCTCCAGCAGCTGTTCACGCAGGCGCCCGACTCGTGCCTCGCCGCCGGCGAGACCGGTCTGGCGAAGATCGACACCTGCAACACCGGCCACGTCGGCGCCATCGCCACCATCTCGGCCAACCGGGTCGCCTCGGGCGACATCATCGCCGGTGACGTGCTCATCGAGAAGGGCGTCGAGGCCGTCACCGGCAACGTCACCTTCATCGATCACACCGACGGCTACTTCCGTGTGAACGGTCGCCCCGGCGACTCGAAGACGGGTGTGATGGTGCGCCTGAACGACCCCAACGCTCGCCACTCGGTGCAGCAGGGTCTGGGCTGCCTGCCCGGCTCGTCGAACTGCAGCGCCGACCCGCGCTTCGCACTCGACCCCGACAACTACACCAACGCCTTCACCTCCGGCTACCCGCTGTGCATCCCCAGCACGGTGCCGCGGCCGGCCAGCACGGTGCTGCCCGACGTGGGCGCGAACCCGGGCTCCGACGCCAACGGCGTGGGCGACCGGTTCTGCCCGGTCATCAACCGCAGCGGCCGCGTGGCCGGCGACTCGCGCCTCATGGCGCCGTTGCAACTGGGCGACCCGGTGACGGCCGAGGGCAACTTCGAGACCATCAACGGCGTGCAGTTCCTCAGCTCGCACTCCACCACGGTGTCGTTCGGCCTGCAGACCTCGGGTGCGGCGAACCAGCCCGACTACATGTTCCTGGAGGAAGCGTTCATCGACGTCGCCGGCTTCCAGAACCAGCGCGCACGTGCGCTGTTCATCGGCTTCGCCACGAACCCCAACCCCGACATCATGGGCTGGTCCATCCACTACGACCCCGAGGCAAACGAGCAGCACGAGATGCCGCTCGCCTCGACCAACGGCTGCAACCTGGCCGGCGGCGGATGCACCGGCTTCGGCACGGGCCTGTTCAAGATCAAGTACGACAGCGACTTCCTCACCCAGCCCACCAGCCCGAAGCTGTCGCCCTGCTCGCACATCAACGCCGACCCCCGGTTCGGCACCACCGTGTGCCCCGGCGGCAACAGCGCGGCGAACGAGTTCGGCATCCTCAGCCCGGTGCCGCACGAGATCCACTTCCGCACGGGCAAGAAGGTCGCCGACCTGGCCGGCACGTTGAAGTCGATCGACATCTCCGGTGGTGAGTCCACGAACGGCCAGTACCTGTTCCCGTTCGGCGCGAACCTCGGCGGCATCAACTTCCCCGAGGCCCTCGAGTTCAACCTCGACCTGGCGAACCAGCCCTTCGCCTTCGAGGGCATCCCGTGGGACCTCGACCGTCGCCTCAGCCCCGGCGGCTGCCAGGCCATCGACCCGGTCACGCACGTCGCGGCCTGCGAGAGCACCCCGCAGCCCCTCGACCCGTTCCCGTGGTCCGAGCAGGACCCGCGCCTGCTCGCGGGCGGCGCCATCGTGGCCGGCGGTGCGGTGCCCACGGCGCCCTACACGGACGCCGCGTTCACCAGCGCACCGCTGTCGAGCACGGCCGACCGCATCCTGAGCTACATCCCCAACGCCGCGGCCACCCGCTTCGGCGGCAACGCCACCGTGCTGGCACTGCCGACGGCGGCATCGAAGGTGCAGGGCATCACGCCCACGCCACTGCTCAGCCAGAGCGGACCCGCGCTGCTGGGCATCGACCCGGCCTCGGGCCAGGTCGGCTCGACGCTGCACCTCGGCGGGCTCGGCATCGGCGGCGCCACCGGCGTCACCGTGACCGGCGCCACGGCACTGTTCAACGTCATCAACGACGCCCGCATCGACGTCACGGT
>CBHWEI010000227.1:0-6863 GCA_966112835.1 uncultured Acidimicrobiaceae bacterium
ATGATGGTGGGGCCCGAGGTGGAGAAGACCGCACTGGTGCGCCACTGCAGCCGCTTGTTCGTCACCGGCGCCAACCTCACCGTGCCGGTGGTGAGCGTCGTCCTGCGCAAGAGCTACGGCCTGGGCGCCCAGGCCGTCATGGGTGGCAGCACGAAGGCGCCGTCGGCGTGCGTCGCCTGGCCCACCGGTGAGTTCGGGGGCATGGGCCTGGAGGGCGCGGTGCGGCTGGGCTACCGCAACGAGCTCGCGGCCATCGACGACCCCGATGAACGCGAGCGCACGTTCCAGACCATGGTGGACCGCATGTACGAGATCGGCAAGGCGGTGAACGTGGCCTCGCACTTCGAGATCGACGACGTCATCGACCCCGCCGACACCCGCCGCTGGATCACCGCCATCCTCGACGCCGTGCCGCCCGCTCCGCCCCGCACCGGCAAGAAGCGACCCAACATCGACACCTGGTAGGAACGCACCATGAAGATCGATTCCATCGAGCTGCGCGTCGTCCGTCTTCCGTACCGCGCACCGTTCAAGACCTCGTTCGGCGCCGAGGCCGAGAAGCACGCCACCATCGTCACCGTCCGCTCGGAAGGTGTGGAGGGCTACGGCGAAGGGGTGATGGACCCGTTCCCGATGTACCGCGAGGAGACCATCCCCGGGGCGCTGCACCTGCTGCGCAACGCGTTCGGTCCCGACCTGCTGGCCAACTGGTGCGACCACCCGAGCGAGCTCAGTGCCCGCTGGTCCCGCTGGCGGGGCAACCCCATGGCCAAGACCGCGCTCGAGTTGGCTGTGTGGGACTGCTACGCCCGCCAGCAGGGCGTGCCGCTGCGCACGATGCTGGGCGGCGACCGCACCGAGATCCCCGTGGGCGCCTCGCTGGGCATGAACTCGGTGGAGGCGACCGTCGACAGCGTCACCGCGCACGTCGAGCAGGGCTACAAGCGGGTGAAGCTGAAGATCGAGCCGGGCTGGGACATCGACATGCTCGCCGCCGTGCGCGCCATGCACCCCGACATCGAACTCACCGTCGACGCCAACTCGGCCTACACGCTGGACATGCTGCCCGTGCTGCGCGAGATCGACCAGTTCGGCCTGCACTACATCGAGCAGCCGTTGCACTGGGACGACCTCGTCGAGCACGCGTTCCTCGCCCGCGAACTGCGCACCGAGCTGTGCCTCGACGAGACCCTCACCTCGTCGGCCCGCGTGCAGGCCGCGCTGGACCTGGGCGCGTGCACGGTGGTGAACGTGAAGGTGGGTCGCGTCGGTGGCCTGCAATCGGTGCGCGAGATCCACGACCTGTGCGTGTCGCGGTCGGTGCCGATGTGGTGCGGCGGCATGCTCGAGACCGGCATCGGCCGTGCCCACAACATCCACCTGGCCACCATGCCCGGCTTCGTGTTCCCCGGCGACACCGCCTCGGCCAGTCGCACCTACGCCCGCGACCTGGTGGAGCAGCCGCTCGAGACCACCGACGGCATCATGCCCGTGCCCGAGGGCCCCGGCATCGGCGTGACGCTGGACCGCGCCTACCTCGACGAGGTGACCGAGTCGGTGGAACAGGTGGTGCGGTGACCCGCGGCCTCGACTCGCTGCAGTTCCGGGTGCTCACCACCGCTGCGGAGTTGGCGGTGATGCCGGCGTTCGAGGAGTTCATCTGGGGTGGCGACGACGAGCGGGTGTCGGTGAACGTGCTCGTCGCCGTGGTGGGCGAGGGTGGCCTGGCCCTGGCGGCGTTCGACGGCGACGACGTGGTGGCCTCGGCGTTCGCCTTCCCCACCCACGACGGCGGCGTGCTGCACTCGCACTACATGGCCGTGCACCCCGAGTACCGCGGTTCGGGTCTTGGCGAGCGGATGAAGCGCGAGCAGGCCCGGTGGTGTGAGCACCACGGCTACCACGCCATGCGCTGGACGTTCGACCCGTTGCAGCTGACCAACGCCCACCTGAACCTGAACAAGCTCGGCGCCCTCGGTGTGCGCTACCACGTCGACCTCTACGGCGCCCTGGGCGGCATCAACGGCTCGCTGCCGAGCGACCGCCTCACCGTCCAGTGGGAGCTGGTGGCCCCCCGGCCCGTGTTCGCCGAGTCGGTGACGCTCACCGTGCCGCCGGTGTCGCCCGAACAGATCGCCGCCTCGGCCCCCGAAGCCCTGGCGGCGCGCATGGCCATCCGCGACGAGATGGCACCGCACCTGGCCGACGGCTGGGTGGTGTCCGCAGTCGACCGCCACAGCCGGACGTACACGCTCTCCCGAACTTAGGTTCTGCGTGACACGTCGCGGGCGAGGTCGGGGAAGACCTTGGCCACCTTGGCGCCCAGCCATTCGCCGTAGGTGCCGTGCACGTCGCGCAGGTTCGCGCGGTCCCACCGTTCGCCGGCGTCGGCGGGCTGCTGCCAGTCGTCGTCGAACTCGAGCGGTTCGATGGACGCATCCCACCCCGGGTCGAGGAAGAACGGCAGCGAGTAGCGGTCGTGCCCCTGGTGGTTCCGCACCCGGTGCGGGTTGCTGCGGTACCGGCCGCCGGTGAGGCGGTCGAGCATGTCGCCCAGGTTGCAGATGACCAGGTCGGCGTCGGCCGGTGCGGCCACCCATTCCCCGTGCGAGCGGACCTCGAGCCCCGGCGTGCCGTCGGTGGCCAACAGCGTGAGCAGCCCGTAGTCGGTGTGCTCGCCGACGCCCCACGACACGTCGTCGCCGGCCGGCTGCGGCGGGTAGCGGAAGATGCGGAACAGCGACGTCGGCTGCGCAGTGAGCCCCGCGGCGAAGAAGTCGGACGATCGACCCAACCCCAGCGCCATGTGGGCCAGCACCTCCTGACCCAACGTCTCCATCGCCCGCATCCATTCGGTGACGAGCGGTGCGAGCTGTGCCGGCCGCGGCGGCCACAGATTCGGCCCGTGCATGGGCCGCGGGTCGGGCGGCAACTCGGTACCGAAGTAGTAGCCCTCCTTGCCGTCGGGGACACCCGAGGTGAGCTCGCCCCCGAGCGGGAACCAGCCCCGCCACGCCGAGCCACCCACCGCCATGGACACTGCCGCCTTCTCGGCTTCGGGCAGGGCGAAGAACTCGCCCGCGGCCTGGATGACCTGGTCGCGAAGGGGTCGCAACGGGTCGGGGAGCGGCACCGCGAAGAAGCCGATCTCGCGGCACGCCCGATCGATGCGCTCGGACGCGTCGGCCGCCCCGAGTTCGACCACGGGCAAGAGCTTCATGATCGGGCAGCGTAGGTGACACAATCGACACCTGTGACAGCGACTGAACTCATCGTGGTCGCCGTCGCCATCTACACCGCGGCATTCATCCAGGTGCTGTCGGGCTTCGGCTTCGCGCTGTTGTCGATGCCGATCATGACCATCGCCCTGCCCGTCGAGAAGGCGATCGTCGTCAGCACGATCCTGGGCATGATCGCCACGCTGTACCAGTCCCGCCTGCTGCGGGCGGACACGCTGTGGCCGTTGGCCAAGCGGCTGATCCTCGCCTCCCTGGTGGGCATGCCTCTGGGCCTGTTCATCCTCAACGTGGTCAGCGACACGGCGCTGAAGATCGCACTCGGCGTGGCGGTGCTGATCGCCACGGCACTGCTCGCTGCCCGCCTGAACCTCACCCAGGCGAGCAACCACCTGGACTACGGCGTCGGATTCGTGTCCGGCGTCCTCACCACGTCGCTGTCGACCAACGGCCCGCCGCTCGTGTTCGGCCTGCAGGCCCGCCATCTGGAGGCTCCTGCGTTCCGCGCCACGATCGCCACCGTCTTCGCGGTCACCAACGTGGTCGGCCTCGCGCTGTTCATCGCCGACGGCAAGATCACCAGCGACGGCCTGCTGGCGTCGGCGATCGCGTTTCCGGCCTGGCTGCTCGGACAGGTGACCGCGTGGCCGGTCCGCAAGCACGTGCACGGTGAGCGGTTCCGGATCCTCGTGCTCGCGCTGCTGTTCACTGCAGGCACGTTCACGATCGTCTTCGCCCTGTTCTGACATGCTGGGCGGATGACCGCCCGGACCCCGCGCAATGCCGTGGTGGTGCTGCTCGACTCGCTGAACCGGCACATGCTCGGCTGCTACGGCGGGACCGAGTTCACCACGCCACACCTCGACCGCTTCGCCACCGAGCGCGCCACCCGCTTCACCCGTCACGTCACCGGGTCGCTGCCGTGCATGCCCGCCCGTCACGACATCCTGTGCGGTGCGCTCGACTTCCTGTGGCGCCCGTGGGGATCGATCGAACTGTGGGAGCAGCCGATCACTGCCGACCTTCGCGACGCCGGCGTGCAGACCATGCTGGTGACCGACCACCCGCACCTGTTCGAGACCGGCGGCGAGAACTACCACACCGACTTCGGCGGCTGGGACTACGTGCGTGGCCACGAGGGCGACCCGTGGCGCACCTGGCTGGACCCCAGCTGGGTGGGAATCCCCGCGCCGGCCAGCACCGGCGACTGGTTCCTGCGCCGCCGCTTCGGCGACGCCGCCCCGCACCTGGACCGTGGCTACGACCGGGCCCGCACCTTCTTCCGCGAGGAAGCCGACTACCCCGGCCCGCGCACCATGCAGGCGGCGGCCGACTGGGTGGCCGGTGCCGCCCGCCACCACGCCGACCAGCCATGGCTGCTGTTCATCGACGAGTTCGACCCGCACGAGCCGTTCGACACCCCCGAGCCCTGGCAGGGTCGCTACGAGGACGAGCCGTGGGAGGGTGAGCGCATCATCTGGCCGCCGTACGTCGTCGGCGGCCGGTCGGCCGGGTTCCTGAGCGAGGCCGAGGCCCACCACGTGCGTGGCAACTACGGCGCCAAGCTGTCGATGATCGACGACTGGTTCGGCCGCCTGATGGCCGAACTGGACCGCCACGACCTGTGGGACGACACCGCGGTGATCGTCTGCACCGACCATGGCCACTACCTGGGCGACGAGCGGGGCGGCGTCGACATCTGGGGCAAGCCGATGGTGCCCCAGTTCGAGCCGCTCGGCCACATCCCGCTGCTCATCCATTGGCCCGGTGTTGCCGGCGGCAGCACGTGCGAGGCGTTGACCACCGCCGTGGACATCCACGCCACGCTCGCCGACCTGTTCGGCGTGAGCCCGTCGCACCGCACGCACGGCCGCTCGCTGCTCCCGGTGCTGCGTGGTGAAGCCACCAGCGTTCGCGACTGGGCCATCGGCGGCGTGTTCGGCAACTGGGTACAGGTGACCGACGGGCGCCACAAGTACGCACGGGCGCCCGAGGGCGACAACTTCCCGCTGAGCATGTGGAGCAACCGCTGGAGCACGATGCCCGTGCACGTGAAGGGCATCACCGAGCTGCCCAAGCCCGACGAGCGGGCTTGGCTGGACCGCATGCCGGGCAGCGAGGTGCCGGTGATCCGCCAGCCGTTCCAGGCCGGCGACGCACTGCCGTTCTGGGTGAGCGGCGGCGCGAACGTGGGCAAGCACCACTACTACGACCTGGACGTCGATCCCGATGAGCGCGAGAACCGCGTGGGCGAGCCGACCGAACGGCAGATGCTCGACCTGTTGCGGACCGCGCTCGCCGAGCTCGAAGCCCCGGCCGAGCAGTTGCAACGGCTGGGCCTGACCTGCTGAGTGAGGGCGCGTTCTTCAGTTGTCAAAGGGCTGGGGAAGTTGTCGGGGGCTGGTGGGTGGACAGGGACTGGGTTGCCGTGGGTGGCCGTTCAGGCGGCCCAGCGGTGGGGTGGTCCGGTGGTCATGATGCGTCCTGAGGGTGTGGTGACGGTGAGCTCGCGGTTCGGTCCGAGCGACACTTCCCAGCCGCCTGCATGGACGAGGTGGTGGTGCCGGTGGCAGAGGGGGATCAGATTCGCAAGATCGGTGGTTCCGTCGTTGCGCCACCAGTGGATGTGGTGGATCTTGCAGCGGTCGAAGGTGATGTCGCAGCCGGGGATGCCGCACCCGCGGTAGAGGGCGCGCAGCGCGCGGCGCTGGGCGCGGTTGGCGAGGCGTGTGGTGCGGCCGAGGTCGAGGTTGCCGGGTGCGGTGACGACGACCCCGTTGCGCACGACGACCTCGACCACATGCGTGGAGGGGTGCCCGAACAGGTCGTCGAGCACACGCTGCGGGATGTCGACAGGACGTCCCCAATCGACGTCAGGTGTGCCGTCGGGTGTGGTGTGGTCGACGACCACGATGATCTCCGCCCCCGAGGAACCCGAGGCGGTGTCCTCGTCGACCAGTTGCAGGAGTGCGAGTGCCCGGAGGAATGCCTGTCGTTCGAACGGATCGGTCGGGCAACCGGCGATCGGTGGCCCGTGGTGGAGGGTCTCGACCCGCGTTGCGATGCGCCGTTCCAAGGAGAGGGAGCGGAGCGGGTCGAGTGCCCAGCGCCAGATGGTCATCCCGGTGTCACGGTCGAGCTGTGAGGTGAGTCGGATGCCGGCCTGCTGTGCCGCGAACCGGGCCTCGGCCGGGTCGGTGGGCGACTGGTCATCGGCCGTGTCGTCGGTGGGCGCGGGTCGGAGTTGTTCGAAGCGTGTGACCTCACGCGTGAGGAACCGTCCGAACCGGCCGGCGGACCCGGCGGTGGCGACCGTGAGGAGTCGGGCGTGGTCGGCCGCGAGGAGATCGATCTCGTGGGGGAGCAGGCGTCGCAGCGCGTCGCCGAGCCGGTCGAGATGTGCGATGGAGACGTCGCCCGAAGCCAGCGCCAGGGCGAGGGTGGGGAAGCGGGCGGCGATGTCCGCGCGCCGTTCAGCACGGGACACACCGGCCACCGTGGTGTGCACGGTCTGGTCGTCGACGAGTTCGAGTGGCGACCGACCGTCGGCCCGGAACGCGGCGACGATGCGCAACCGTTGCGCTTCGGCCCAGGCGATCAACCGGTCGACGGCGTCGTGTGCCGAGT
>CBHWEI010000228.1:0-6824 GCA_966112835.1 uncultured Acidimicrobiaceae bacterium
CTGCTCATCGTGCAGGGCACCGGTTTCAACTGGCCCACGCCCGACCACTTCCGGCTGGTGTTCCTGCCGAACGCCGACGACCTGCACGAGGCGCTGCTGCGCATCGAGCGGTTCCTGGGCAGTTACCGCAAGCGCCTGCACGCCTGAGCGGGGTGCCGGCCGGCCTGGCTCAGCCGCCGGTCGCGGCCCGCAGGGCCACCGCCAGTTCCGCGCTGGTGGCCGTCTTCGACACCAGGCCGCAGGCCCCGGCCGCGGTGGCCGAGTCGAGCATGGTGCGGTCGTCGCGGGCCGAGAACAGCAGCACCACGGCGGCCGGGTGCTCGTCGCGCAGTTGGCGGCACAGGTCGAAGCCGTCGACGTCGGGCATGTGCACGTCGCACAACGTGACGTCGGGGCGCAGTTCGGTCCACAGGCCGGGCACGGCGGCCGGCACCGACGACGTGCCCACGACCGTCGCCACGCCGGTGCGCTCCACCCACGAGCTGACGTGGCGGAGGATGGCCGGGTGATCGTCCACCACGAGCACTCGCAAGGTCACGTGTCGTACTGTACCCGTCGGTGGCAGCCTCAGCATCGGACTCGAACGGCGACGACCTGGCGGTGGACGGTCCGGTCACCTGGTCCACCGAGCCCATCTACGCGGTGTGGGACGTGGACGGCACCGTCCGCCAGGCGAGCGCCTCGTACGCCGCACTCGTGGGACAGTCGCTCGACGAGATCATCGGTCGCCGTTGGCCCGAGCTGGTGCCGGGCGAGGCCGACCTCAGCTGGCGGCAGCTGCGCTTCTCGGTGACCGCGTTGCAGACCGAACCGCTGCTGGTGGTGGACATGCCCACGCAGGCCACCGGTGAAGCGATGTGGTTCCGGTGGACGGAGTGGGCGATCCGCGACGAGCACGGGCAGCTGGTGCAGGTGCACTCGACAGCCATCGACGTCACCGAACTCCACGAGGCGCGTGCCGCAGTCGCGGCGAGCCTCGACGCAGTGGTCGACGCGTACGCTCGCGGTCGGCGCGAGGTGCTCGACCGCCTGCACGACGGCGCGGTGCAACAGCTGACTGCAGCCCGATGGGCGGTCGACGCGGGCGACCTGCCCAACGCCTCGGCGCTCATCCGTGAGGCGGTCGGTGCAGTGCTGGCGTCGATCGACTCGCTCGAGCCCGTCCGTCCGCCGGCCACGCTGCGCCGTCCGCCGGCCGACCCGTTCTGGCGGGAGATGCTCGCCTCGTCGCGTGCTCGCGAGCTGCCGCCACGCCTACGCGAGTCGGTGGTCGCCGCGGTGGCCGACGCAGTGGCGCTGGTGTCGGCGACGGGCTCGGTGTGGCTCGAGGCGGGGGCGCGTCTCGGCATGTTCGACGACCGGGCCGATGTCGACATCCCCATGTTGCTGTCCGCGGTGCACCCCGACGATCGCGGCCCGGTCGCCACCGGCATCGTGCAGGCGCTGTCGGGCGACGACGTGCGCGTGCACTGGCGCTTCCGCCATCCCGAGGCCGGGTGGCGACACCTGTGCAGCTGGCTGACGCCGCTGCCCGAACGCGCCGACGAACCGCGTGTGGCAGTGGTGCTGACCATGGACATCACCGATGACGACCGCAACACGGTGAACGACGTGATGGCCGCACAGGTGGCCGAGCGCGAACGCATCGCCCGCGACCTGCACGACGACGTGCTGCAGCAGATGGCCGGCCTGCGCTGGATGCTGCAGGCCGGTGCACCGCCCTCCGACGCCGTGGCCGAGCTCGACGCCGTGGAAGGTGCCCTCCGCGCCCGGCTGGCCGATCTGCACTCGCCCGTGGCCCGCTTCGGCCTGGAGCGATCGCTGTTGCACCTGCTGGACGAGACGCGCACGCCCACCCAGCTGGTCATGTCGGCCGCCGACCCGGCGGTGCCCGCCGACGTGGCCGACGTGGTGTGGCGCTGCGCCCGCGAGGGGCTGCGCAACGTGGACCGTCACGCCCAGGCGGTGTCGGCCGTGGTCGACGTGACGGTCGACGAGCACTCGGTGGCGCTGCGGGTCACCGACGACGGCGTCGGCATCGACCAGCAGGCCATGCTCGCCGCCGGCCGTCAGGGCCACCTGGGCGTGGTGGCCATGCGCGACGCAGTCGGCGCGTTGGGCGGACGGCTCGAGCTTCGCCGACACCGAGGTGGCGGCACGGTGCTGCGGGTGGAGCTACCGTTGCCACCCGGCTGACGCGGTCAGATGAACTTCTCGATGCCCAGCATCAGGATGCTCACGACCAGCATGGCGACGAGCTTCGCCGTCTTGCCGCTCAGCCACTCGGGCAGCTCGCGCCCGCGTCGGCGGCGCTGCTTCACCAGCGGCTTGTGCTTCGGCGGCGGCGGCAGCGGAGGCTTCACCGACACCGGCGACATCGTCGGCGACGGCGGTGGCAGGTTCGAGGGCACGTCCTGTCATCGGCGCGGTGCCCGGGCCGCTTGAGGGCTACAGATAGCCGAGCTGGTGGGCCTGCTGGGTGAGGTGGTCGCGGTGGTCCGGGTGAGCCACGCCGATGAGCGCCCGCGTGCGTTCACGAATGGTCTTCGACCGCAGCTCGGCGACGCCGTACTCGGTGACCACCTTGTCGACGGTGTTCTTCGAGTTGGTCACCACCTCACCGGCGCTCAACTGCGGCACGATGCGGCTGACCGTGCCGTGGGCGGCGGTGGAGTGCAGCACGATGAACCCCTGGCCGCCTTCGGAGTACATGGCGCCGCGAGCGAAGTCGACCTGGCCGCCCGACGACGAGTAGTAGTGCCCGCCCAGCGTCTCGGATGCGCACTGGCCCATGAAGTCGACCGACAGCGTGGCGTTGATGGACACGAAGTTGCGCTCGCGGCTGAGCAGCCGCGGGTCGTTCACGTAGCGCGCGCTCCACAGTTCGATGGCCGTGTTCTCGTGCAGGAAGTCGTACAGGCGCTGCGTGCCGAGCGCGAACGTGCCGACCACCTTGGTGCGGTTGTGCAGCTTGCGCACGCCGTTCACCACACCGAGCTCGACCAGGTCGACCAGGCCGTCGCTGAGCAGCTCGGTGTGCACACCCAGGTCGCGATGGTGGGCGAGCGCGCTCATGATGGCGTTGGGGATGGCGCCGATGCCGGTCTGCAGGCAGGCGCCGTCGGGGATGCGGTCGGCGACGAACGCGGCGATGGTGTGGTCGTCGGTGTCCATGGTGGGCGGCGGCACCTCGGCGAGCGGCCGGTCGTTGCGCACCCAACCCTCCACCTGGCTGACGTGGATCTGGTTGCGGCCGAACGTGCGCGGCATGCGCTCGTTCACCTCCAGGAAGAACCGGGCGCGCCCGATGAAGCTGCTCGTGTAGTCGGCGCTGACGCCCAACGAGAAGTAGCCGTGTTGGTCGGGTGGCGCCGCGGCGGCGATGACCAGCGGGTCGTGTGCCCGCCGGGTCATGTGGCTGAACACCTCGCTGAAGTGGTTGGGCACCAGGTCGACGGTGCCCGCCTGGAAGCACGGGCGGGTGATGTGCGACAGGAAGTACGACACGTGGCGCAGGCGGTCGCCGTACTCGGCGTGCAGGTACGGCCGGTCGCGCAGAGCGTGCATCTGGTGCACGGTGACGCCGTCGACGTGCCCGTCGGCCGCGGCGCGCTCGATGGCGTCGAGCAGCGCGACCGGCTCGCCGTTGGCGAGCGGGACGATGACGTGGCCGCCGGGGCGAACGTGGGGGAGCACCGCGTCGGGCGACGAGGCGGGGACGAGGACGCTGTCGGGGCTCACTCGCCCGCCCATCCGCGGGAACGCTCGACGGCCCGCAACCAGGCGTCGTGGGCGAGGTCGATGAACGTCCGATCGGGCTCCGGTTCGAACACCGCGTCGACGGCCCACTCGGCCTCGATGGCATCGAGCGACGGCCACACGCCCTCGGCCAGGCCGGCCAGGAACGCGGCACCGAGTGCCGTGGTCTCCTGGTCCTTCGGTCGGCGGACGGTGACGCCCAGCTGGTCGGCTTGCATCTGCAACATCTCGTCCATCACCGACGCGCCGCCGTCGACCCGGAGGTCGCGCACGTGCACGCCCGCTGCGTCGGTCATGGCTGCCACCGCATCGCGGGTCTGGTAGGTCATGGCCTCGATGACGGCGCGGGCCAGATGGGCCTTGGTGGTGCCGCGGGTGATGCCGACGATGGTGCCGCGTGCGTAGGGGTCCCACCACGGGCTGCCCAGGCCGGTGAACGCGGGCACCAGGTACACGCCGCCGCTGTCGGTGACCGAGAACGCGAGCGGCCCGACCTCGGACGACGAGGTGATGACGCCCAGGCCGTCGCGCAGCCATTGGACGGCTGCACCGGTGACGAAGATGGCACCCTCCAGCGCGTAGGCGACGGTGCCGCCGGCCAGCGTCCACGCCACCGTCGTGAGCATGCCCTCGGTGGGTGCCGGGCACGTGTCGCCCACGTTCATGAGCACGAAGCTGCCGGTGCCGTACGTGTTCTTGGCCATGCCCGGCTGGAAGCACGCCTGGCCGAAGAGGGCCGCCTGCTGGTCGCCGGCGATGCCCGAGATGGGGATGCCGGCGGGCACGCCGCACGTGTCGGAGGTGACGCCGAAGCGCCCGCTCGACGGCCGGACGTCGGGCAGTGCGCCGATGGGCACGTGCAGCAGGTCGCACATCTCGGGGCTCCACGCCAGCGAGCGGATGTCGAACAGCATGGTGCGGCTGGCGTTGCTGGTGTCGGTGGTGTGCACCTGCCCGCCGGTCAGGTTCCACATCAGCCAGCTGTCGATGGTGCCCAGCGCGAGGTCGTCGTCGACCGGGATGTCGCGGTGCTGCAGCAGCCATTCGGCCTTCGTGCCGCTGAAGTACGGGTCGAGCACCAGGCCGGTGATCTCGCGGACGCGCGGGAGGTGCCCGTCGGCGGCGAGCTGGTCGCAGCGGGCCGCGGTGCGGCGGTCCTGCCAGACGATGGCGGTGCCGTACGGCTGGCCGGTGCGGCGGTTCCAGGCCAGCACCGTCTCGCGCTGGTTGGTGATGCCGATGGCGGTGGGGTTGCCCACCTGGCCGATGACGTCGAGCAGGGTGGCCTTGACGGCCTCCCAGATCTCGACGGCGTCGTGCTCGACGAGGCCGGGCTCGGGGAAGTGCTGGGTGAACTCGCGGTACGACGACACGGTGCGGCCCGTGCCGCCGGGGAACACGGCCCTGCTGCGGACGCCGGTGGTGCCCGCATCGATGGCGATCACGAAAGTGCTGGTCACGTCCTGCAACCTAACGCGACCCGGCTCAGCGCTTCTTCTTCTTGTTCGACGGTCGGTTCGTCGGCCCGGAGGAGGTGCGGCTGGTGGGCGCCGGCTTCGGTCGCGGCCCGGCGGTGCCGCCGCCGCGGGCCGTCTCGCGGGCCTTCTGTTCCTGCCGGGCGGCCTCCTCGGCGCGCAGCTGTTTCACCGACTTGCGGGCGTAGCCGAGCTTGGCGAGCAGGGCGCCGAAGCCGATGTACAACGGGCCGGCGAGCACGATGGTGAGGTAGTTCGCGGCGCGGTTGTTCTTCGTGACGAAGAACGAGATCGCGCCGACGACGACCGCGATGACCAGCCATTCGATGGCCAGTCGTTTCCAGGGGACGGGTCGGGATTGATCCCAGGCCATGGTGGGTGGAGCTCCTGTCGGACGATTTCTGCAAACGCTTGCGGTGCCGCGCCGTTAGTCTCTGCACACGTGCGTGTCGGCATTCTGACAGGTGGGGGCGATTGCCCGGGCCTCAATGCGGTCATCCGCGCCATCGTGCGCAAGGGTGAGGTGGTCCACGGCGACGAGCTGATCGGCTTCCTCGACGCCTGGGACGGTGTGCGCGAGCGCCGCACCATGAAGCTCGACGTGTCGTCGTTGCGCGGCATGCTGCCCCGCGGTGGCACCCTGCTGGGCACCCGCCGCGGCAGCCCGTACGACCACCCCGACGGCGTCGAAGAGGTGAAGGCCACGTTCCGCGACATGGGCCTGGACGCGCTGCTGGTGCTGGGCGGCAACGGGTCGCTGTCGGTGGCCTGCAAGCTGTTCCACGACGCCGGCCTGCCCATCATCGGTGTACCCAAGACCATCGACAACGACGTGGTCGGCACCGACATGACCTTCGGCTTCAACACCGCCGTGCAGATCGCCACCGACGCCATCGACCGTCTGCACACCACCGCGGAGAGCCACGACCGCGTGATGGTGGTCGAGGTCATGGGCCGTCACAGTGGGTGGATCGCCACGTACGCGGGCATCGCCGGTGGCGCCACGGCCATCCTCATCCCCGAGCAGCCGTTCGACATCGAAGCGGTGTGCGACCAGTTGCGTGCCCGTCACGACCGCGGTCGCTACGCGTCCATCGTCGTCGTCGCCGAGGGCTCCGAGCCGGTGGCGGGCAGCATGGCCGCCCGCCACAAGGTGTACGACCAGTTCGGCCACGTGCGCCTGGGCGGCATCGCCGAGACCATCGCCCACGCCATCGAGGAGCGCACCGGGTTCGAGACCCGCATGGTGCTGCTCGGCCACATCCAACGCGGCGGCACGCCCACCGCGTTCGACCGGGTGCTGTCCACCCGCTACGGCGTGGCCGCCATCGACGCAGTGCATCAGGGTGCGTGGGGCCACATGGTGGCATTGCGCAACGGCGACATGGTGCCCATCCCGCTCGACGAGACCGTCGGCAAGACCCGCCCGGTCGACATGCACCTCTACCACGAGGTGGCCCAAGTCTTCTTCGGCTGACCAGCGCTCAGCCCGCCCGAGACGCTCCGCGTCGCACGAGGGTGCAGGCCTATGGTGATGCCATGGCCACGAACTGGACGCTGGGCTGCGACGCGAACGACCCTCGCCGAGCC
>CBHWEI010000229.1:0-6823 GCA_966112835.1 uncultured Acidimicrobiaceae bacterium
CTGTCGCTGCACTGGCGCGGCGAACCGCACCCCGCCACCGTGGTCGACGAGGCGCTCGCCCGGCTGGCCGACCAGGCCGACAGCCGCGGCGCCTACATCGCCGGGCTCACCGAGGGCGAGTGGGCCGAGCTGCGCAGCCGCGCCGTCGACCGCACCACCAAGTTCCTGCAGGACTTCCCTCCCCTGCCGGTGTCGTCACACCCGGTGCTGGAGGCGGCCACCAAGTGGCGGCCGCCGGGCACCATCGAGTTCTCGGGCAAGGTGGACCTGGTGGTCGGAAGGCCGCAGGGCAACGAGGCTCGGCTGCTGATCATCGACTTCAAGAGCGGCAACCAGTCACCCCACCACCGCGACGACCTGCGTTTCTACGCACTGCTGCAGACGCTGCGCCAGGCCGTGCCGCCGCGCAAGCTGGTGACGTACTACCTGGACTACTCCACCAGCGACGTCGAGGACGTCACCGAGGGCACCCTGCAGTCGGCCCTGCTGCGCGCGCTCGACGGCATCGAACGGCACATCGAGCTCACCGTCGAGGGTCGTCCGCCGGTCAAGAAGGTGGGCGTGGCCTGCCGCTGGTGCCCGCTGCAGGCCACCTGCGCCGAAGGCACGGCGTTCCTGCGCGGCGACGACGCCGACATCGAACCCTAGGGACCCCGCCGGGCCTGGCTTCTGGTTGCGATTCTTCCCAAATCGGCTTCTGGTTGCGTTTGTTCCCGGCTTCCGGGAACCAGCGCAACCAGTTCGGCCCCACCTGGCGTCAGCTGATGACGTGGACTTCGTCGCCGTTCGACAGCCAGTCCCAGATCTTCACACTGTCGTCGGGCAGCACGCGGATGCAGCCGCTGGACTGGCCGTGGTACTCGGCGGTGCCCACGCCCGACAGCGGCATCACCCAGTCGCCGTTCGACAGCTTCGGCACGCTGTGGAAGGCGATGCGCGCCCCCTTGTACTTGCCGCGGGTGAACGCCACGAAGTGGGTCATGGTGCTGTAGTGCCCGCCGAAGTTGCTGCTGGCGTTCATGTCCTTCGCGTACACCGGGTAGGTGCCGGGGTCGGGCTGGCTCCAGGCCGACGTGAGCGGGAACTGGTAGGTGATCGCGCCGTTCTCGCAGAGCGCACCACGCTGGTTCGCCCGGTCGACGATGGCGCCGTGAGCGGTGCTGGGGCAGTCGGCGTCGGTGGCCGGGGTGGGGCCGGTGGGGCCCGACCAGATGCCCAGGGCCTGGGCGGTGAGGCGGCCGGCGATGCCGTCGACCTCGAGCGAGCGGGCCGTCTGGAACGAGCGCACGGCCTGGTCGGTGGCCGAGTCGAATGTGCCGCTGGGCGAACTGACCGTGTAGCCGGCCTTGGCCAACTGCGCCTGCAGGCAGGCCACCTCGTCGCCGGTGGCGCCCACCTTCATGGCGGTGGTGACCGCACAGTCGGCGGCGGGCGGGGCGACCGTGGTGGTGGAGTCCTCGGTGCTGCTGTCGGCCTCGTCGGTGACCACCTGGCCGTCGGGGCCGGCGGGCGCCGAACTCCCGGTGGCGTCGGTGCCGGCCGGCTGGGTGACGTTCACGACCGACGAATCGGTGCCCGAGGTGCCGGCACCAGCGACGGCAGCGCCGTCGGCGGACTTGTCGTCGCTCGCCAACTGGGCGAGGCCGACCAACACCAGCACGCCCACGAGGGCGAGCGCGAGCACTCGATAGCTACGCGACATGAGGGCAGATTCTACGAGGAACGGTCCGGCTCACGGCGTCATCAGCGCCAGCGGCATGCCCAACCCCACCTGGGCGCGGACGGTGGCGATGAACCGGCCCGGCTGGACCGCCGCCTTGGGCAGGCCGATGACCTCGGGGCCCAGGCGGTCGCACACCTCGTGCAGGTCGTGGACGTTCCACACGAACCCCCAGAACGACGCCGTGGGCGACGTGATCCGGGCCGTCTCGACCACCTCGACGATGACCTCGCCCAGTCGGTGGAACCCCTGACGCACACCGGCACCGGCCTCGCGCACCCGCTTCAACGGCGCGCCGGTGGCGGCCTCGATGGCGCCGCAGGTGCGTTCCAGCGACGAGGTCATGACCACGACGTGGTCGAACCCGGCGATGCCCAACGGGTGCTCGGTGGACGGGCCGTCGACCGGTGCGACATGGGTGGTGACCAGGCCGTCGATGTCGGTGGCGGGCGTGGCCGAGTCGACCAGACCCCACCCGACGAGGCTGGACGCATCACCGGCAACCCCCGGCACGAACCGCAGCGTGACCGAGCCGATGCGGGCCGCACCGTCGACCACCGTCAGGCCGATGCGCTCCCACGGCTCGACCGGCGACGCGATGAGCAGCTCGCCCACACGGGCGCTCACACCAGGTGCTCCACGCCAAGCTGCCAGCAGAAGAACGACAGCACGTCGGCGCCCTCGGCCACGCGCATTGCCGCCGGCTTGCCCACGCCGTGCCCGGCGCGCCCCGCCTGCAGCAACAGCACGGGCCGCTCGTCCTGACCGGCGCCCTCTGCGCACAGCAAGGCGGCCATCTTGCGGGCATGGCACGGGTCGACCCGGGTGTCGCCCTCGGCCGTGGTGAACAGCACCGCAGGGTACCGGGTGCCGGGCTGCACGTGGTGGTACGGCGAGTAGCCCCACAGCCACTGGAACTCGTCGGCCACGTCGGGGTCGCCGTACTCGTCGGTCCACAAGCGGGCGATGAGGAACTGCGGGAAGCGGATCATGTCGAGCAGCGGCACCGCACACCACACCGCGGCGGCCAGGTCGGGGCGCTGGGTGATGGCTGCGCCCATGAGCAGACCACCGTTGCTGCCGCCGTTGATGGCCAACAGGTCGCGGCGGGTGTAGCCCTGGTCGACCAGCCAGTCGGCGGCGGCGTGGAAGTCGTCGAACACGCGCTGCTTGTTGGCCCGCCGTCCGGCCTGGTGCCACGACTCGCCGTACTCGTACCCGCCGCGGAGTCCGGCAATGGCGTACACGCCGCCCGCCGCGCACCAGGCGGCCAGGTTCGGCATCCACGCCGGCGACTCGGCGATGGCGAAGCCGCCGTACCCGGTGAGGATGAGCGGCGTCTCGGCCGACGGAGTGACGTCGGCGCGATGGGCCACGAACATGGGGATGACCGTGCCGTCGAGCGACGGGTAGAACACCTGGCGCACGGTGAGCTCGGGGAGCAGCGACCGGTCGGGCTGGGCACCCCACGGCTGCAGCCCGTCTGCACCGGTGAACCGCGACAGAGCGATGGGTGCACCGAACGTGGCGAGCGCCAGGAAAGCCCGTTGCCCGCGATGGTCGGTATCGAGCGCGACCACGCTGGTGGGACCCAGGTCGACGGTCTCGATGAGCGTGCCGTCGGCGATCGACCGGCGCTCGAGGCGGTCGATGGCCACGTGCGAGACCACCACGAGCAGGTCATCGCAACACGGCACCGCCCGGCCGACGACGCCGTCGGTGCGTTCGGGCACCATGGTGAGCCATTGCGCTGGGGACGCCAGCGATGCGCGCACCACCCGACCGTTCGGGGCGTCGCGGGTGGTGACGCCGATGAGCTCGTCGCCGTGCACCCGCAGCGACGTTTGCGCGTCGACCGCTTCGACCACCACCGTCCACTGGCCCGTGGAGGTGTCGAGCAGATGCACGTCGGTACGGCTCCAGCCGACCATGAGGTGCACGAGCACCCACCGACCGGTGTCGTCGACCGACACGTCGGGCCAGGTCTCGGGCGTGGGCAGCCGGTCGAACACGACCGGATCGGCATCGGGCGACGTGCCCAACCGGTGGAAGCGCACGTGGCGGTGGTACTCGTCGTCGGGCGGGTACACCGTGTACCAGAATCCGCTGCCGTCGGGCAGCCAGGCCACGCTGGCGGCGCGGGTCTCGGCGATGCGATCGGCCAGGACCGCACCGGTGTCGGTGCGCATGACGAACAGCGTGGAACGCTCGGTGCCGCCCTCGCTCAACCCGTAGGCCACCAGGTCGCCGTCGGCCGAGGGGTGGAACCAGTCGATGGCCACGGCGCCGTCGGCAGCCAGTTCGGCCGGGTCGAGCAGCACCCGGGCCGGTGCCGCCGGGTTGGCCGCGCTGCGCACCACCAGCGAGTACTGGTCAGCACCCTGTGCACGCTCGACCACGAACAGCCGGTCGCCGGCCACCTGCACGTCGAGCACGGTGGGCAGCGCCACGAGCGCGGAAAGGCGCTCGTGCCATCGGCTGCGAGTGGGCCGGGCATCGAGCGCCTGTTGGGTTCTCAGATTGTGTTGGGCAACCCATTCGGCGACCTCGGACGACGATCCGTCCTCGAGCCACCGATAGGGGTCGTGCACCTCGACGCCGTGATAGACGTCGACCTCGTCGCCGCGCCGGGTGGCGGGCGAAGGGGCGATGGGTGCGTCAGCCACGCCCCATGTTGGGACGCTTGCCGTGGTTGGCCTTGCTGCGGCGCAGCCGGGCCTTGCGCTTCTTGGTCTTCTTCGACATAAGGCTGAGAGCCTATCGGGCTACTCCCCCGCGACCCAACGGAGGAGGCCATCCAGGTCGAGGGTGTTGATGACGCGCTCCAGCGGCACACCCACCTCGGCCGCCCGGTCGCAGCCCAGGGGCTGCCACTCCAGCTGGCCGGTGCTGTGGGCGTCGCTGTCGATGCTGAACCAGCATCCATGCTGGATGGCCAGCTGCAACAGGGGTCGCGGCGGGTCCAGCCGCTCGGGGCGGCAGTTGATCTCGACCGCCGTGTGGCCTGCCGCGCAGGCGGCGAACACGGCATCGGGGTCGAACTGCGACGGGTCGCGCTTGCCGATGAGCCGTCCGGTGCAGTGGCCCAGGATGTCGACGTTCGGGTTCGACACCGCCCGCACCATGCGTTCGGTCATGGCCGGCCCGGGCATGCGCAGCTTGCTGTGCACGCTGGCGACCACCACGTCGAGCATGGCGAGCACTTCGTCGGGGTGGTCGAGGGTGCCATCCTCCAGGATGTCGACCTCGATGCCGGTGAGGATGGCGAATGGCGCCAGCTGGGCGTTCAGCACGGCGATGTCGCCCAGCTGCTGCGTGAGCCGCTCGATGGTGAGGCCGTGGGCCACGGTGAGCCGCGGCGAATGGTCGGTGAGCACCATGTACTCGTGGCCCAGCGCGATGGCCGTGCGGGCCATGGCCTCGATGGTGGCGCCACCGTCGCTCCAGCGGCTGTGCAGGTGCAGGTCGCCCCGCAGGGCCGACCGGTAACGGCTGCCCTCGGGCGACAGCTTCACCTGGGTCTTCGCGTCGAGTGCGTCGAGGTAGGTGGTCTGCCCGGCGATGGCCTCGCGGACCACCTTCGCCGACGAGTCGCCGATGCCATCCAGCTCGGTCAGGGTGCCGGCCGCGGCCCGCTCGGCCACCTCGTCGGGCGGCAAGCTGCGCACCACGTCGAGCGCCCGGACGAACGCCTTGGCCTTGAAGCCGGTGTCGTGGGCGCGATCGAGGTAGTGGACGACTTGTTCCAGCGCTTCGACGGGGGTCACCCCACCGATGTTACGAGACGTGGCGGGGGTGCGCCTGACGGCGCCGGAGGGTGCCCAGCAGGCCGATGCCGCCAACCAGGAAGGCGGTGGCGAGCTGGGCGATCCCTCCGTCGCCTCCCCGACCCGTGGTCGGCAGCGGGGGGCGCGGTGCCGGTGCCGTCGTGGTCGGGAGGATCTCGGTGCTCGGTGGGCTCGAGGTGACCGGTGCCGTGGCGATGGGCGCCGTCGTGGGAGGCACGGTGGTCGCGGGCGTCGTGGTGGTGGGCGTCGTGGTGGTGGGCGCCTCGGTCGTCGTCGGCGCCGCTGTCGTGGTCGGTGCCTCGGTGGTGGTCGGTGCCGCGGTGGTCGGCGGCGGGACGTCGACCACCGCGGTGGACCGCAGCGTGCGCGGGGTGCCCGCGACCGCCAGGGTCTGCGCGCCGAGCGGGTTCGGCGCAGCCGGGCTGCCCCCGCCCCCGGCCCCCGGCCGTCAGTACCCGTCGTGGCGGTGCGGGAGACATCGTCGCCACTCACGAGCACGGTCACCGTGCGGCCGGGTACAGGCCGGTCGCCGGCGCGCAGGACCACGTCGACGGTGGCCGACCCGTCGTCGCCGGGCACCAAGGCCACGGTCAGCCGCCATTCGCCGGACATGGCCCGGGCCTCGGCATCGAGCGCGATCGCTTCGGCCTGCAGGTCGGCCCGTCCGGTGGACGCAGCGAGGCCGCCGAGGCGCGGGACCAACGGTGCGGCAGGGTCGGCGCTGCGGTTCGAGCCAGCAGCGTCGAGTGCGTAGTGGTGGAACACCGCCCACAGGCCGGCGGCCACCAGCGGGTCGGTGGTGTCGCCGTAGCGCCACGCCAGGTACGCACCTTTCGCCCCGGTGGGGTCGTTGGGGAACGACTGAGCCACGGGCCTGGACGGCACGAGCACCGTCGGGTGGGTGCCGCGGTTGAACGTGCACGTGCCCTTGCGGTACTGGCCCGCCTGGTCGACGAACAGCCACTGGCCGGCCCACAGCGGGAACGGGCTGGCCGCCGCGCCGGACGTGTGGAAGTCGACAGCCATCCCGGCGCAGCGGTAGTCGCCCGACACGTCGGCGCCGTCGCTGAACGTGGTGTGGGCGACGCAGCCGGGCGGGACCGCGCCGCCCACCGCCACGGCGTCGCCCGGCCACATCGGGAGGAGCGACGTGACCAGGGCGAGCGGGACCAGCAGGAAGGGCTTCACGCCCACACTGGGCACGGCGACATGGCCCGATCGGCAAAATCCCCCGGCACCACCTGGCCGGTAGCCTTGCGGCCGTCATGGAACGCTTCGGCCTGGTCGGCCTCCCCAACGCGGGCAAGAGCTCGCT
>CBHWEI010000230.1:0-6724 GCA_966112835.1 uncultured Acidimicrobiaceae bacterium
CGCCGTGCTCCTCGTCGCGTGCAGCGACGGTGGCAGCACGGCGACGACCGGCACTGAGCACCACCACGTCCACACCGACGTCACGTCGCTGGGGCAACCCGATCGTCCCGTCGCCGGCCCACAGGGTGCGGTGCCGCAGTTCGTCGTCGAGTGCGATTTCGACCACGCGGCCATGGACGACCCGATCGTGTTCCCGGGTCAGCCGGGCGCGAGCCACCTGCACGTGTTCTTCGGCAACGACGGGGTCGATGCGAACACCACTATCCAGTCGCTGGCCCAACACGGCACCACGTGCGACCAGCAGCTGGACAAGGCGGCCTACTGGGCGCCGGCGCTGCTGCGCGACGGCGAACCGCTCGACCCGGTGAAGAGCACCGCCTACTACCGGCCGGGCATCGACGTGGACCCCACCACGGTGCAGCCGTTCCCCACCGGCCTGATGATGGTGGCCGGCAACGCGGGCACCACCAAGGACCAGCCGACGTCGATCGTCGCGTGGTCGTGCGGTACGGGCAGCCAGCGCGAGGTGCTGCCGCCCACGTGCGGCGAGGGCCGCAACCTGCGCCTGCTGGTGACTTTCCCCGACTGCTGGGACGGCACCCACCTGGACAGCGACGACCACCACGCCCACGTGGCCTACAGCTCGAAGGGCGCCTGCCCGAAGGGCTTCCCGGTGGTCGTGCCACAACTGCAGTTCAGCGTGGAGTACCCGGTGTCCGGTGTGCCCTCGGGCCTGGAGCTCGCGTCGGGTGGTCTCACCACCGGCCACGCCGACTTCATGAACGGCTGGGACGAGGAGCGGCTCACCCGCGAGGTGAACCTGTGCCTGCACCGCAAGGTCGTGTGCGGCATCACCTCGGGCAAGAAGACCGGCTGATCTGTGCCACACTTCCCGGCCATGTACGCGAACATCGTGGTGGGGACTGACGGATCGGACACGGCGAAGATCGCCGTGCAGCACGCCATGGCGCTGGCCCAGGCGGGCGGCGGCACGCTGCACGTCGTGCACGCCTATCAGAACGTGTCGTTGGGCATCGCCGCGATGGCGGCCGGCAGTGGCGGCCCGACGGTCGACCTCGACCGCCTGAACACCGGGCTGCAGGAGAACGGCCAGTCGGTCATCGACGCTGTCCTGGCCGATGCTGCCACGGGCGGCGTGTCGGCGAAGGCGCACATCGTGCAGGGCGAGCCGGCAGATGCGCTGCTCACCGTGGCCGAGCAGGAGGGTGCCGACCTCATCGTGGTCGGCAACCGCGGCATGTCCGGGGCGAAGCGGTTCGTGCTGGGCAGCGTGCCCAACCGCATCTCGCACCACTGCCCCTGCAACCTCCTCATCGTTCACACGACGGACTGAGCGACGTGGGCTACGCGGTCCGCGTGGTGGTGGAGTTCCGCAAGGTTCCCCACGAGCACGAGATGGACGCGCTCAACCACGTCTTCGGTTCGGCCGAGCACGCCACCGGCTCGAAGTCGGTGACGCTCGTCGAGCACGTCGGCATCGACGACGAGGCCGATGCGGTGGCGTTCGTGCGCTCCCTGGTCGACGACGCCGTACCCGCCGGCACGAAGGTCGTGTCCGTCGCCGCCACCCCCGACTGACCCGCCACCCAGAACTCGAGTTCGGTGGGAAGGGCGCTCGTCGCGCCGCTACTCGTCGGGGCGAGCGGCGGGGCTGAGGATGCACCTGTCCCGCGTTGCCTGGTCCAACTGCGTCGCCCGCACCTCGAAGGACCGGAGCGCCCGGTCGCCCGAGCGGACGTTCACGCTCACGCGGGATGTGGCGCTGTCCTCGGTCAACTGCACACGCAGATCCGGGTGATCGGCGAGCGAGAACTGGTAGCCGCTCAGCAGCCGGTGCATCCCGAACGGCAGGTACACCACGATCCTGTCGCCGAGCCGAGCGACGAGGCAGCAGTCCCTGGCGATCAGGTCGACGGTGACGCCGCCGAAGAGGACGACACCGAGCCAGGAGATCGCGAGGAATGCGCCGCCGGAGAGGCCGCCCTTTGCGTATCGGCTGTCAGCGCCGATCACCACGACGCAGAAGATGCACATGGCGAAGAGGGCGCCCCCCAGCGTCAGGATGAACCGAGGCCGGAGCCTGACCAGCGCCTCTCTGGTTGCCTTCTGCCGGCCTGCCACGCGCCGCACCCTAGACCGTGTGTCCCCACGCGCCCTCGGTGCCGTCCCATGCTGCATTTGCCGCGTCGACGACCGACCAAGCCTCTGCGACACCAAGTTGCTGTTCGAGTTCGAAAGCTGGAGCGGAGACCTGCGTGTCACGCATCTGTCGACTGCTCGTCGCTACTTGAAGACGAACGTCAGCGTGTCGTCGTGCACGGCGGGCTCGTCGGGCCTGTCAGCCCATCGCCAGGAGATGTGCCCATCTCCGGCGCACTGGACCACGCGCTGGCAGATCCGCTGGCCGTCATCAGGACGCTCACAGAAGACAAGTGAGACGCGCTTGATCGAGGTTCCGCATACGGGGCACGTCTCGTTCACGGATGCAGAGTGCCTGAGGTCGCCCGCGTGGTCAACCGCCCGTAGCGGCAGTTCCGTGCTGCGTGACGTCATGCCTCCAGCATGGCTGTTGGTGGTCAGGGCATGACGTCACACGAAAGTCGTAGCGCCGTGTGCCCGCTCTGTGCGCTCTTTGCAAGGGGGTGGTCACGGGCGGTGGGCGAAAACTCCCTGGGGAGTCTTGGGTCGCGGAACTGGTTGCGTTCGTTCCCGGAATCCGGGAACAGACGCAACCAGAAACCGAAATGGGAGGAATCGCAACCAGTTCGGGATGAGGGGGGTGCGTCAGAGGCGGCCGCTGGCGATGACGCGCTCGAGGAACTCGCGCGTCTCGGGGCGGGCCGGGTCGGTGAACAGTTGCTCGGGCGAGCCGCTCTCGAGCACCACACCGTCCTTCAGGAAGCACACCTGGTCGCTGATCTCGCGGGCGAAGCCCATCTCGTGCGTGGCCAACACCATCGTCATGCCCTCGCCGCGCATGTCGCGGATGACGTTCAGCACCTCGCCGACGAGCACGGGGTCGAGCGCCGCGGTGACTTCGTCGAGCAGCATCAGCTCGGGCTTCATGGCCAGTGCGCGCACGATGGCCACGCGCTGCTGCTGGCCACCGGAGAGTTGGTCGGGGTAGGCGTCGGCCTTGTCGGCCAGGGCGAACCGGCCGAGCAGGTCCATGGCCGCCTCGCGCGCCTCGGCGGCGCTCTGGCGCAGCACCTTCGTGGGCCCGAGCGTGATGTTCTTCAGCACGCTCATGTGCGGGAACAGGTTGTAGCTCTGGAACACCATGCCGATGCGGCGGCGGATGGGGTCGGGGTCGAGCCCGGGCTCGCTGATGTCGACGCCGTCGAGCACGATCTGGCCGTCGTCGATGGGCTCGAGCAGGTTGATGCACCGCAACAGTGTGCTCTTGCCCGAACCGCTGGCGCCGATGAGGCACACCACTTCGTGCTCTGCGACGTCGAGCGAGACGTGGTCGAGCACCACCTTCCGCTCGGCCTTCTTGCCGAACGACTTCTCGACCTCGCGCACGCTGAGCTTGGCGGTCATGCCACCACCGACCCACCGGTGCGCTTGCGCTGCCGGGCCGTGTACCAGTCGACCAGTCGGGTCTCGGGAATGGTGAGGATGAGGAAGATGAGCGCCGCGGCGACGAGCGGGGTGAAGTTGCCCGAGAGGTCCTTCATGCTGCTGGCCCGGCGGAACACCTCGATGATGCCCAGGATGCTGAGCAGGGCGACGTCCTTCTGCAGCGACAGGAAGTCGTTCATGAGCGGCGGGACCACCCGGCGGACGGCCTGGGGGAGCACCACGTGGCGCAGGGTCTGCCGCTGTGACAGGCCGAGCGACCGGGCGCCCGCTCGCTGGCTCTCGTGCACGCTCTCGATGCCGGCGCGGAACACCTCGGCCACATAGGCCGAGTAGGCGAGGACCAGCGCGATGGGGCCCCACAGGTACGGCGACGTCCACGACCCGCCGAACCCCAGGAAGTGGAACTCGCCCTCCACCAGCTTCAGCGCCGGGATGCCGAAGCCCACCAGGTAGATGGTGAGGATCACCGGCACGCCGCGGAAGAAGTCGGTGTACGCCGCAGCGAAGATGCGCAGCGGGTACAGCACCGGGTTGCGCGTGTTGCGGCACAGGGCGATGACCATGCCCCAGATGAGGATGAGCGGCGCGCACTGCAGGAACAGCTTCACGTCGACCCACAGGTAGCCGAGCAGTTCGGGGAACGCCTCCTTGAACTTCTCGGCGTCGAAGAACATGTGCTTCACGCGCGGCCAGCCGCTGGAGTTGGTGATGATCTGCTGCAGCACCACGAACGTGAGCACGGTGGACACCACGGCGATGGCGGCCGAACGGCGCCGCCGCCGGCGCAGCCACATGGCGCGCCGTGTGGGCTGCCCGGGAACGCGAGAGGGCGCCGACACGATGTCGGCGCCCTCGTCGAGATCGGTCATGACCGTTGAGGTTAATGAATGAGGTCGGTGACCGGTGCTTCGTCGCTCAGCTCTCGGGCAGCGTGGGGGCTTCGACGTAGTCGCCCATCCACTGCTGGGTGATCTTGTCGAGGTCGCCCGACGCGGTCAGGTTGGCCAGCGCGATGTTGGCGCAGTCGACCAGCGGGTTGTCCTTGCTGAAGAGCAGGCCCCACTCGTCGCCGCCCTGGTCGCCCAACGGGAACTGGCCGAACACCTTGGTGTTGTCGATGCCGCCGTTCTCGCTGCCCACGGCCGCCCAGAAGATGGCGGTGGGCAGGTCGGAGATGATGGCGTCGATCTGCTTGTTGTCGAGCGCGGTCTTGGCGTCGGCGTTGCTGTTGAACGCGAACGGCTCGACGTCGGGCTTGATGACGTCGGTGATGTACTGCAGGCTCGTGGTGCCGGCGGCCGCGCCGAGCTTCAGGCTCTTCAGGTCGGCGAGCGACTTGACGTCCTTCGCCGGGCCGTCGACGTAGCCGATGAGCGCCTGGTTGGCGGTGTAGTACGGGTCGCTGAACGACACGACCTGCTTGCGCTCGTCGTTGATGGTGAACTGCTGCAGGTTGAAGTCGAAGTTCTTGTCGCTGCCGGCGACGGCGGTGTCGAACGACGTGCGCACCCACTTCACGGTGTCGCCCTCGAAGCCCAGCTCCTTGGCGACGGCCAGTGCGAGCGCGGCCTCGAAGCCCTGACCGGACTCGGGCTTGTCGTCGATGACGTAGGGCGGGAACGCCGGGTCGCCGGTGGCGATGGTGAGCGTGCCGGCCTCGAGGGTCTTGCCCTCGGCGCAGGCCTTGGCGTCGGAGCCGCCGTTGCCGGCGGTGGTGGGGGCCGCGGTCGAGTCGGCAGCGGTGCTGGCCGACGACTCGCTGTCGCTGCCGCATGCGGCGAACAGGACGCCGCCGGCGGCGAGGAGCGCGATGATCTGGCGCTTCATGTGGATGGAACTCCTTTGTTCACGGGAGGCAGTGCCGTGCACTGACCCGAAGAGAATAGCAGCGGCGACCGAAAGCCGACCAGATCAGTCGGGTATTCCGGATGGAGATCGGGTGGAAATCTTGCCTTGACGGTGAGACGGAAACCGTCTTAGTGTCTCAGGCGATGACGAACACGGCCTCGGTCGCCGCGTCCGCCACGGGGATCAATCACTCTGGGGTCGAGTCGCGTGTGCTCGATGCAGCCAAGCGCTGCATCGAACGATGGGGCATGTCCAAGCTCACCATCGACGACATCGCGGCCGAGGCCGGCGTGTCGCGGGCGACGCTGTACCGCATGTTCCCCGGCGGCAAGGACGTGCTGTTCGAGGCCCTGCGCGTGCGCGAGTTGGAAGAGTTCTTCACCCGTCTGGCCGGCCACCTCGAGCACGTCGACACGCTCGAGGACCTGTTGGTCAACACCGTCGTCGCCGCGACGCACGAGCTGCGCGCCGACCAGCACCTCGCGGTCATGCTCGCCAGCGAGCCCGGCGAGACCCTCACATCGCTCACCGTCGACGGCCTGCCGCGCATCATCCGCGTCGCCACCGTGTTCCTGGTGCCCCTCGTCGACGAATACCTGCCGCGGCGCGACAGCGCCCGCCTGGTCGAGCTGCTGGCCCGACTGGTCATCAGCTACTTCCTCGCCCCGTCCGACCACGTCGACCTGGGCGACCCCGAACGGGCCCGCACGTTCATCGCCACCTTCGTCCTTCCCGCGTTCACACCACTCATCCGTCAGTAACCCATCGACCCCTGCACCACAGCAACAGGAGCCTGCAATGACCGTCACCCACAACACCAACGAAGAGATCATCGGCCGGTCCGAGATCAACGACATCGATGCCATTCTCGCCATCCCCAACGCCGACCCGAACGAGGTCGAGCACGTGGTGAAGAACAATGCCGACACCATCTTCACGTGGGACTACACGCTGCAGCGCCCCGCACTGCGCAAGCTGTACGAGAAGGCCAAGACCGGCCAGTGGAACGCCACCACCGACCTGCCGTGGCACCTCGACGTCGACGTCGAGAAGTGCGCCATCGAGGAGCGCGAGCTCATCGGCACCGGCCTCGACCCCAACACCTTCATCGGCACGCCGGTCGAGAAGTGGGACGAGAAGAAGTGGCTCGAGTTCAACATCGAGAGCAAGAACTGGAGCCTGAGCCAGTTCATGCACGGCGAGCAGGGTGCGCTCATCTGCACCGCCAAGATCGTCGAGACCGTGCCGTGGTACGACGCCAAGCTGTACG
>CBHWEI010000231.1:0-6686 GCA_966112835.1 uncultured Acidimicrobiaceae bacterium
TCATCGGAGGTGCCGCTGATGGCCGCCGCTCCCCAGAACTATCTCGCCGTCATCAAGGTGATCGGCGTGGGTGGTGGCGGTGTCAACGCCGTCAACCGCATGATCGATGCCGGGTTGAAGGGCGTCGAGTTCATCGCCGTCAACACCGACGCGCAGGCGTTGCTCATGAGCGATGCCGACGTGAAGCTCGACATCGGCCGTGACCTCACCCGTGGCCTCGGCGCGGGCAGCGACCCCGACGTGGGCCGCAACGCGGCCGAGAGCCACCGCGACGAGATCGAGGAGATGATCAAGGGCGCCGACATGGTGTTCATCACCGCCGGCGAGGGCGGTGGCACCGGTACCGGTGCCGCGCCGGTCATCGCCGAGGTCGCCCGCACCATGGGCGCGCTCACCATAGGTGTGGTCACCCGTCCGTTCAGCTTCGAAGGTCGCCGTCGCGCCGTGCAGGCCGACACCGGCGTCCAGCGGCTGAAGGAGAAGGTCGACACGCTCATCGTCATCCCGAACGACCGGTTGCTCACCGTCGCCAACGAGAAGACCAGCGTGCTCAACGCGTTCAAGATGGCCGACGAGGTGCTCCTGCAGGGCGTGTCGGGCATCACCAACCTCATCACCACGCCGGGTCTCATCAACACCGACTTCGCCGACGTGAAGATGATCCTCTCCAGCGCCGGCTCGGCCCTCATGGGCATCGGCCAGGCCAGCGGCGAGAACCGCGCCGTCACCGCCGCGAAGGCCGCCATCAGCAGCCCGCTGCTCGAGGCCGCCATCGACGGCGCCCGTGGCATCCTGCTGAACATCACCGGCCCGTCCAGCATGGGCCTGTTCGAGATGAACGCCGCCGCCGAGATCATCCACGGCGTGGCCCACCAGGACGCGAACATCATCTTCGGCACCGTCATCGACGACGAGATGGGCGACGAGGTGAAGGTCACCGTCATCGCCGCCGGGTTCGACCGTTGGGACAGTGGCGCCAACCAGGGCAACGCCACCCGCCCGGTGGTGAAGGCCGTGCCCGACGCCAAGCCGGCGTCCACGCTGAAGGACCTCTTCGCCGACGAGCAGGAAGACCCGCTCGACGACGGCGACGACGACTTCGACGTCCCGTCGTTCCTGAAGTGACCTGACCGAGGCACCGACCCTGCGCATCCAGTGCGGCCACCTGGTCGCGCACGTCCGCATCAGCACCGTCGTCGACGGCGACTTCCATCTCGAGCACGTCCCACCGGTCGTGCTCGCCCATCGACGCCAGTCGTTCGCGCCCGGTCCCTGGACGCAACTCGACGAGGTTCACGGCGTGGACGTGTGCGAGGTGACGCGCCCCGGTGAGCACGATGGTGCCGTGGGCGACGCCGCGGTCACTGCGGTGCCGGGTGCCGTGCTGGCCGTGTGGGTGGGCGACTGCGCACCCGTGGCGCTGCTCGGCGAGCGCGCCGACGGCACCGGCGTGGCGGCCGTGGCCCACGCCGGGTGGAAGGGCGCGATCGACGGCGTGCTGCAGCGCACCGTGCAGGCCATGCACGCCACGGCCGTCACCGCGGTGCTGGGGCCGTGCATCCATGGCTGCTGCTACGAGTTCGGCCCCGACCTGCTCGACCGGTTCGTGCGTCGGTTCGGCCCACAGGTCGCGGCCACCACCACGTGGGGTACGCCGTCGCTGCACATGCCCGCGGTCGTCGCCGCCGCACTCGCCGAGGTGGGCGTCGACCTGCTCCACAACGCCGGCACAGCGTCGTGCACCCGCTGCTCCACGAGTTGGTGCTCGCACCGCCGCGGGGATGCTGGTCGACATGTCATGACCGTGCGCATGATGGAGGTGCAATGAGCGACTCCGCTGACCTCGACGCGCTGGTGGCCGAACGACTGGCGCTCGTGCGCGACCGCATCGCCCGCGCCGGCGGCGTCGACGTCGAAGTGCTGCCGGTGACGAAGACGTTCGGGGTCGAGGCGTGCTGGGCCGCGTACCGCGCCGGCTGCGGTGCCGTCGGCGAGAACTACGCGCAGGAGGTGGTCGCCAAGCTGGGCGCACCGTCGTCGCCACTGCCGTTCGGGGTGCACTTCATCGGCCAACTGCAGACCAACAAGGTGCGCCTGCTCGCTCCCGTCGTCACCGTGTACGAGACGGTGGACCGGCCGTCGCTGGTGGCCGAGCTCGCCAAGCGTGTCCCCGGTGCCACCGTGCTGCTGCAGGTGTCGACAGCGGGGGAGGAGGGCAAGGGCGGCTGCCCGCTCGCCGAGGTGCCCGCACTGCTCGACACCGCGCTCGCAGCCGGACTCGAGGTGCGCGGCCTCATGACGGTGGGCCCGACCGACGGTGGGCCCGAAGCGGCCCGCCCCGGGTTCCGTGCCGTGCGTTCGTTGGTCGACCGGCTGGGGTTGGCCGAGCTGTCCATGGGAATGACCGACGACCTCGAGGTCGCGGTCCAGGAAGGCAGCACGCGCGTTCGCGTGGGGAGCGCGCTGTTCGGCGCACGTCCCCCCTTGAGCACGCTGGTGCGATAGCCTGCGCGTCGCAGGAGGGCAGGGAATGTCGATGTGGAAAAAGGCGATGGATTATCTGGGCCTCGGACCCGACGATGCCTACGACGACTACGAAGTGGCGCCCGAGCCCGAGCGCGCTCCGCGTGCGACGCGTCCTCCGCGTGAAGAGCCGCAGCGCTCGTCGCGCTCGTACGGCAACGACTACGAGGCCGAGGCCGTGCGCCCCGTGCCGGCCCGTCCCAGCTTCCCCACGCGCGACGACGGCACCAACCGCGGCCGTCCCGTGCCGCCCACCGACGACAGCAACGTCCAGCCGCGCCCCATCAACCCGCGGCCGCCCGCGGCCACCCGCCCGGCTGCAGGCGCCACCGGTGCGGACCCGCACACCGTGCGCCCGCGTCGCTTCGACGCCGCGCAGGAGCTCGCCGACAAGTTCAAGGAAGGCCAGCCGGTCATCATGAACCTCGAGGCCACCGATCGCGAAGTGTCGCGTCGCCTCATCGACTTCGCCAGTGGCCTCTGCTACGCGCTCGACGGCACCATGGAGAAGGTCGCCACCGGCGTGTACCTGCTGAAGCCGCCGTCGCGTCCCACCGGATACGACAACACCGGCTACGGCATCTAGAACCTCCTTCTCATCACCGGCACGACGCGCCGTGTGCGCGTAACATCGTCGCCATGGAGATGAGCCCCCAAGCCGTTCGAAGCACCGGTTTCAAACTGGTCAAGCGGGGCTACGACCCCGAAGAGGTCGATGCCTTCAAGGAGCAGGTGGCGAGCGCGGTCGAGTTCGCGCAGAACCAGGCCACCGCAATGGAAGCGCGTGCTCGCGCCGCGGTCGCCAAGCTGCAGGAGGTGTCGCAGCAGGTGCAGTCCGGCGCCGCGCCGGCCGCCGCACCCGCGCCCGTGTCGAGCGGCGACACCGAGGTCATCAGTCGCACGCTGCTGCTCGCCCAGCGCACCGCCGACCAGACGGTGGCCGAGGCCCGCATCGAGGCCGACGGCATCCTGGGCAAGGCCCGCGACGAAGCCGGCCGCGTGCTCGACACGGCCCGCACCATGGCCGCCAAGACCGTCGACGACGCGCGCTTCGAGGCGCGCCGCGCGGCCGAGGACGAGCGGGTGAAGGCCGAGAACGAAGTGCAGTCGCTGCTCGCCCGCCGCGACTTCCTGCTGTCCGACGTGGACCACCTCGAGCAGTACATCCTCGCCCAGCGCGAGCGCCTGCGCGACGCCGCGGTGCAGCTGCAGGAGATGGTCGAGCGGGTCCCCGGCGGCCTGGGCGACATGCGTCGTCCGTTGCTGTCGGCCAGCGGCGAGGAACTGCCGCCCAACGTGCAACCGGTGGCATCGGCCATCGCCGACGACCCCACCGAGGCCATCGAGGCGCCGCCCGCGGCACCCACGCCGCCCATCGACATCGACCCGCACGAGCAGGTGTGGAAGATGCTCGACGAGGAGGTCGCCCAGGGTCGTACGGCGCAGGGCCCCATCGAGGACATCACGGGCGAGATCACCGGCGAGATGCCGCGCCCCACCATTCCGCCGCTGCCCGACCCGTTCCACATCGACGACGAAGAACTGCAGTGACCCCGGCGGGCTCGCCCCGCTAGCATTGATGCCCACGGCGACGACGAGGCCATCACCTCCGAGCCTCCGGAAGAACGGCCGGTCCCACACCCCAGGGTGCGGGTCGTCCCAGTAGAACCGGACGGGTCCAGCCCGACATCGCTGGCGAACACGAGTGGCACCGATCCGTGGATCGGCGGCAAGCAGGGTGGTACCGCGGGCTCCGGCTCGTCCCTGGGAATCCGAATCCGGGAGCACCCGGAGCACGTCCCAGGAGCACGCCATGGCCTACCCGAACGTCACACCGCAACCCTCGTTCCCGGCGCTCGAGCGCGACATCCTGACGCGCTGGGACGCCGACGGCACGTTCCAGGCCAGCATCGACCAGCGCGCCGGTGCCGACGAGTACGTGTTCTACGACGGCCCTCCCTTCGCCAACGGTCTGCCGCACTACGGCCACTTGCTCACCGGCTTCGTGAAGGACGCCGTGCCCCGCTACCGCACCATGCGCGGTCAGCAGGTGCACCGCCGCTTCGGCTGGGACTGCCACGGCCTGCCGGCCGAGGTGGTCGCCGAGAAGGAACTGGGCATCAGCGGCCACCCCGAGATCACCCGCTTCGGCATCGACAAGTTCAACGACGCGTGCCGCACCAGCGTGCTGCGCTTCACCGACGACTGGCACCGCTACGTCACCCGTCAGGCCCGCTGGGTCGACTTCCAGAACGACTACAAGACCCTCGACACCTCCTACATGGAGAGCGTCATGTGGGCCTTCAAGACGTTGTTCGACAAGGGCCTCGTGTACGAGGGCTTCCGCGTGCTGGCCTACTGCTGGCGCTGTGAGACGCCGCTCAGCAACACCGAGACGCGCATGGACGACGTCTACCGCGACCGGCAGGACCCGGCGCTCACGGTGGCGTTCGAGTTGGAGACCGGCGAGCGCATCCTGGCCTGGACCACCACGCCGTGGACGCTGCCGGCGAACCTCGCGCTCGCCGTCGGGCCCGAGGTGGAGTACGCGGTGATGGAGGAGGACGGCGTCCGCTACCTGCTCGCCGAAGCCCGCCTGGGCGCGTACGAGAAGGAGCTCGCCAACGCCACCCGCGTCGGCACGCTCGCCGGCGCCGACCTGGTGGGCCGCAAGTACAAGCCGCTGTTCCCGTTCCTGGCCGACACGCCCAACGCCTTCCATGTGGTGGCCGCCGACTTCGTCAGCACCGAGGACGGCACCGGCGTGGTGCACATGGCGCCCGGCTTCGGTGAGGAGGACCAGAACGCCTGCAACGCCGTGGGCATCCCCACGGTGTGCCCCATGGACGAGCACGGCCGATACACGGCCGAGATCACCCCGTGGAAGGGCGTGCACGTGTTCGACGCCAACCCCGAGGTCATCAAGGAACTGAAGAGCCGCGGTGGGGTGGTGGTGCGCCACGACTCGTACAACCACTCGTACCCGCACTGCTGGCGCTGCAGCGAGCCGCTCGTCTACCGCGCCATCAGCTCGTGGTTCGTGGAGGTCACCAAGTTCAAGGACCGCATGGTCGAGCTCAACCAGCAGATCCGCTGGGTGCCCGAGCACATCAAGGAGGGCAGCTTCGGCAAGTGGATCGCCAACGCCCGCGACTGGAGCATCAGCCGCAACCGGTTCTGGGGTTCGCCCATCCCGGTGTGGAAGAGCGACGACCCCGAGTACCCGCGCCTCGACGTGTACGGCAGCATCGCCGACCTCGAGCGCGACTTCGGCGTGTCGGTCACCGACCTCCATCGCCCCTACGTCGACGACCTCGTGCGCCCCAACCCCGACGACCCCACCGGGAAGTCGATGATGCGGCGCGTGCCCGAAGTGCTCGACTGCTGGTTCGAGAGCGGCTCGATGCCCTTCGCCCAGGTGCACTACCCGTTCGAGAACCGCGAGTGGTTCGAGGGGCACTACCCGGGCGACTTCATCGTCGAGTACATCGGCCAGACCCGCGGCTGGTTCTACACGCTGCACGTGCTGGCCACCGCGCTGTTCGACCGGCCCAGCTTCAACACCTGCGTCAGCCACGGCATCGTCCTGGGCGACGACGGCCAGAAGATGTCGAAGACGCTGAAGAACTACCCGGACCCGATGATGGTGTTCGACACGTACGGCAGCGACGCCATGCGTTGGTACCTGCTCAGCTCGCCGATCCTGCGGGGCACCGACCTGGTGGTCACCGAGGACGGCATCCGCGACACGGTGCGCCAGGTCATCCTGCCCATCTGGAACACGTACTACTTCCTGTCCCTCTACGCGAACGCGGCCGGCACCACCGGCACGTTCCGCACCGACAGCACCGACGTGCTCGACCGCTACATCCTGGCCAAGACACACGACCTGGTGGCCGAGCTGACCACCACCCTCGACGAGTACGACCTGTTCGCCGCGTGCGGTTCGGTGCGGGCGTTCCTCGACGCGCTCACGAACTGGTACGTGCGCCGCAGCCGCGACCGCTTCTGGGCGGGCGACCAGGACGCCATCGACACGTTGCACACCGTGCTCGTGGTGCTCACCCGCGTCCTCGCGCCGTTGCTGCCGCTGGTCACCGAAGAGGTGCACACCGGCCTCACCGGCGAGCGCAGCGTGCACCTCACCGACTGGCCGTCGGCCG
>CBHWEI010000232.1:0-6632 GCA_966112835.1 uncultured Acidimicrobiaceae bacterium
AAGCCATCATCGCCGCGTTCTTCGCGAACCTCGGCATCGCCATCGCCAAGTTCGCAGGGTTCCTCATCACGGGGTCCGCGGGCTTGCTCGCCGAGGCGGCGCACAGCGTCGCCGACACCGGCAACCAAGGTCTGCTCATGCTCGGCGGCAAGCGCGGCAAGCGTGCGGCCGACCGCGCCCACCCTTTCGGCTACGGCCCCGAGCGCTACTTCTGGGCGTTCGTGGTGGCGCTGGTGCTGTTCAGCATGGGCGGTCTGTTCGCGCTGTACGAGGGCATCCAGAAGTTGTTCCATCCGCACGACATCGAGAACGCGGTCGTCGCGTACGTCATCCTCGGCGTGTCCATCGCGCTCGAGTCGTTCTCGCTGCGCACCGCGGTGAAGGAAGCCAACCACGTCCGCCACGGCCGTGGCTGGTGGCAGTACATCCGCACGGCGAAGGCTCCCGAGCTGCCGGTGGTGCTGCTGGAGGACGTCGGCGCCGAGCTGGGCCTGTTCTTCGCGCTGTTCGGCCTCACCATGGCCGAGCTCACCGGCAACGCCCGCTGGGACGCGGTGGGCTCCATCGCCATCGGTCTGCTGCTCGTCGCCATCGCCATCGTGCTGGCCATCGAGATGAAGGGTCTGCTCATCGGCGAGGCCGCCAGCGACGAGGACCTCGAGGCCATCCAGTCGTCCATCGCGGCCACCACGCAGGTGAACAGCCTCATCCACCTGCGCACCATGCACCTCGGCCCCGACGACCTGTTGGTCGCGGCGAAGATCGACTACGACCACTCGCTCACGGTCGAGGAGTTGGCTCGCGCCATCGACGACACCGAGGCCAACCTCCGCGCTGCGGTCCCCATCGCCGACATCGTCTACATCGAGCCGGACATCCGCCGGAAGCTCACCGAGTGAGCCGGGTCGCCCCCTCGGCGCCCGCCCGACTTCGCAACGCACAGGGGCGGACGCTCGGGTTCCTCGCGCTCGGCGTCGCCATCCTGTCGTTCAGCGCGGGTAGCACGCTGGTGAAGCTCGCCCACACGCCGGGCGTCACCGTCGCGTTCTGGCGCATGCTGCTGTGCAGCGTCATCTGGATCGGCATCCTGCGCGCCACCGAGCACCGCTGGCTGCGGTGGGACGACATCCGCGCCGCGCTGCTGCCGGGCCTCGCCTTCGGGCTGAACATCACGTTCTTCTTCACGGGCGTCACCAAGACCACCGTCGCCAGCGCCGAGTTCACAGGCTCGCTCACACCGCTCATCGTGGTGCCCCTGGGCGCCGTGGTGTTCAAGGAGCGCATGCGTGCCGGTGCGCTGGTGTGGGGTCTGCTGTCGCTGGTGGGGTTGGGGCTGGTGCTGTTCAACGCGCCGCCCACCGGCGAGTTCAGCTGGGTGGGCGTGTCGTGGGTGGCCGCGGCCACCTGCCTGTGGGCCACCTATCTGCTCACCAGCCGCAGCCTGCGCCAGGGCCGCACCGTGGCGTCGATCATGGCGGCCATCACCCCCATCGCCAGCGTCGTCATCCTGCCGCTGGGGCTGTTCGTGTTCCCCGGATCGCTCACGCAGGTGACGTGGCGGTCGGTGGTGTTCATCGTGGTGCTCGGTGTGCTCACCGGCACCATGGCGCACGGGCTGATGGTGTTCGCACAGAGCCACGTGCCCATCGGCGTCATCAGCATCTCGCAGGTGTCGCAGCCGGCGCTGGCCGTGCTGTGGTCGGTGCTGTTCCTGGGCAGCACGGTGGTGGGCATCCAGATCGTGGGCATGGCCCTGGTCATCCTGGGGCTCGCCATGGTCACCATCCAGTCGCGCCGCTAGGCTCGGCGGCAACCGAACACGGGGAGCTCGCTCGACGGGCTGAGAGGGTGGTCACGCCACCGACCCGAGAACCTGATCTGGGTAATGCCAGCGGAGGGAGTGGAACATGCCGTACGTGGCGGTGGTCATCGGAGGAGGGGCGCTGCACCCGAGCGCCGTCGCGGCCGTGCCCGACGACGCGGTGGTCTTCGCCGCCGACAGTGGGCTGGACCACGCGGTCGCGGCCGGCCTGACGCCGACCGTGCTGGTGGGCGACATGGACAGCATCAGCTCGCGCGGTCGGATGTGGGCGTACGCGAACGGTGTCGACATCCGCGAGGCGTCGCCCGACAAGGACCAGACCGACACGGAACTCGCGCTCGCGTGTGCCATGGAGGTCGACGACCTGCACGGCATCCTCCTGCTGGCCGGCCAGGGTGACCGCCTGGACCATCTGCTCGGCACGCTGCTGGCGTTGGGCCACCCGTCGCTGGCGCCGGCCGCGCACCTCAGTGCGTACATCGGCGCCACCTCGGCGGTTCTCGTGCGCGACCGCGTGCGGGCCGTGCCCATCGACGCCGGTCGCACGTTCTCGGTGCTCGCCCTGCACGGCGCGGTCGAAGGGCTGACGGTGCGCGGCGGACGGTGGGAACTGCAGGACGACCGCCTGGGCGGGCACGAATCGAGAGGAGTCAGCAACGTGGCAGTGGACGACGAGATCAGGGTCTCGGCAGCGCAGGGCGTGGTCACCGTGGTGGTGCCGGCATGAGGCGGCGGCAGTTCCTCGCCGCGGCCACCGTGCTCGCGGTCGCCGCAACGCTCGCCGGGTGCGGCAGCGACGACAGCGCCGGCTCGGGACCGGTGACGATCACGCTGGTGGCGTACGACTCGTTCCCGAAGGAGGGCACCGCGCTGAACGACGCCCTCGCCGCGTTCGCGAAGGACACGGGCATCACCGTGGACATCGTCACCGCCGGCGACACCGGCACCATGGTGTCGAAGGCGGTGCTCACCGCCGGCAACCCCGAGGGCGACGTCATGTGGGGCGTCGACAACACGCTGCTGTCAGCAGCCGTGGACGGCAAGGTGTTCGACGGGGAACCCACCCAGGTGGACTTCGGCGACGTGTGCATCAACTACGACATCGGCTGGTTCACCGACCAGGGCATCGACCCGCCGGCCACCCTCGACGACCTGACGAAGCCGCAGTACAAGGACCTGCTCGTGGTGGAGGACCCGTCCACCTCGTCGCCCGGCCTGGCGTTCCTGCTGGGCACCATCGCCCACTTCGGCGACGACGGCTGGCAGCAGTACTGGACCGACCTCACGGCGAACGGGGTGGAGGTGGTCGACTCGTGGGAGACCGCGTACTACGAGCAGTTCTCGGGTTCCGGCGGTTCGAAGGGCACCAAGCCGCTCGTGGTCAGCTACGCCAGCAGCCCGCCCGCCGAAGTGCTGTTCGCCGATCCGCCGGTGGACACCGCACCGACCGCCAGCGTCGACGCCACGTGCTTCCGGCAACTCGAGTACGCGGGCGTGCTGCGCGGCACGAAGCACGCCGCCGCCGCGGCGAAGCTGGTCACCTTCCTCACCAGCGAGCAGTTCCAGAAGGAGATGCCGCTGACGCTGTTCGTCTACCCGGTGGACCCGAAGGTGCCGCTGCCCGAGGCGTTTACCACGTACTCCAGCGTGGCCGGCGACCCGTTCACCATGGACCCCGAGCGCATCGCCGCGAACCGGCAGCAGTGGCAGGAGCAGTGGGCCGCGATCGTGCAGCGTTGACGCGGCTGCCGCGCTGGACGGTGCCCGCGCTGGCCGCGGTACCGGTGGTGGGGTTGCTGCTGTTCTACGCGTGGCCGCTGGCGACGTTGCTCGCGCGCGTGCTGCAACCGTCGTCGGTGGGCGACACGCTGCGCGCGCCGGGCATCGGCGCGGTGCTGTGGTTCACCACCTGGCAGGCTGCGGTCAGCACAGCGCTCACGCTGGTGGTCGGCTTCGCCCCCGCGTACGTGCTGGCGCGGTATCGCTTCCCCGGGCGGCGCGGCGCGCTGGCCGTGGTGACCGTGCCGTTCATGCTGCCCACCGTCGTGGTGGGTGCGGCGTTCCTGGCGCTCCTCCCCCGCTCCCTGCACGACACCGCCATCGCCGTGGTCGTCGCCCACGTGTTCTTCAACGTGGCCGTGATGGTGCGACTGGTGGGCGCGATGTGGTCGGTGCTGCCCACCGACCTGACCGCTGCCGCCCGCACGCTGGGCGCCACTCCGGCGCAGGTGCTGCGCCACGTGGTGCTGCCGCTGTTGCGTCCGGCGCTGTGGGCCGCGGCGGGCGTGGTGTTCCTGTTCACCTTCACCTCGTTCGGTGTGGTGAAGCTGCTCGGCGGCCCGGCACACCGCACGCTCGAGGTCGAGATCGCCCGGCGCGCCACCACCCTGGGCGACGTCGACGGAGCCGCAGTGCTGTCGGTGCTGCAGCTGCTGGTGCTGGCCACCGTGGTGTGGTGGAGCGCTCGTTGGCAGCGGCGGGCGGCCGTGACGGTCCGCGGCGGTACGTCCACCCGTCGGCCGCGCAGCCGCGCCGAGCGGCGCTGGGTGCCGGCGGTGGTGATCGCCACCGTGGCGGCCATGGCCGTGCCCATCGTGGCCATGGTGCTGCGCTCGTTCCGCCCCGGTGGCACGTGGTCGCTCACGGCATGGCGCACGCTGGGTGACAACGAGGTGCGTCCCGGCATCAGCCTGGGAGTCGACCCGTTGGCATCGCTCGCCGTGTCGTTGCGGTTCGCCGTGGTCGCGACCGTCATCAGCGTGGTGCTGGGCGGCCTCGCCTCGTTCGCCATTGCCGCCGCACGACGCCACGGGCGCCTGCTCGACGTGGGGCTGATGCTGCCCCTCGGCACGTCGGCCGTCACCATCGGCCTGGGCATGCTCATCACGTTCGACACCGCACCGTTCGACTGGCGGGCGAAGTGGTGGCTGGTACCGCTGGGCCATGCCCTGGTGGCCACGCCGTTCGTGGTGCGCAGCGTGGTGCCGGTGCTGCGCGCCGTTCCCGCCGACCAACGCGCGGCCGCCGTCACCTTGGGGGCCAGCCCGTTGCGCGCCTGGTACGAGGTGGAGGTGCGTCGCGCCTGGCGCCCGCTCGCCGCCGGCGCCGGGTTCGCCGCGGCCATCTCGCTGGGTGAGTTCGGGGCCACCACGTTCCTCACGCGCTCGGGTCGCGACAGCATGCCCATCGCCATCGACCAACTGTTGGCCCGCACCGGCGACGTGCCCCGCGCTCAGGCGTTCGCACTGGCCGCGGTGCTGTTCGTGGTGACATCGCTGGTCATCGTCGCCGCCGATCGACAGGAGGTGCTCGATGCTCGAGGTCGCTGACCTCACGGTGCGCTTCGGCGATCGCGCCGTGCTCGACCGGCTGTCGCTCGCCGTGGCCACGGGCGAGGTGCTCGCCGTGCGCGGGCCGTCGGGGGTTGGTAAGAGCACGTTGCTCCGCGTCGTCGCCGGGCTGCTCACACCCGACTCCGGCTCGGTGGTGCTCGACGGCGTCGACGTCACCCACCTCGCACCGCACCGGCGCCGCATCGGCCTGATGTTCCAGGACGAGCAGCTGTTCCCACACCTCGACGTGGCCGGCAACGTGGGCTTCGGTCCGCGCATGGCAGGTGCCGATCGTCGCGAGGTGACGGCACGGACCGCGGCGATGTTGGAGCTGGTCGGCCTCGCCGGTTTCGGCGACCGCCGGGTCACCACCCTGAGCGGCGGTGAAGCGAAGCGCGTCGCGCTGGCCCGCGCGCTTGCCCCGGCGCCGGCGGTGCTGCTGCTGGACGAACCGCTCACCGGCCTGGATCGCGAACTGCACGACAGGTTGGCCGGAGAACTGGCCGACGTGCTGCGCCGCACCGGCACCACGGCCGTGCTGGTCACGCACGACCACGACGAGGCCGACCTCATCGCCGACCGTGCCGTCGTGCTCGGTGGCGACCCGGTCTGACAAGCTCTCCCACCGTGACCACACCGCTGCGCATCGGCTTCCTGGGAGCCGGCCTCATCGCCACCTACCACTCGAAGAGCCTGAAGCACAGCGGCGCCGACGTCGTGCGTGCCGGGGTGTACGACCCCGACGGCGAGCGCGCCGCCGCGTTCGCCGCGGCGAGCGGCCACACCGTGTGCGCCACCGTCGACGAGGTGATCGACGGCTGTGACGCGGTGTACATCTGCACGTGGACCAACTCGCACCCCACCTTGCTGGAGGCCGCGACCGCGCGGGGCAAGCACGTGTTCTGCGAGAAGCCGCTGGCGTTCACCACGACCGAGGCGCAGCGCATGGCCGAGCAGGCCGACGCGGCCGGCGTGGTGCACCAGGTGGGCCTGGTGCTGCGCCGCTCTCCCGCCTACGTGTGGGCCAAGCACCTCATCGACGAGGCCGCCGCCGGGCGGGTGATGACCGTCGTGTTCCGCGACGATCAGTTCATCCCCATCCAGGGCCACTACGCCAGCACCTGGCGCGGCGACAAGTCGCTGGTGGGCGCCGGAACGCTGCTCGAGCACAGCATCCACGACGTCGACATGCTGCACTACCTGGTGGGCGACATCGAGCGCCTCAGCGCGCAGACTGCGAACTTCCACCAGCTCGACGGCATCGAAGACGTGGCCACGGCGTCGCTGCGTTTCACCAACGGCGCCACGGGTGTGCTGAACAGCGTGTGGCACGACAACCTGGCGCGGCCCAGCCTGCGCCGGGTGGAGGTCTTCTGCGAGCGGCGGCACATCGTCATCGAAGGCGACGACTGGTTCGGGCCGGTCTCGTGGACCGACAGCGACGGCACCACCGGGTCGCTGGAGGGCGAGGCGCTGAG
>CBHWEI010000233.1:0-6618 GCA_966112835.1 uncultured Acidimicrobiaceae bacterium
GCCGGACAGCCCTTCGACGTCATCGTCGACTTCGCCCACACCCCCGACGGCCTCCGTGAAGCACTCGGTGCGGCGCGGGCCGTCGCCGGCAAGGGACGGGTGATCGTGGTGTTCGGCTGCGGCGGCGACCGCGACCGCGAGAAGCGTCCGGAGATGGGTGAAGTGGCGGCCACCATGGCCGATCAGGTGGTCGTCACGTCGGACAACCCCAGATCCGAGGACCCGCTCGAGATCGTCAATGCCATCATCCAAGGGGTACCCGGCGACTACCGTGGCCGCATTGTGAGTGAGCCCGACCGACGCCGAGCCTTCGCTGCGGCGTTCCAGAGCGCCCGCGCCGGCGACCTGGTGCTGATCGCCGGCAAGGGCCACGAGACGTCGCAGACCATCGGGTCCGATGTCGTTCCGTTCGACGATCGCGCCGTTGCGCGCGAACTGCTGGAGGCAGCGCAGTGATCGCCGTCATGATCGCCGGGGCGACCGCCATGTTGCTCGCCCTGTTCGGCACCCGGTTCCTCATCGGGTTCTTCCGCAAGGCCGGGGCGGGGCAACCCATCCTGGGCAAGGAGGACCTGGGGCCCGAGCACCACATGGCCAAGCAGGGCACGCCCACCATGGGCGGCATCGCCATCGTGGTGGCCGCCATGATCGGCTGGCTGGTGGCACACCTGCGGCCCGGCATCGCGTTCTCCGACCAGGCCATGATCATGTGGGTCGGCGTGCTGGTGATGGGCGCCATGGGGTTCCTCGACGACTTCATCAAGGTGCGCAAGCGGCACAACCGCGGCATCTTCTGGAAGAAGAAGAGCTACATCACGTTCGGCCTGTCGGTGGGCATCGCATGGTGGCTGGTCGCCGCCACGGGCGTCAGCGAGACCATCTCGTTCACCCGCTCGGACTTCCCCGGCTGGCACGTGCCGTGGCCGCTGTTCGTGCTGTTCGTCGCGCTCATCATCTGGGCCACGTCGAACGCCGTGAACGTCACCGACGGCCTGGACGGCCTGGCCGGCGGCTCGGCCGGCATGGGGTTCCTGGCCTTCACCATCATCGCCTACTGGGCGTTCCGCAACCCGTCCGTGTACCCCGACGTGGTGAACCCGCTCGACCTCGCCGTGTTCGCTGCGGCGTTCGCCGGCGCCTGCGGTGGCTTCCTCTGGTACAACGCCGCGCCCGCGCGCATCTTCATGGGCGACGTCGGCGCGCTCGCGTTGGGCACGGCCATGGGCCTGCTCGCCGTCACGTCGAACACGCAGTTGCTGTTGGTGCTCATCTGCGCCATCAACGTCATGGAGGCCGGTTCGGTCGCCGTGCAGATGATCGTGTTCAAGGCGTCGGGCCGCAAGAAGCGGCTGTTCCGCATGTCGCCCATCCACCACCACTTCGAGCTCATCGGCTGGCCAGAGACCACGGTCATCATCCGCTTCTGGCTCATCTGCGGCATCTTCGTCGCCAGTGCGCTGGCCATCTTCATCGCCGATTTCACCCGCATCGCGGACGGGCTTCCGTGAGCAGGACCGCACTGGTCCACGGCATCGCCCTCAGCGGTGAGGCGCTGGCCGCCCAACTGGTGCGGCGGGGCTGGACCGTGTTCGTCGCCGACGACGCGCCCGACGACGCCAAGCGGGCCGCGGCGCAGCGTTTCGGCACCACGCTCATCGAACGGCCCGACGAGTCGACTCTGACCGACCTGATGGCGCACGTCGCCATCGTGTGCCCCGCGCCGGGCGTGCCCGAGACGGCCCCGGTCATCGCCGCGGCACGTGCCGCGGGCGTGCCGGTGAAGACCGAGATCGATCTCGCCTACCAGTGGGAACAGCGCCGCGACGGTGGGCCGCGCCCCATGCTCGCCATCACCGGCACCGACGGCAAGACCACCACCACGCTGCTCACGGCGCACATGCTCGAAGCGGCCGGCCTTCGCGCCGCCGCAGTGGGCAACACCGAGGTGCCGCTCGCCGCTGCGCTCGACGACGACGTCGACGTGTTCGCGGTGGAGTGCAGCAGCTTCCGGTTGAACTGGCTCGACGCGTTCCGCGCCGAGGCATCGGTGTGGCTGAACCTCGCCCCCGACCACCAGAACTGGCACCGGTCGATGGCGTCGTACGAGGCCGCCAAGGCGCGCATGTGGGCCAACCGCCGGCCCACCGACGTGGCCATCGGCTTCGCCGACGATCCCGTCGTCATGCGCAACCTGGTCGCCGCCGGCGGCATCACCCGCACGTTCGCCGCCAGCGGCGCCGACTACCACGTGGCCGACGGTTGGCTGGTGGGCCCCGGCGGCGCCATCGCCCCGGTCGACGAGATGACGCGGCGCCTGCCGCACGACATCACCAACGCTCTCGCGGCCTCGGCCCTGGTGCTCGAGAGCGGCCTCGCCCAGCCGGGCCACGTGCGCGCCGCGCTCGCCAGCTTCCGTCATCCGCCGCACCGCATCGAGCCGCTCGGCACCATCGACGGGGTGCAGTGGTTCAACGACAGCAAGGCCACCAGCCCGCACGCGGCGCTCACCGCCATCCGCGGCTTCGAGCGCATCGTCCTGCTCGCCGGCGGTCGCAACAAGGGCCTCGACCTCGCGTCGCTGGCCACCGAAGCGCACCGCGTCAGCGCGGTCGTCGGTCTCGGCGAAGCCGGACCCGAAGTGGTCGAGGCGTTCCGTGCGGTGTTCGGCGACGACCGCCCCACCGCTGTGGCCTCGTCCATGGCCCAGGCCGTGCAGTTGGCCGCCTCGTTCGCCACACCCGGCGACGTGGTGCTGCTGTCGCCCGCGTGCGCGAGCTTCGACTGGTACCCCGGCGGCGGCTACCCGGCCCGCGGTGACGACTTCAAGCAGCTCGTCGCCCGGCTCGCCGCCGGTAGCGACGTGGGGGAGGAGTCGGCATGACCTCGTCGTCCAGCCTCATCGGCGACCGTCGCCGCGCCGCCTTGGCCCGTGCCGACGCGATGCGCCGCCACCCCACGCAGGGCGAAGGGCGCCGCACGCCGCCACCGCCGCCCCCCACCGCGTTCTACGTCATCGCCGTGGTCGCAATCGTGCTCACCATGCTCGGTCTGGTGATGGTGCTCTCGGCCACGTCCATCAGCCAGTTCCACAAGGGCAACTCGCCGTGGCGCCTGTTCAACCGTCAGCTCATGTGGGCCGTGCTCGGCACCATCGGGCTGTGGCTGGCGATGCGCGTGCCCACCCGCCGCTGGCGCCCCTTCGTGGTGCCCGGCTTCCTGGTGGCGTGCGGCCTCATGGTGCTGCCCTTCCTCCCGGCCATCGGTGACCGGGTGAACGAGGCCAGCTCGTGGGTGGTCATCGGCCCCATCAACTTCCAGCCCAGCGAGTTCCTGAAGCTGGCCCTGCTGGTCACCTGCGCGAACCTGCTCGCCAACCGTCGCGACGAGATGCACGACATCATGCGCACGCTCGTCCCCGCGCTGGGGCTCGCCGCGCTCGCCTGCACGCTGTGCCTGGCGCAGGGCGACCTGGGTTCGGCGATCGTCCTCGCGTCCATCGTGTTCTTCATGGCCTTCATCGCCGGTGCGCCGCTGCTGCCCATGACCATCACCGGCCTGCTGGGCGCTGCGGTGGGCAGCGCGTTCGTGGTGTCCAGCCCTCGTCGCGAGGCACGCTTCACCGCGTTCCTCGACATCGCCGCCCACAAGGACCATCTCAGCTACCAGACCTGGCAGGCCATGATCGCGATGGCGCAGGGTGGCGTCACGGGGTCGGGCGTCGGCCGTGGCGAGAACAAGCTGGGCGAGTTCCTCCCCCTCGCGCACAGCGACTTCATCTTCGCCGTCGTCGCCGAGGAGCTGGGCATGATCGGCGTCGTCGCCGTGCTCGGCGGCTTCCTCGTGCTCGCCTACGCCGGAGTCCAGGTGGCGCTGGCCACCCCCGACCGGTTCCACAGCCTGCTCGCGGGCGGCATCGTCGGCTGGTTCGTCGTGCAGGCCATCATCAACGTCGGCGGCGTCACGGGCATGATGCCGGTCACCGGTCTCACCCTGCCGTTCTTCTCCGCGGGCGGCAGCTCGCTGTTCGTCACCCTGGTGGCCACGGGCCTGCTGCTGAACGTCGCCCGCAACGTCCGATGAGCACGTATGCGGTGGTCACCGGAGGCGGTACCTCCGGCCACGTGCTGCCCGCCCTGGCCATCGCCGAGGCGCTGGTCGCGGCCGGTCACGACCGCGACGACATCCACTACGTGGGCACGCAGCGCGGCGTCGAGACCCGGCTGGCACCCGAGAGCGGGTACCCGCACACGCTGCTCGACGTGGTGGGCCTGCAGCGCAGCCTGAGCACGCGCAACCTGGCCGTCGCCCCGAAGCTGCGCCGCAGCACGCACGAGGCCACCGAACTGCTGAAGCGCCTGCAGCCGAAGGTGGTCGTGAACGTGGGCGGTTACGGCAGCTTCCCGGCCACGTGGGCCGCCCGGCGGCTGGGCATCCCGTACGTCGTGGTCTCGTACGACCGCCGGCCCGGCCTGGTGTCGAAGCTGCTCGCCCCGAAGGCGGCCGCAGTGGCGGTGGCGTTCGAGGGCTCGCCCCTCCCGCACGCCGAGCTCACCGGCGCACCGGTGCGCCAGGCCATCCTGGCCGTGGACCGCGAGGCCGATCGGGCGGCCGCCCGCGAGGCGTTCGACCTGCCCGCCGACCGGTTCGTCGTGGCCGTCATGTGCGGTTCCCAGGGGGCCGCCGCCGTGAACACCGTGGTGGAGCAGGCCGTGGAACGACTCGCGGACCGACGCGACCTGGCGGTGTACCACGCGGTGGGTGACCGGTTCGTCGACCAGGCCGCGCCCGCTCGCGACGGCGCAGCGGGCATCCTGTATCGCGTGATCGGGTACGAGGACCGCATGCCGCAGCTGTACGCAGCCGCCGACCTCATGGTCACGCGCGGGGGTGCGGGGACCATCGCCGAGCTCGCCACCACCGGCGCCCCCGCCATCATCGTGCCGTGGCCCGGCGCCGCCGAGAACCACCAGGTCGACAACGCCAAGGTGCTCGCCGACCAGGGTGCGGCCCTCATGATCGAACAGCCCGACTTCACGGTCGACCGGCTGGTGGCCGAGATCGAGGCCCTCCGGGCCGACCGGGCCCGCCTGGCCGTCATGTCCCACCGCGCCCACGAGGCGGGTGCCGCGCACCGCAGTGGCGCCCTGGTGCAGTTGGTCGAACGCGTGGCCCAGCAGGGGAACAGGGCATGAGGCCCGTCGCCCCGCTCGACCTGTCCAGCCCCGGCCGCTACCACGTGGTCGGCGTCGGCGGGCCTGGCATGAGCGCCATCGCCATCGTCCTGGCCGAGATGGGCCACGACGTCACCGGCAGCGACATCCGCGAGCGCAGCGTGCTCGACCGCGTGCGCGCCGCCGGCGTGCGCGTGGCCGTGGGGCACGACCGTGCGCTGGTGCACGACCGCGACGCCATCACCTATTCCACGGCCATCCCGGCCCGCAACATCGAGCTCGACGAGGCCGGCCGCACGGGGGTGCTGTCGCTGCACCGCTCGGGCATGCTCGCCAGCATCTGCGCCCAGGCGAAGTCGCTGGCGGTGGCCGGCACGCACGGCAAGACGTCCACCACGTCCATGTTCATGCTCATCCTGTCGCAGGCCGGGTTGCGCCCGAACTTCGTCATCGGCGGCGACGTCACCGACATGGGCACGGGTGCTCAGTGGACCGGCGGCGAGTGGCTGGTGGTCGAGGCCGACGAGAGCGACGGCACCCACCTGGAACTGCCGCTGCACGGCACCATCCTCACCAACGTCGAGGTCGACCACCTCGACCACTACGGCACCTACGAGGCCATCATCGAGGGCTTCGACCAGTATCTGGGCCAGGTGCCCGGGCCGAAGGTGCTGTGCATCGACGACGCCCGTTGCGCCGAGCTGGCCGTCCGCCACGGCGCCATCACCTACGGCACCGGTGCGACCGCCGACTACGTGGCCACCAACATCGTCCCGTCGGGTGGCGCGTTCACGTTCGACGTGGTGCACCACGGCACCACGCTCGGCTCGGTGGCGCTGCCGCTGCGCGGCATCCACAACGTCCGCAACGCCACCGGTGCGCTGGCCATGGCACTCACCATCGGCGTCCCGTTCGAGGTGGCCGCGGCCGCCCTGTCGAAGTTCGGTGGTGTCGCCCGCCGCTTCGACATCCGCGCCGTCGACGGCGGCGCCACGCTGGTCGACGACTACGCCCACCTGCCCAACGAGATCGCCGCCGTGCTCGCCGCGGCGAAGGGCAGCGACGACGGCTGGAAGCGCGTCGTGGCCGTGTTCCAACCGAACCGCTTCAACCGCATGGCCGTCATGTGGCCCGAGTACCGCGATGCGTTCGTCGACGCCGACCTGGTGGTGCTCACCGACATCTTCGCCTCGGGCACCACACCCATCCCCGGCGTCACCGGCAAGCTGGTGGTGAACGCGGTCCTCGACGCGCACCCCACCACGCCGCTGGTGTGGATGCCGCGCCGCACCGACCTGGTCGACTTCCTGGCGCGTCGGCTCACCGACGGCGACGTGTGCATCTCGATGGGGTGCGGCGACATCGCCTCGCTGCCCGACGAGGTGCAGTCGCGACGGGCCGAGCTCCGAGTCGAGCAACGGCAGCGATCGACGTGAGCCTGCACGAC